>PXTS01000015.1 GCA_003022485.1 Bacteroidetes bacterium QS_8_68_28
TCGTCCTCCAGTTCGTCGAACTGGTCCTCGGAGAGCGTGCCGCCGGCCGCCTCGAAGCGGTCGCGGATCACGTCGGAGCCGAGGTTCGAGGTCATAATCACCAGCGTGTTGGTGAAGTCGGTCGTGCGGCCCTGGTTGTCGGTGAGGCGCCCGTCGTCGAGCAGCTGGAGGAGCGTGTTGAAGACTTCTGGGTGCGCTTTTTCGATCTCGTCGAACAGCACCACCGAGTACGGCTTGCGCCGCACCGGCTCGGTGAGCTGGCCGCCTTCCTCGTGGCCGACGTAGCCGGGGGGGGCGCCGACGAGGCGGCTCACGGTGTGGCGCTCCTGGTACTCGCTCATGTCGATGCGCACCATCGCGCTTTCGTCGTTGAAGAGGAACTGCGCGAGGGCCTTCGAGAGCTCGGTCTTGCCCACGCCGGTGGTGCCCAGGAAGATGAACGAGCCGATGGGGCGCCCTTCCTCTTGCAGTCCCGCGCGTCCGCGGCGCACGGCGTTCGAGACCGCCTCGATGGCCTCGGGCTGGCCGACGACGCGCTCGGACAGTACGTCCTCCATGCGCAGGAGCTTCTGGCGCTCGCTTTCGAGCATGCGCCCGGCGGGGATGCCCGTCCAGCGGCTCACGATCTCGGCGATGTCCTCCGCGTCGATTTCTTCTTTGAGGAGCGCGCCGTTCTGCTGGATCTCCGCCAGTTTCGCCTCGGCCTCCTCGGCGCGCTCTTCGACCTCGGGAATGCGCCCGTAGCGGATCTCGGCGACCTTGTCGTAGGCCCCCTCGCGCTCCAGGTTCTCCGCTTCCACGCGGAGCTCGTCCAGCTCCTCCTTCGCGTCGCGCACGGTCTGAATGTACTCTTTTTCCTCCTGCCAGCGCGCGCGAAGCTCGTCGCGCTCCTCTTCGAGATTTGAAATCTCCTCGTTGATCGATTCGAGCTTAGCCTCATTGCCGTCGCGCTTGACGCCCTCGCGCTCGATTTCGAGCTGGCGGATGTCGCGCTCCAGCTTGTCGAGCTCTTCGGGCAAGGAATCGATTTCGAGCCGCAGCTTCGAGGCCGACTCGTCGATCAGGTCGATGGCCTTGTCCGGCAGGAAGCGGTCGGTGATGTAGCGCTCAGACAGTTCGGCGGCCGCCACCAGCGCCGCGTCGGTGATCTTGACGCCGTGGTGCACCTCGTAACGCTCGTTGATGCCACGCAAAATCGAGACGGTCTCCGCAATACTCGGCTCCTCGACGAGCACCATTTGGAAGCGGCGCTCCAGCGCCTTGTCCTTCTCGAAGTGCTTGCGGTACTCCTCCAGCGTGGTCGCGCCGATGGCGCGCAGCTCACCGCGCGCGAGGGCCGGCTTGAGGATGTTGGCCGCGTCCATCGATCCTTCCGAAGCGCCTGCGCCGACGAGCGTGTGCAATTCGTCGATGAAGAGGATGATTTCGCCGTCGCTCTCGCTGACTTCCTTGACGACGGCCTTGAGGCGGTCTTCGAACTCCCCGCGGTACTTGGCCCCCGCGATCAGCGCGCCCATGTCCAGCGCCACGATGCGTTTGGACTGAAGCCCCTCCGGCACGTCGCCCTGCGCGATGCGAATCGCCAGCCCTTCGGCGATGGCCGTCTTGCCGGTGCCCGGCTCGCCGGTAAGGACGGGGTTGTTCTTGCGGCGACGCGAGAGAATCTGAAGCACACGGCGAATTTCCTCGTCGCGCCCGATCACCGGGTCGATCTTGCCCGCGCGCGCCAATTCGTTGAGGTCGCGGGCGTACTTGTCGAGCGCTTGGTAGCGATCCTCGGCGTGCGGGTCGTCGGCGGTCTGCGAACCGCGCACCTCCTGCATGACCTCCTCCACGGTCTCTTTGGTCGCGCCCTCTTCGCGGAGCGTGTTGCCGACGGCGTCTTGGCTTTCCGCCAGCGCCACGAGCAGGTGCTCGGAGGAGACGTAGTCGTCGCCCAAGAGGTCCGCCTCGGCGCGGGCGCGGTCGAAGACGTTCTTGGTGTCATCACTGAGGTACTGCCCGCTCACGCTCGCGCCGGTGACGGTCGGGAGTTTCTCCATCGCTTGCTCGGCGCGTTGACGCAGGCGGTCGGGGCTCGCCCCGATGCGGCGCAAGACGGTCACGGCCACGCCGTCGCCGTCGGCCAAGAGGGCGGTGAGCAGATGTGCCGGCTCGACGCCCTGGTGATTCTGCCCGGCGGCGCGCTCGAGGGCGTCTTGGACCGTCTCCTGCGCTTTGACGGTGAACTTCTGCAAATTCATGGGTTTGGGTTTCGGGTTGGGGGACTGGCGCGAGTCGCATTGCTCCGTACAAATTGGTTTCGGCTGTCGCAAAACTCGAAAAGCGTGCCGAGCGTTTGCGGGGTGACGTTTTGGCAGAGCCTTCGCGCTTTCGAGCCGCGGGGAAAGGTTCGGGGTTCTCTGCGCGCGACCGGGGCGGCCTGAGAAACGTTCGACTTGCAACCTTCGACCAACCGCGCGAGCGAAGCGGGCGCAAAGAGACGATGAAAAGATGACGCGGCGCGTCAAATACGGGATCTTGTGACGCGCTGCGTTATAGAAACTTGCAAGAGCAAATTGCGCAAGGCAACGCGCCGGCGGCCCAAGCCCACCATTCATTATCTACCAGTCTCGAGACAACGCATCATGACTACGACGAATGACCAGAACACGCACGGACAGCAAGAAATCAAAGAAGGCGCCGACCAGGTGAAAGGCGGCGCGGCCCAGGCCGAGGCCGGAGCTGAGAGCATCGCCGCCGGCGTCTACGACGAGACGCAGCGCGGCCTCTCCCGTGCGATGGCGTTGCCGGGCCAAGCGATCTCGGCAGGCCGCGACGTGTGGCGGGCGGGCCTCGGGGCGCTCTCGGCGGCGGAGGAACAAGGGGTCGATTTCTACCACGACCTCGTCGAGCGCGGCGAGCAGCTCGAAAAGCAGGGCCGCGACCAGATCAGCAAAACGGCGCGCGACCTCAACGAGCACCAGCAGCGTGCGGTGAAGTCCGCCAGCGACACGGCCGCCGGCACCGCTACGGCCATCGAGCGGGCCGTCAACGGGGCGTTCCGCAGCGTCTTCGGGCGGCTGGACGTGCCCACGCGCGGGGAGGTGCAGAGCTTGGCGGCGAAGGTCGAGCGCCTGGCTAAGAAGCTCGACGGGGTGGCCGCCACGCTCGAAAAGCAGCAGAGCGGCACTGCGATGGCCGCTGCCGCCGAGGTTTCTGGTCTCGCCGCCTACCACGTCAGCCCGCACGACGACGGCTGGGCGGTTACCAAAGAGGGCGCCGAGCGCGCCACCAGCGTCTACGGTACCAAGCAAGACCGCTCGGTGCAGGAGACCTTCACCTACGAGGGCAAGGAGGACTGACGCGCCCCTCTCGGCAATGCGAAGGGACAGAGAGAGCGCCTGCTTTCGCAGCCGCGTGTGCTGCTGGAGGCGGGCGCTTTCTGTTTGAAGAACGTTTTTGAGGGGGAGCGAGCTTTACTGGTCCACCGTGAAGTAGCCGTCGGGGAAGCCCACATTCGTCTCGAAGCCGGTGACGGTGGTGGTGGCGCGCTGCTGCCCGCCCTGGTAGACGGCTCGCTCGTAGGGCACCATCACGCCGCTCTTTTCGCGGAAGTCGCCGAGGACCGTGGTGACCTCCTGGCCCTGCGCCTGCGCGACGAGGCGCGCGGGCATCATCGTGTCGGGGTGCACCAGCATCGTGAAGGGGTCGCCCTTTGGGGGCGTGATGCGGAGCGCGCGGTACGCGGTGCCCTCGACCGTCTGCGTGCCCTGGTCGGCGGGTTCAAGGTCGTCGGCGCGGGCCATCAGGTAGGTGGGGTCTTGCTGAAGGCCGCTCAGAAACTGGCGGCGCAGTTGCGGCGGGGCCGGCCGCGTGTTGCCGCCCATCCGCATGTAGGTTTGTTCGCCGGTGTCGATGATCGTGACCATTCCCTGGGGGGTCTCGACCTCGGCGTGGATCTGCCCGGTCAGGTCGGTTGCAACGGTCTGCGCGATGGTTTGCTGCCCGGCCTGGGTTTCCAGCGACTGGCGCACGTTCTCGATCTGGTCGTAGGCGCTGCCGCCCATCGCCTCGCGCACCTCGGCCAGGAGGTCCTGCCCGGCGGCCCGGTCTTCCTCGCCGGCGATCGGCTCCTCGGCCTCGCCCGGTGGGCTGGTGGGGATCGAGATGTCGATTTCGTTGACCTCGCCGCCTCCTTGGGAGAGCGTCGAAATCGGTTCGCCAAAGCCTTCGGGGTTGCCCAGCACGAGCACGTCCATCGCCTCGGGCGCGAGGTACTTCTGGGAGACGCGGTACACGTCCTGCGGCGTCACCTCGGCTACGCCCTGGCGCGTCTGCTCCAGGAAGTCGCGCGGGTAATCGTACTTCTCGTAGGTCATCAGGCGGTCCAGGATTTCCGAGCGCGTGTCGAAGTTGAATACGAAAGAGTTCAAAAACGAGTCCTTCGCCAGCGTGACCTCCTCCTCGCTGGGGGGGGCTTGGCGCATTCCTTCAATCTCGCTCATGACCGACTGCGCCGCCTCGACGGTCGTGCCGCTTTTGGTCTGCACTTGCGCCAGGAAGGGGCCGGGCGTTCGGTAGCCGGCATTGTACGACCCGCTCACGGAGTAGGCGAGGCCCTGGTCGGTGCGCACGTTCTTGAAAAGCCGGCTGGTGAAGCCGCCGCTCAGGACCTCGTTCATCACGATGACCGGGAAGTAGTCCGGGTCGTCGCGCGTGAGGGTGCCGAGGTAGCCCATGCGCACGGTGCTCTGGTTGACGTCGGTTTTCTCCACGAGGTTGACCGAGTAGTCGCGTTCGCCCTCCGGCTCCGGCGGCTCCGGCGGCGTAAAGCCCTCCGCCTGCTCCCACCCGCTGAAGGCGTTGCGCAGCTTCTCTTTCATCTGCGGGGTATCGAAGTCGCCCCACACGCTGAGCATCGTGTTGTTGGGGTGCAAGTACTCGTCGTGGAAGTTCACCAGGTCCTCGCGGTTGATCTCGCTGAGAGTGTAGTACTGCGGGATGCGCGCGTAGGGGCTGTCCGCGCCGTAGACGAGCTTGTCGAACTCGCGGCTGACGATCTGCTCGGGGTTGTCGTTGCGCCGGCTGATGGCCCCGCGCGTCTGGCTTTTGGCCTGGGCGACCTTGTCCTCGGCAAAGGCCGGGTTGGCCAACACGTCCACGAAGACCGGCAGCACGTCGTCCACGTTCTCCGCGAGCGTGCTCATCGAGGCCCCGCCGCTGGTCTCGCCGACGTACGTCTCGACGCTCGCGCCGAGGTTTTCGAGAAGCTGGTTCACCTCGTCCGACGTCATCGACTGCGTGCCGCCGGTGCGCATTACCGTCCCGGTGATCGAGGCGAGGCCGGCGTGGTCTTCCGGCGCCCACACCGAGCCGACCCCCACGCGCGCCGAGGCGTTGACGGTCGGCAGCTCGTGGTCTTCGATCAGGAAGATCTTCATGCCGTTATCCAGCGTCATCTCCTCGACCTGTGGAACCTGGAAGTCCGACAGCTCGGGAAAGTCGAGATTTTCGACGTCGTAGCTGACTTTCGTGATCTGCCGGACGGCTTCCTCGCTGCTCATTTCGCTGTCGCCGCTTTCCATGTCGGCATCGTCGGGGGGCGGCGGCGAGGCGGTCTGCCCGGCTCCGGCGCACCCGGCGGCAACGAGGGCGAAGGCGAGCAGCAGAGCGGTCAGGGGGCGGGGGCGGTGCATGGGTTGAGGAAGACGTTAAATGAAAGCAGGGACACACCGGCGGTGCGTCTGTACGGGGGGGGCAGCCGGGAGAAGAGCGCTGGGGCACGCGATTGCGCCTCACTCGCCCGAGGCGTCCTGCTCGGAAGGCGAGGCCACGGCGGTTGCGGACGGCTCGGCGTCCTCGGTGTTTTTGATGTAGGCGACGGTGCGATTGTCGCGCGTGAAGGTTTCCCGGGCGACTTCCTGCACGTCCGCGGCGGTGACGTTCTGGATCTCTTCGACCTGGCGGAAGGCATGCTTCCAGGAGCCGGCCGTCTGCTCGGCTTGTGCGAGCTGGAGGGCCAGCCCCATGTTCGAGTCGAGCCCGTTGATGAGGCTCACGCGCGCGCTGGTCTTGGCGCGCTCGAGCTCCTCCTGCGTGATGCCTTCTTCCTTGATCTCCTCGATCACGGCGTACATCTCTTTTTCCATCTGCCGGGGGCCGACGTCGTTGGCTGTGTTGGGCACGCCGAAGAGAATGAACAGGCCGGCATACTGGTCGCCGGGGAACGACGGAACGGCCTGCGCGGCGAGGGCCTTCTCGGTCTCCTGGAGCTGCTTGTAGAAGCGGCTGGTGCGCCCGCCGCCGAGCACGTCGGCGAGGACGGTGTAGGCGGCATCCTCCTCAGACTGCCCGCTCGGGCGGTGGTAGCCGATGCCCACGATGGGCTGGGACTGCTCGCGCAGAATCACGCGCCGCTCGCTGATCTGGTCCGGCTCGACGGTCGTCACCGGCGGGGCCGGGTCCTGCTCCTCGATGTCGCCGAAGTACTGCCGAGCCAGCTCGCGCACGCGTTGCGGTTGCACGTCCCCGGCGATGGCGATGGTCAGGTTCGTGGGTACGTAGTACTCGCTGTAAAACGCGCGCGCCTGGGTGCGCGTAAGGTTTTGCAGGTCCGACATGTGGCCGACCGTCGGCTGGCCGTAGGGGTGGGCCTTGAAGGCCGCCGCGAGCATCTCCTCGATCAGCCGGCCCTGCGGGCTCGACTCGGTGCGCGTCCGGCGCTCCTCCATCACCACGTCGCGCTCGGTGTAGAACTCGCGCAGCACCGGGTTTTTGAAGCGGTCGGACTCGAGGGCGAAGAACAGCTCTATCTTGTTAGCCGGGAGGCTGTAGAAGTAGCGCGTGGCGTCGGCGCTGGTGGAGGCGTTCATGCCCTGCATGCCCGCCTGTGAGAGAATGCGGTCGAACTCGTTCTGGACGACCGGCTCTTTGGCGCGCTCGGTGGCTTTTTTGAGCTGGGCTTCCAGCTCGTTGATGCGGGCCGTGTCGGCCTGGGCGCCTTCGGCGCGTTCCAGGCGCAGCTTCTGGGCGATCTCTTCCTGCTTCTCCAGCAGCTCCAGCTCGCGCTCGATGTTTTCCGTGCCGATGGTGGTGGTGCCCTTGAAGGCCATGTGCTCGAACATGTGCGCGATGCCGGTCTGGCCGACGGGTTCGTCCACCGAGCCGACGTCGGCGTAGGTAACGAAGGAGGCCACCGGCGCGTCGTGGCGCTCGACGACGACGAACGTCAGCCCGTTGTCGAGCGTGAAGGTCGTGACCTTGTCTTCGAACTCGCTGAGCAGGTCGCTGCGCTGCGCCTGCGCCGCCGGCGCGCCGAGAACGAGCAAGGCGGCCGTCGCGACCGCCAGGGCGGCGCAGAGGGGCGCGAAACTTCTTCGCCGAAACGTACGCATGAGAACGAAAGTCGGGGGAAGGGAAAAGCGGTGAGAACGAGGCGGTTTGCTTTCGCGTCAAATAACGCTTACAAGCTAAAAAAAGCGGGAAGCAGCATTCAAGGCCTTTTTTGACGTGCCGAACACAAAAATCGGTGCGACGAGCGCGCTCGACGTGTTACACGGCTTACCTGCGTAGGGGGCGGATGAGCGGATCCGGGACGAGCGCTCTGGGTTGAAGCAACTGTCGTTTCCGCTGCTCCGCAAGCCCGCCCACGCGCATGGACGCCTCCGCCGATTCCTCCCATAGCGACGACAACAACGACCGCCCGACCGATGGGCGCGCCGGCTCCTCCGATGAATGGTGGGTCGAGTTCCGTGAGCTGCTGGACGAGGAGACCGACTGGCCGACGACCTACACGTTCAAGTTTATCACGCCCCAGGACGGGCTGGAGGAGCTCAAGGAGATTTTCGAGGGCCATCCCGCCAGCGAAGAGGACCTGAAGGTGCGCTCCTCCTCGAAGGGCAACTACGTGAGCGTGACCGCGCGGCTGCGCATGAACTCCAGCGACGAAGTGCTCGACGTCTACGACCGCGCCTACGAGATCGACGATGTGATCGCTTTGTAGGAGGGGCGGACGACGGACCGTGGACGGCGGCTTCTCAACCCGCTGGTCAATCCAAAATCGTCAATCCCAGATCGGTCCCGCCCGGCCCGTCAAGGCGCGGGCGAGCTTCGGGAGCGCTTCGCCGAGGGGAGCTTGGACGTGCGCTGCGGCATCCTCCTCCGTTCCGCGCACGGGGCCGAGGTTGACGACGGCGAAGGGGCGTCCCTCCTTGCGGGCGCGGAGGGCGAACCGGAAGCCGGAGTAGACCGCCAGCGAGGAACCCAGCACCAGCAGCACCTCGGCCTCGTCGTAGAGCCGCCACGCGGCCTCCACGCGCCCTTCAGGCACCCTCCCGCCGAAGAAGACCACGCCGGGCATGAGCGCGCCGCTGCAGGCAGTGCAGCGCGGCACCTCGAAGCCTTCCGCCGCGCCGTCGGGGAGGGTGGCGTCCCCATCGGGCCGAAGTTTTACCGCGCCGGGGGGGAATCCGGGATTCGCCCGAAGCATGCGCTCCTGGAAGGCGTCGCGGCACGAGACGCGCTCGCAGTTCAGGCACCGCACGTCCGCCAGCGCGCCATGCAGGTCCACCACGCGCCGCGAGCCGGCCTGCTGGTGGAGGCGGTCTACGTTCTGGGTGATGACGCCGCTGGTGAGGCCCGCTTCCTCCAGGCGTGCCAGCGCGCGATGCCCGTCGTTGGGGCGCGCGGCGCGGAAGCGCGGCCAGCCCACCGCCGAGCGCGCCCAGTAGCGGCGGCGCGCCTCGGGGCTTTCGACGAAGGTGCTGTGGCGCATCGGGTCGGGGCTGCGGCGCGTACCGTCGGGGCGGCGGTAGTCGGGGATGCCGCTCTCGGTGCTGATGCCCGCTCCGGTGAGGGCGACGGTGCGACGTTCGCGCATTAGGTCCGCCAGCCGCTGGAGGGGTTCTTCCGGAGGCGTCCGAGGCGTCGCGGGGGGTGCGGAAGCGCGGGAAACGGGCACGGGGCGCGGGCAGAAGAGAGACAGTGGGCTGGCGATGCCCTACGCTTCTGTGGTTTCTCGGGTTCGGGGCGACGAACGAGCAAACCAGCTCCGCATGGAGGGGGGAGGCCGGTTTGCTTCGTCGATTTTCGTATCTCGCAGGCTGGGCAGCAGTCGAAGCTGGTCAGTAGTCGAACTGGACGCGCGTGAGCCGCCCGTCCGGTCCGGCGGTCCCCCCTGAGTGGCCCGCTCCATGGCCTGCGGGCCGGCGAAGGCGGCGCCCCAGTACGCCTGCGTCGTATCCAGCACCGCCGAGCGGAGCGCCCGCCGTCGCCCGAGTAACCGGCGCGTTGCCGGGTGCTTGCGGCGGCGTCGGACGGATCCGGCGCGAACTCGCGCTGCGGGGCGGCATAGAACAATGGCTCGACAACGCCCCCCGAAACCTTCAACCCGGAGTCCGCAACTGCGAAGCCACATGGCCGCCTACCCCTTCGCCCAGATCGAACAGAAATGGCAACGCCACTGGGACGAGCACGAGACCTTCAAAACGCCCGATGAGCCGCGCGTGGCCGAAGACGGCACGCCTCGCGAGCCGTACTACGTCCTCGATATGTTTCCCTACCCCAGCGGAAGCGGCCTCCACGTGGGCCACCCCGAGGGGTACACCGCCACCGACATCGTCGCGCGCTACAAGCGAAAAAACGGCTTCGAGGTGCTCCACCCGATGGGCTGGGACGCCTTCGGCCTGCCCGCCGAGCAGTACGCGGTGAAGACGGGCACGCACCCGCGTGAGACGACCGAGGAGAACATCGCCACGTTCAAAAAGCAACTCAAGCGCCTGGGCTTTTCCTACGACTGGTCGCGCCAGATCAACACGACGGATCCCGACTACTACAAGTGGACGCAGTGGATCTTTCTGAAGCTCTACGAGCGCGGCCTCGCCTACCAGGCGGAGGTGCCCGTCTGGTGGTGCGAGGAGCTGGGCACGACGCTGGCCAACGAGGAGGTCATCGACGGCAAATCGGAAGTGGGCGGCCACCCGTGCGAGCGCGTCCCCATGCGGCAGTGGATGCTCAAGATTACCGACTACGCCGAGCGCCTGCTGGACGGGCTCGACGACCTCGACTGGCCGGCGTCCACCATCAAGATGCAGCGCAACTGGATCGGCAAGAGCGAAGGGGCGGAGGTGGACTTCGGCGTCGTCGGGCGGCCCGAAGAAACCATCCGTGTCTTCACCACGCGGCCCGACACGCTCTTCGGCGCGACCTACATGGTCCTCGCCCCGGAGCACCCGCTCGTCAGCAAGGTCACGACCGAGGCGCAGGCCGGCGCGGTAGAGGAGTACGTCCGCCGGGCCCAGCAGAAAAGCGAGCTGGAGCGCACCGAGCTGCAAGACGAAAAGACGGGCGTCTTCACCGGCGGGCACGCGCGCAACCCGGTCAATGGCGAAAAAATCCCGATCTGGATTGCCGACTACGTGCTGGCGACCTATGGCACGGGCGCGATCATGGCCGTGCCCGCCCACGACGAGCGCGACTTCGCGTTTGCGAAAAAGTACGACATCGCCATCCGTGAGGTCGTGCGCTCCCCCGGCCAGGCCGACGCCCCCAGCCCCGAGGCCCCCGAGGGCGCGTACGTCGAAAAAGAGGGCACGCTCGTCAACTCTGATGCGTCGGAGCGTGCCATCGACGGCATTGCCGAGCAGGGCGTGAAGCTGGACGGCCTCGGCGTGCAGGAGGCCCAAGAGAAAATTGTCGCGTGGCTCGACGACGAAGGCCAGGGCCGGCCCGCCACGACCTACAAGCTGCGCGACTGGCTCTTCAGCCGGCAGCGCTTCTGGGGCGAGCCGTTCCCCATCCTGCTCGACGAGCACGACGCGCCGAAGCCTGTGCCTGAAGAAGATCTGCCGGTAACGCTGCCGGACATCGACTCCTACGACGCCATCGGTAGCGGCAAGAGCCCGCTCGAAGGGTTGCCCGAATGGGTGGAGACGACCGACCCCGAAACGGGCGCCCCGATGCGCCGCGAGACCAACACGATGCCGCAGTGGGCCGGCTCGTGCTGGTACTACCTCCGCTTCATCGACCCCGGCAACGACGAGCTGCCCGTCGATCCCGAAAAGGAAAAGCGCTGGATGCCGGTAAACCTGTACGTCGGCGGCAGCGAGCACGCAGTCCTGCACCTGCTCTACGCGCGCTTCTGGCACAAGGTGCTCTATGACGCGGGCGTCGTCTCGACGAAAGAGCCGTTCCAGAAGCTCGTTCACCAGGGCCTCATCCTGGGCGAGCGGGAGTTTACCCGCTACCTCTCGGACGAAGACGAACACGCCGTGTCGGCAGAGCACGTGGATGACGGAAAAGACCAGCGCACCGGCGAGCCCGTCCGCGCAGTCGAGGTCCCCAGAGAAGAAGTCGAAAAGCAGGGCGACCACTTCGTCCTCAAAGCCGACCCGGACACCCGCGTCGAGGCGCGGGCGCACAAGATGTCCAAGAGTCGCGGCAACGTCGTCAACCCCGACGACGTGATTGAAGAGTACGGGGCCGACGCGCTGCGCCTCTACGAGATGTTCATGGGCCCGCTCGAACAAGTCAAGCCCTGGAGCACAGACGACGTGGCCGGCGTGAGCCGCTTTCTGGGGCGCGCCTGGCGCCTGGTGGCCGGCGAGGCCGAAGACGTGAGCGACGGCGGCCGTTCTGACACGATCACCGATGCGGAACCCTCCTCCGAGCAGCTTCGCGTGCTCCACCAGGCCATCGAAAGCGTTACCGACGACATCGAGGAGCTTCGCTTCAACACGGCCATCGCCGCTTTGATGGAGTTCTTGGGCGAGGCGCGCTCCTGGGACGCGCTTCCGAAGGCCGTGGCCGAAGACTTCGTGCTGCTTCTCAGCCCGTTCGCCCCGCACCTGGCTGAGGAACTGTGGGAGCGCCTGGGCCACTCGGGAAGCCTCGCCTACGCGCCGTGGCCCGAGTTGGCCGAAGAGCACCTCCAGGAGGAGACCGTCGAGATGGCCGTGCAGGTCAATGGCACCGTGCGCGGGACGATCAACGTGGATGCGGCAGCCGAGGAAGATGCTGTGCTCGAAAAGGCCCGCGCGGAGGAGAACGTCCGGCGCCACATCGACGGGAAGACCGTGCAACGCGAGATCTACGTGCCGGGACGGATTGTGAACTTCGTGGTTGGGAGTTAGCGGTTAATTTTTGGGATTGGTTTTCTTCAGCGACGCTTGCGCGCTACCGTAAGACACGTGAGCAAGTGAAGACGCAACGTGCGTGTGGTTTTTGGGCTTTGGTTTTTGGTTCTTGGTCCTCGGGAGGCGAAACCACCAACTACCAAAAACCAAAAGCGAACGAAGTGAGTGCACCGACCCCTGCCCCTCTCGACCTGCTCGCCCTCGCCGCTCATCCCGACGACGTGGAGCTCTGCGCCGGCGGTACGATGTGCACCCTCGGCCAGCAAGGCTACCGCACCGGCGTGGTGGATTTTACCCAAGGCCAGCTCGGCTCGCGCGGCACGCCGGAGAAGCGCATGAAAGAGGCCGCGAAGGCATCGGAGGTCATGGGGCTCGCCGCGCGGGAGAACCTCGGGCTCATGGACGGCGAAATCGCCAACACGCGCGAACACCAGCGAACGATCATCCGCCAAGTGCGCCGCTTCCGTCCGCACGTGGTGCTGGTGAACGCCCTGGAGACGCGCCACCCCGACCACCACGACGCCGCGCGCCTCGCGCTCGACGCGCTCTTCTACGGCGGCCTGCGCAAAATCGAGACAACCGACCCAGAGACCGGCGCCCCCCAGGAGCCGTGGCGCCCACACCACACGCTGCACTACATGCAGGCGGTGCCTTTCGACAACCCTACGCTGGTGGTGGACGTCTCGGACGTGTGGGAGCAGCGTCTCGACGCGCTTCAATCCTTTGAATCCCAGTTTTTTAACCCCGAATACGACGCCGGCGCGGACGAGCCCGAGACGTTCGTCTCCAACCGTAACTTCTTCGACTGGGTCGAGGCGCAGGCGCGCACCTATGGCTACAAGGTCGGCGCCACGTTCGGCGAGCCGTTCAAGTACCACCGCGGCCCCTTCGGCACCGACGACCTGATGCGCGTCCTCGAGAATGAGAAGGCGTACCGCTGAGAGGCAGCCCAGGCCGGCCGCGCAGAAATCACGGAAGCGCGCTCCCGTCGCTCTCGCCCTCGTCGTCCTCGCGCCGGCGAAAGGCGACGACAGTGAACGCCCCGGCAGGTCTGCACACAGGGAAGGGAGGGTACGCGCAGGAAGCTGAGGGGCCGCCCCTTGCGAACCCGCACACGACGACAAGCCGCGTTCCCTCTCGCTCGGTGGTTACGAGCCGGTGTGCCCGGGACCGTTCCTGCTGGAGGGCCTTCTGCTCCTGCTCCCGCAACGCCGTCCGGCGGAAAAGCACGTGAAACGCCGCGCGCGGCGAACGACGCGCGGCCCGCATCGTAGCGAACGAACCGGTGCGTGACGGACGGCAGCATTTTCGCTCGCAGAAATTGACACCGAAGGCCGCGCGGTGCTATGTTAACGTCGCGCGTTGTTGCGCGAAGGGCACTGCCACAGCGCACCGCTCGCGGCACCGCGCCGGCTTTCCCGTTCTCCCACGCTCCTGCGCTCCACGCTCAAAATGGCCGACACCAGCGACTTTCGCACCGGGCTCGCCTTCGAGTGGCGCGACGGCGTCTGGCAGATCACCGACATGCAGCACGTGAAGCCCGGCAAGGGCGGGGCCTTCGTGCGCACCACGCTCCGCAACGTGCGCGACGGGCGCGTCCAGCAAGAGAACTTCCGCGCCGGGGCCCAGGTCGAGGACGTGCGCGTCGAAAAGCGCCCGCACCAGTACCTCTACGAGGACGACTACGGGTTGCACTTCATGAACACCGAGACCTACGAGCAATTTTCGATGCCGCCCGAGCGCGTCGACGGCCGTGAGTTCATCAGCGAGGGGAGCGAGCTCGACATCCTCTTCCGCGCCGACACCGACGAGCCCCTCTCGACCTCCCTGCCGGACAACGTAGACCGCGCCGTGGCCGACACCCGCCCCGGCGTGAAGGGCGACACCGCGCAGGGCGGCACCAAGCCCGCCACCCTCGAGAGCGGTGCGACGGTGGACGTGCCGCTCTTCATCGAAGAGGGCGACGTGGTGCGCGTGGCGACCGGCAGCGGCGAGTACGTCACCCGCGTGTCTACGGCCTGACTGGGACTGTTTTTTGAGAGGGGCCTGCTGCCGGCGAGAATCGTCTCTCCCGAAAAAGGTCGTTCGTCCGTTCGCTTCGCTTACTCGTTTGTCTGCCCACTCGTTCGTCCGCTCACTTCGTTCGCTGGTTCGTGGATCGTGTTCTTGCGAGCGATGCGGAAGCAAACGGAGAACCCCCAACCCCGCCCTCCCGCACTCCCAAACGCAAGCATGGACCTGTCCCAGATCCGCGAGCTGCTCAGCGTCGTCGCCGAGAGCGACGTTGAGGAGCTGACCGTCGAGGAAGACGACCTCAAGATCACCGTGCGCAAGAGCGCGCCGACGGTCACGATGCAGTCTGCTGCCGGCGGCTATACTTATCCGCAACAGCCGCTGCCACAACAGCTGCCGCCGCAACAGCCGCCGCCGCAGCAGGGCTACGCGCCGCAGAACGCGCAGCCGCCCGCGCAGCAGCAGCAGCAGCAAGCGCCCGCCCCGCCGCCGCAAGAACAGCCGAGCGTGCCTGCTGGTGACGGCGCGTCCCCAGCGGCCGCTGAGGAGGAGGAAGCGCCCGCCGAAGGCACGACTGTGCCCGCTCCCATCGTAGGCACTTTCTACCGCCGCCCCTCCCCCGACGACGACCCCTACGTCGAAGTCGGCGACTCCGTTGCGGAGGGGGACGTGCTCTGCATCATCGAGGCGATGAAGCTGATGAACGAAATCGAGTGTGAGACCCCCGGCACCATCAAGGAAATTCTCGTCGAGGATGCCGAGCCCGTCGAGTACGAGCAGCCGCTTTTCGTGATCGAGGACTCGTGATTGGGGGGCCGTTCTTGGTTTTGAGTTGGCTTTTGAGTCGGCCAAAGACCAACAATCGGAAACCACGAAGACCCAAACATGATCGAAAAAGTCCTCGTTGCCAACCGGGGCGAGATCGCGCTGCGCGTGATCCGCACGTGCCATGAGATGGGACTGCAGACGGTGGCCGTCTACTCCACGGCCGACCGTGAGGCCCTCCACGTGCGCTTCGCCGGCGAGGCGGTCTGCATCGGGCCGCCCGCGTCGAGCGAAAGCTATCTGCGCCCCGACCGCATCATCGCCGCCGCCGAGGTCACGGGGGCCGACGCCATCCATCCCGGCTACGGTTTTCTCTCCGAGAACGCCGAGTTCAGCGCCATCTGCGCCGACAACGGCGTCGAGTTCATCGGCCCGGCCCCCGAGACGATCCGCCTGATGGGCGAAAAGAGCCGCGCCAAAGAAAAAATGGCCGAGGCGGGCGTGCCTACGATGGAAGGCTCCGAGGGCATCCTCGCGGGCGTCGACGAAGGCCGGCGCGTGGCCGAGGACGTGGGCTTCCCGGTCATGGTGAAAGCCGCGGCCGGCGGGGGCGGCAAGGGGATGCGCCTCGTGCGCGGGCCCGGCGACTTCGAGCGGATGTACAAGGCTGCCAGCAACGAGGCGGAGGCCGCTTTTGGCAACGGCGACATGTATTTAGAGAAATTCGTCGAAAAGCCGCGCCACGTCGAAATCCAGGTGCTGGGGGACGGGGAGGGAAACGTCGTGCACTTCGGGGAGCGCGAATGCTCGATCCAGCGCCGCCACCAGAAGCTCGTCGAAGAGGCGCCCTCTCCCGTGCTGGGGAAGGAGCTTCGCCAGGAAATGGGGGCCGCCGCCGTGCGTGGCAGCGAGGCGGTCAACTACGAAGGCGCGGGCACCGTCGAGTTTCTCGTGGGGGCGGACGGCGGATTTTACTTCATGGAGATGAACACACGCATCCAAGTCGAGCATCCCGTCACCGAGTTCGTCACCGACTGCGACCTGGTCGAGTACCAGATCCGCGTCTCCCAGGGCGAGACCGTCGACGACAAGCCCCGCCCCATGAACGGTCACGCCATCGAGTGTCGCATCAACGCGGAGAACCCGCGTCGGAACTTCAGTCCCTCGCCCGGCAAGATCACGGCCTTCCACCCGCCCGGTGGCCACGGGGTGCGCGTGGACACCCACGCCTACGCCGACTACCTGATCCCCCCGCACTACGACTCGATGATCGCCAAGCTCATCGTGCGCGGCCCTACGCGCGAGCAGGCGATCACAAAGATGGCGCGCGCGCTCGAAGAGTTCATCGTGGAGGGCGTGGACACGACCATTCCGTTCCACCTCCAGCTCATGGACGACGAGCGCTTCCGCACCGGCGACTTCGACACCCGCTTCATGGACGACTTCCAGATGAGCGCGCCACGCGAAGAGCAACCCGCATGAGAGCGTTGCCCCTGTAGATGAGCGTTGCCTTTGTAGATCAGCGTTACCCTTGTCGATGGTGGATGGGGGTGGATCGCGGATGGTGCTTCCCCAGCAACCGCGACTGCTAACCGAAAACCATTCACCATTCAGCGAGCGAAGCGAGCGGACTACTCACCATTCACCAACCCACACCCATACCCCCATGGACGCTCCCGACGAGCTGCGCTACACCGACAACCACGAGTGGATCCGCGACAACGGCGACGGTACGGCCACCGTCGGCATCACCGACTTTGCCCAAAGCGAGCTGGGCGACATCGTCTTCGTCGAGCTCGAACCCAACGGCACCGAGCTGGACCGGGAAGACGTCTTCGGCACCGTCGAGGCCGTCAAGACCGTCTCGGAGCTGTTCATGCCCGTCAGCGGCACGCTCGTGGAGGCCAACGACGCCCTCGAAGGCGAGCCGGATCTCGTCAACGACGACCCCTATGGCGAGGGCTGGATGGCGAAAGTCGAGCTGAGCGATCCCGACGAGCTCGACGACCTGCTCCCCGCCGACGAGTACGAGGCGATGGTTTGAGGTTGGAAAGGGTCTCAACCTGCTGAGAAACTTTCTCCAACCTTCAACTTTCCAACCGCGAAGCCATGAGCGAGCGCATCGTCATTCTCGACTTCGGCTCGCAGTACACGCAGCTCATCGCGCGGCGGGTGCGCGAAGCGGGCGTCTTCAGCGAGATCCATCCCTGCACGCGCCCGGCCGATGAGATCGCCGCGATGCAGCCGGACGGGCTGATCCTGTCGGGCGGCCCGCTGTCGGTCTACGACGCGGAGGCGCCGCAGCTCCAGCCGGGGCTTCTGGAGCTGGAAAAAGCAGGCGGCGAGCCGGTGCCGGTGCTGGGCATCTGCTATGGCCTCCAGGCGATGGCCCACCTGCTGGGCGGGGGCGTGGAGGCCGCCGATCGCCGCGAGTTCGGTCCCGCCGATCTGACGGTCATGACCGAAAACGGCCTCTTCGCCGGCGTGCCCGAGGGCTCGACGGTCTGGATGAGCCACGGCGACCATCTGACGACGCTCCCCGACGGCTACGAGGTCATCGCCCGCACCGGCAACGCGCCCGTGGCTGCCGTGCGCTCCTGCCGCCGCCCGCACTACGGCGTCCAGTTTCACCCCGAGGTCGTTCACACCGACTACGGGCGTGAGGTCTTGGAGAACTTCGCCCTGCGGATCTGCGGCTGCGAAGGGGACTGGTCGCCCGCCTCCTTCGTCGAGAAGCAGGTGAAGAACATCCGCCGGCAGGTCGGTGCGGAAGAGCACATCTTGCTGGGCCTCAGCGGCGGGGTCGATTCGTCGGTGGCCGCCGCGCTCATCAGCCGGGCCGTCGGCGAGCGCCTGCATTGCATTTTCGTGAACAACGGCGTGCTGCGCAAAGGCGAGTTCGACAAAGTGCAGGAGGCGTTTCGCGGCCACTTTGACCTGCACCTGAAGACGGTGGATGCCTCCGAGCGCTTTATGGCGCAACTCGAAGGCGTCGCGGACCCCGAGAAGAAGCGCGTGGCCGTCGGCAACACGTTCATCGAGGTCTTTGAGGAGGCCACCGAGGAGGTCGCCCAGCGGGTGGGAAAAAAGCCGCGCTACTTGGCGCAGGGGACCCTCTACCCCGACGTGATCGAGAGCGTCTCGACGGGCGGTCCCTCGCAGACGATCAAGACGCACCACAACGTGGGCGGGCTGCCCGAGGAGATGGGACTGGACCTGATCGAGCCGTTCCGCGAGCTCTTCAAAGACGAGGTGCGCGAGATCGGGCGCCTGCTGGGCGTGCCCGAGCGTATCGTGGGGCGGCATCCGTTTCCCGGCCCCGGGCTGGCGATCCGCATCGCTGGGCCGGTAAAACGGGAGAAGCTGCGCCTCCTCCGCGAGGCCGACGACATTTTTATCAGCGCGCTGCGCGAACACGATCTCTACGACGAGGTGTGGCAGGCCTTCGCCGTCCTGCTGCCGGTGCAGACGGTCGGCGTGATGGGCGACGAGCGCACCTACGAGAACGTCTGCGCGCTCCGCGCCGTTGAGAGCGTGGACGGGATGACCGCCGACTGGGCGAAGCTCCCGCCCGACTTCCTGGGCCGCGTGGCCGGGCGCGTCGTCAACGAGGTGCCCGGCATCAACCGCGCCGTCTACGACATCACCTCCAAGCCGCCGGCGACGATTGAGTGGGAGTAGGGATTTTCGATTGCCGATTTTCGATTGCCGATTTTCTCATGCGCGCCCGACCATTCACCACTTCCCATCCACTACTTCCCCTGCTCTGCCTCGCGTTGCTGGCGGCCACGCTTCCGGCCGGGAGCACCGCCGCGCACGCGCAGGAGGGAGGCGGCGACCTCGGCAGTCAGAAGCAGGCGGACGTGCCGCGCATCGAGGAAGCCGAGCAGGTCTTTCAGCGCGGGATCGAGGCCTTCGAGGCGGGCGACTATGGGGCGGCACTCCAGCGTTTCGAGGTGGCGATCAATAGCTACCCGCTGCATCGGAAGACCACTGCCGCCGCGCTGATGGCGGCAAAGGCCCTCTACCGCCAGGGCGAGTACGCCCGCGCCGACGAGCGCCTTTCGCGCTTCCTGCGGGAGTATCCCTCCAGCAGCTACGTGGGAGCCGCGCGCCGGGTGCGCAGCTACGCGCGTGAGCAACTGGGGCTGGAAGGCAGCGGCGCGGCGGGGCAGACGCTCCAGCTCGGCATCGCGCTGCCGCTCGACGGGCAGAACGCCGCGCTCACGCAGGCGATGTTCAACGGCATCGAGCAGGCCGTCGCGCGGGCCAATGGCGGCGAGTACGCGCCGGGAACGACGGTGCGCATGATGTTCCAGAATACGCAGGCTACCCCGCAGGGCGCGCGCGAGGCCGTCGGCGCGCTCGCCGAGGCGGGGGCCGATGTGGTGATCGGGCCGCTTTTTAGCCGCACGGCGCGCCCGGCCGGCGCGGTGGCCGAGGAGGAGCGCCTGACGATGGTGACCCCGCTGGCAGGCGACCGGGGGGTGAGCCAGGGGCGGCGCTACGTCTTCCAGGCCAACCCCACGATTGCCATGCGCGGGCGCCAGATGGCGCGCTTTGCCCAGGAGAGCCTCCGGGAAGACCGCTTCGGCGTTGTCAGCCAGCCGGAGGGAACGCAGAGCTACACCCTTGCCGAGCACTTTCGGCGGGAGGCGGAGCGGCTGGGCGCGACCGTCACGTTCTCCGACACGCTGCCGGGACTGCGCGCCTACGGGCGGCTCAACGAGCGCATCCCGGCTCAGCGGCTTCAAAACGCCGGGGCGGTCTACCTGCCCGTCAGTGGGGAGCAGGCCCCGCGCCTCGTGCAGGCGGCCCTCACGGCACTGGACCGCGCGGAGGTGCCGCGCCTGCGCGTCCTGGGCAACAGCGCCTGGGACGACCAGCCCATCGAGCAGTCCGCCAGCCGCTACCGCGTGACCTACGCCAGCCCCTTTGAGGTGGACCCCTCGCGTCCGGAGGTGCAGACCTTCATCGAAGACTTCCGCGCGGCTACCGGCCAGACGCCCGACCAGCTGGCCCCGCCGGGCCGCCGCCTCGCCTACACCGGCTACGACGTGGCGCGCTTCCTCATCGGGGCCCGCGCCCGCTCGACGGATGCTGCGCAGGTCCCGTCCGGGATGCGCGAGGCGCTGCTGGCGGCCCCGCGCTACGAAGGGCTGGGAGTGCGCATCCAGTTCGAAGGCGGCACCGTCAACCAGGGACTCTTTTACCAGCGCTACCGCGACGGGCGGCTGGAGTTGATGCGCTGAACGTGCGTGATGCAGAGCGCCCCGGCGTTTCTCCGATCGGGGCCCACGTCTGCTCGGCGCGAAAAACGCCCCGTGTTCCCCGCCCCTGCGCCGCGCGCGGAGGAACAGCCCCCCGACGGGATCGTACGCATAGCCTAAAGCAGCGCGTGGTTGCCAGCCCGCGCGTCCGTCCGCTGCTCTGAACGCTGCCGCTTCGGCTTCATGTTTTCGCTTCGCCGCCTCTTCGCCGTCGCCGTGCTCGCCCTGGCGCTCGCCGCCGCTGGGTGCACGGGAGCGGGCCAGGTGCGCCACGACACCGCGAAGGAGGCGTACCAGAACGGCATGGACGCCTTTGAGGGCGGGGACTACGAAGAGGCCACCACCTACTTCCGCGCCGTCTTCGAGTACGGGCGCGAAAACGAGTGGGCCGACGACGCGCAGCTCCAGCTCGCCCGCGCCTACCGCGAAGACGGGCGCCACCTGCTGGCGGCTCAGCAGTTCCGCCGTTTCGCGCGCCTGTACCGCAACGACGAGCGCGCCCCGCTGGCCGAGTACCAGCAGGCGATGTCCTACTATCGCCTCTCGCCCGATTACGAGCTCGACCAGTCCCACACCAAAAAGGCGCTCAATCTTTTTCAGCTTTTCGCCGATCGCTACCCGCAGCATGAGCACGCCGACACGGTGGAGGAAAAAATCGCCGAGTTGCGCGGCAAGCTCGCCCGCAAGCAGCTCGCCGCTGCGCGCCAGTACGAGCGCCGCGAGCTCTGGGAAGCCTCGGCGGACGCCTTCGAGGACGTTTTCAACCAGT
Organism: Bacteroidetes bacterium QS_8_68_28; assembly: GCA_003022485.1. GTDB lineage: Bacteria > Bacteroidota > Rhodothermia > Rhodothermales > Salinibacteraceae > QS-8-64-10. Next base: position 20,931 of record PXTS01000015.1, read on the forward strand.
ACCCCGACACCCGCTGGGTCGATGAGGCGTTGCTGGGGGCCGTGCGCACCAGCGTCGCGTACGCCGATCGCAGCATCGCGTCGAAGCAGGCCGAGCGCTACCGCCGGGCCGTAGACAACTACCGGCGTCTCGAACAGATCTTCCCCGACAGCCCGCTGCTCGACAAAGCCGCCGCGCACTACGAAACGGCCCGGAAACGGCTCGAAGAGATAGACGGGGAAGACGCCCAGCCCCTCGCCGAGACGGGCGAGTAGTTTCGCCCGCCGGTCCGCTTTCTTCGTGGGGCGGAGCGAAGGCACTTCAAAGGAGCACTGCAGGCAGGTCCCGCTCCCGCACGCCCTTACCTTCCGCACGCTACTGTGCCGATGTACGTTGGCCTCTTCGGCGGGTCGTTCAACCCGCCTCACGTCGCGCACCAGATCGTCGCCGAGACGGTGCGCGAGCAGTTTGCCCTCGAAGCGGTGTGGTGGATGCCCGCCGGCGTCCCGCCGCACAAGGAGGCCGGCGCGGTGGCCCCCGCCCGGCACCGGCTGGAAATGACGCGCCGCGCGACGGCTTCGAATTCGGCCTTCCGCGCGAAAAGCGAAGAGGTCGAGCGCGGGGGTCCCTCCTACACCGTCGAGACGTTGCGCGTCTTGCAGGAGCGCCACCCGAAGACCCGATTCGCGCTCATCTTGGGGGGGGACAGCCTGGCGAGCTTCCTCGAGTGGCGCGCGCCCGGCGAAATCGCCCGCCGCGCCGAGCCTTTGGTCTACCGCCGCCCCGGCAGTCCCGGGCGCGACGCCCTGCTTGCGGAGTTGCCCGGCGAGATCGCTCGGCACGTGCGCTTTGCCGAGGCGCCTCGATTGGAGATCGCAGGCGCCGACCTGCGCGAGCGGCGGCGGCAGGGCCGGTCCCTGCGCTACCTCGTGCCCGAGGGAGTGCGTGAGTACATCGCCCAGCACGACCTCTACGCTGGTGAGGCGTGTCCCGCCGTGGCCGGGTAAGCGTGCCGACAAGCGTGGCACGCCGACAAGCGTGGCGTGCCGACGGGGCCGTTGCGGCCTGAAAACGTTCCAACCTCCACCCTTCAACTTCTACCCGCAACGCGCCCTGTGCTCGACCGCCCGACCTCGCTCTACGAAAAAGCCTGCCAGCTCGTCTTCGCCCGGCTGGGGTCGAACCTGCCGCCTACCCGCACCGCCGAAGACGACATCGAGCGCGTCGAGGAGCTACTGGGGCGTTGCCCCGTCGGGGGGCTCATCTTCTTCAATAGCCACTGGCCCGACGCCCGCGAGAGCCTCGCCCGCGCTCAGAGCGCCAGCCCTTACCCGTTGCTGGTGGGGGCCGACATCGAGCGCGGCATCGGGCAGGAGGTGCGCGGGGCTACGCGGTTTCCCCACGCGATGGCCTTCGGCGCCATCAGCGCGCGTTCGCATGAGGAGGCCGAGAAGCTCGTCGAGGAATCCGCCAAAGTGACCGCCCGCGAAGGACGCGCCTGCGGCATCCACATCACCTTCGCCCCGGTGGCGGACGTGAACCTCACCTCCCAGAACCCCATCATCGCCACGCGCGCCTTCGGGGAAGAGCCGGAGGGCGTGGGGCGCCTGGTGCGAGCCTATCTGCGCGGCTGCCGGACCGAGGGAATGCTAACCACGCCCAAGCACTTCCCCGGCCACGGCCGCACCACCGCCGATCCGCACGCCGAGATGCCCCTCGTCGAAGCCTCGCGCGAGAAACTGGCGGAAACGGACTTCGCCCCCTTCCGCGCTGCCTTCGAGGAGAAGGCCGATCTGGTGATGAGCGCGCACGTGGCCTACCCCGCCCTCGATGACAACAAAACGCCCGCCACCGGCTCCGAACAAATCTTGAAGGGCCTGCTGCGGGAAGAGATGGGCTTCGAGGGCCCCGCCGTCTCCGACAGCCTCCTTATGGGCGCGGTGCAGGACACCCACGACAGCCCGGGCGCGCAAGCCGCTGCGCTCGTCGGGGCCGGCGTGGACTTGCTGCTGGACCCGGACGACCCCGAGGCCGTCGCCACCGGCATCGTCGAGGCTGTCGAGGACGGTTCGCTTCCCGAGGAGCGCGTCGACGAGGCGATGGCCCGCACCTGGCGCCTCAAAGAAGGGCTCGCCGAGCGCCACGGGCGCGAGGCCGCCTTCCCCACGCGCGTCGAGCACGACCCCGCCGAGAGCCGCAAGGTCGGCGACACCGAGCACCGGCAGCTGGCCCGCCGCATCGCGCGCAAGGCGGTGACGACCCTCGACAATGGCACCGGCGCGCTGCCCCTGACCCCCGCGCCGGGAAACAAAATGGTGTTCGTGCGCCTCGCCGCCGGGGAGCACACCGACAACGTGCTCCTGGCGAAGGCCGTGCAAGAGACCTTCCCGCAGGCCCGCTACTACGCCGCCGGCCCCGACGTGGAGGAGCGCGAGCTGGAGATCCTGCGCCGCGAGGCCACCGACGCCGACACGGTCGTGTTGGCGCTGCGCGTGGAGCCGGCCGCGTGGCACACCTTCGGCCTCACCGAGTCGCAACAACGCTTCGCCGAGGCCCTCGTGGCCGAGCACCCGACCGTCGTGGCCGCGCTGGGAACCCCGCACGTGCTGGAAGACTTCCCCGGCGCCACCGCCCGCCTCTGCGCCTACAGCGACGTGCCCGCTTCCCAAGAGGCTCTCGTCGAGGCCCTGGCCGAACGCGGCGGTTCGTGACTCGTGGTTCGTCTTCGCTCGCTGGCTCGTGGTTCGTCTCTCGAATGGCAGCCGCGCGCCCTGGCAGCCAATCGTCAATCCCCCATCCAAAATTCAAAGTCGAAATGGCGCTGACCGAATCACAGATGACCGCCCTGGGCGACGCCGCGCCCGCCTTCGACCTGCCTGCCGCCAACCCCGGCGTGGCTGAAAATCCCGGCATGAGCGGCCGACCCGGCCAGACGCGCGCGCTCTCGGACTTCGACGAGGCCGAGGCGCTGGTCGTCGTCTTCACGTGCAACCACTGCCCCTACGCCCAGCACGTCGAGCCGGCGCTGATCGAGCTGGCCGCAGAATATCAGGAGCGCGACGTGGCGTTCGTGGCGATATCTGCAAACGACCCCCAGTCGCACCCCGAGGATTCGTTCGAGAACATGGCCGCGCGCGCCGAGGACAAGGGCTACCCGTTTCCCTATCTCTATGACGAGAGCCAGGAGGTGGCCCGCGCCTACGAGGCCGCCTGCACGCCGGATTTCTTCGTCTACGGCCCCGAGCGGCGGCTGGCCTACCGGGGCCGCTTCGACGCCACGCGCCCCAACAAGGGCACGCCCACCGGCGAGGACCTGCGCGCGGCGCTCGACGAGCTGCTGGACACCGGCGAGGTAACGGGCGAGCAGCACCCGTCGGTGGGGTGCAACATCAAATGGCGGGCAGATTGAAAAGTTGAGAAACGAGAATTGGAGATTGGTCAGCGGGCCGAGACCAATTTTCAATACCCAATCTGAAATTCGCAATGGGAGTCCTTTTGCCGCCGCTGCTGGCCATCGGGCTGGCGTTGTGGACGCGGCAGATCTACCTCTCGCTGCTGGCGGGGCTGTGGCTGGGCACGACGCTCCTGGCCGGGGGAAACCCCGTGATCGGTCTGCGCCTGCTGGCCGAAGAAGTAGTGGCCGTCTTCGGGAGTGAGAGCAACGCACGCATCCTCATTTTCTGCATTCTGGTGGGCGGATTGGTCGCGCTGGTGCAGGTGTCCGGCGGCGTGGCGGGTTTCATCCAGTGGGCGCAGAAGCGCGGCTGGGGCCGGACGCGCCGCCGCGCGGAGCTTTTGGCATGGGGCACGGGCATGGCGCTCTTCGTGGAGTCGAACATCTCTTCGCTGACGGTGGGGGCGGTGAGCCGACCGCTCTTCGACACGCTCCAGATCCCGCGCGAGAAGCTGGCCTACTACTGCGATGCCACCTGCGCGCCGGTCTGCATGATGATCCCGTTCAACGGCTGGGGCGCCTACGTGCTGGGCCTCATCGCCACCCAGGGCGTGGCCGAGGGGCGGACCGTCGCGCTCCTGGCCGGGGCGCTCCCGTACAACTTCTTTGCGCTCTTTGCCATTCTCTTTGCGTTGGGGCTGGCGGTGACCGGCTGGGGCTTCGGCCCCATGCGCCGCGCCGAAGAGCGCGCGCAGGAGACGGGTCACGTCCTCGCCGAAGGGGCACGCCCGATGGTCTCGGAGGAAGTCGCCGCGCTCGAACCCGTCGAGCAGGCGCCGCGCCGGGCGCGCGACTTGCTCGTGCCGCTGGCGGTGATGGTAGCGATGATCTTTGTGGGGCTCTACGTCACCGGCGGCGGTGACCTGATGGCCGGCAGCGGCTCGACGGCGGTGCTCTGGGCGGTGGGGGGGGCCGTCGGCGCGGCGGCGCTCTTCTACGCCGTGCCGCGCCCGCCGACGAGAGCGGGCGGCGGCGAGCGCCAGTCGGTGCTCTCGCTCACCGAATCCACCGAGTGGGCGCTCAAGGGCGGAGCGGGGCTGCTGGGCGTGACGGTCCTGCTGGTGTTGGCCTTCGCGCTGGGGAGCGTCTCACGCCAGCTCGAAATGGGCGCCTACCTCGTCGGCCTCGTCGAGGGCGTCGGGGCGGCGTGGTGGATGCCGGCGACCATCTTTGTGGTAAACGGGGGCGCGGCCTTCACGCTGGGCTCCTCGTGGACGGCCTTCGCCATCATGATTCCGATTGCGCTTCCACTGGCTGAGGGGCTGGGCCTTCCCGCGACGCTGGTGCTGGGAGCCACTCTCTCGGGCGGCATCTTCGGGGACCACGCTTCCCCGCTCTCCGACACTTCGATTATCTCCTCGATGGCCGCCGCCAGTGACCACGTGGACCACGTCAACACGCAGCTCCCGTACTCGCTGGCGGTGGGCGCGGCAGCGCTGGCGGCGTTCCTGGTGGCCGGGGCGCTGGCGTGAGGAAGGACGGCAGACCGTGAACGGAAGACGGCGGCTTTTCGTCCTGAGAGGCCTGTCGTTTGCCGCACCGGGCGGCAACGCAGCGAGCGCAAAACACGAAACAGACTTCTACCGCGACATCAACTTCTCAAAACAGTACAACGACCCGCGAACCCACACGTAAAAAGCTTGCGCGCTGGCTCGCTTTTCGCAAACACTGCCCTGGCCGGTGCGTTTCTGCAGACAAGAAAAAGCTGCACATTTCTTCTTCTCGCACTTCCCTGTTGCCTATGTCTTCCGAGACGTTCGACCGCGACACCCCCTTCTTTGGCGAAAAGACGTCTTCGCGCCGCACCGCCGTTGCTTGGGCGGTGCTCTTTGGGGCGGGCACGACGCTGGCCAAGAAGATCGGCTCGCGCTACCTGATGGGCGAAAAGATGCGCCTGGAATGGTCGGACCTGACGACCGTGGCGGTGAGCGCGACGGTCAGCTACCTTTCCTTCCGCCGCAGCCACGACGACGACTTCACGCTGGGCTGATGCCCTCGGCGGTTCTCGCTTTTTCCTTTTCGCACGCAGTACCCGCTCTCGCTCATGGCCTCTGACGACCGCCCCAGCTCCTTCCAGCCCGGCAAGCCGCACCCGCCGACGCAGGGCGGAAGTGGCTTCCCGAAGACGCATCTCGTCGTGGCTGCCGTGTCGTCGGCGATGGTGGTGATGATTCTGGCGCTTGCGGTGCCGCAGTCCCTCGGCTGGGCGGGGATGCTCGCGGTGGCGGTCGGGGTTTTCGCCGTCGTGACGAGCGTGGACTACTTGGGCAACCGCAGCGCGTAGCCCGGCCTTCGCCCTCTTCTTCGTGTGCAGACTTTGCAGCAACGCTTTCCCGCCATGTTCGACAGCCGCGCGTTTCGGTCATGGCCGCGCGTCTTGGCCGGCGCACTGAGCTTCGGGACGCTCTGCGCGGTGGTGATGCTCCTGGCCGATGCTCTCTTCGAGGGCGGCTTCCGCCTTTCGCGTCGCGTGGTCGCCTTCGGCGGGATCGCTTTTGCCGGCTACCTCAGCGCTGCTTGGCTGGTACGTCTCGAAGGAGAGGTCCGCCGACCCGACTGATTCAGGCCGACGCCCCGAGCCTGCGCAGGCGAACATCGCAGGCGACTGCACATTTTCCCGAAAGCGGTATCGCCGCGGCCGTCCCGCTCGCTTCTTTCCCAAAGCCGTCTCCCTCGCCATGCCCGAGCCCGAAGCCCCCGACCAGGAAACCGCCCACACCGCCGAGGAACATCCCGCTGCCGGCGACGGCGCCGCCTCAGGCGAGGTAGACGAACGATCGGCTTTCGAGAAGGCCGCCGAGAGCGAGGAGGACGTGGACCCGCGCACGATTCCGCAGAGCCTTGACGAGCGCCCGCCCATCGGCGACGAGATCGAATATCCCGACTACGACGAGGAGCGCCACGAAATCTGGGGCACGCTCGTGGAGCGCCAGACCGAGCAGCTTCCCGGGCGCGCCTGCGACGCCTACGAAAAGGGCCTGGAGGTGCTCAACATCACGCCCGAGCGCATTCCCCCGCTGGCGGACCTGAGCGCGCGCCTCGAAGACGCCACGGGCTGGCAGGTGGCCCGCATCCCGGGCCTGCTGCACGAAAAGGACTTCTTCAACCTGCTGGCCAACCGCCACTTTCCTTCCACGGACTACGTGCGCGACTGGGACGAGCTCGACTACACGCCCGCGCCGGACTGCTTCCACGACATCTTCGGCCACATGCCGATGCTCACGCAGCCGGAGTTTGCCGACTTCTACCAGCTCTTCGGCCAGGCCGCGCTGAAGGCCGAGGGGGCCGAGCGCCCGGCCCTGGAAGCGTTTCACTGGTTCACCGTCGAGTTTGGGCTTCTGGAGGAACCGGAGGGCACGCGCCTCTTCGGGGCCGGCATCGTGTCGAGCAACGAAGAGGTCACGCACGCCCTTTCCGACCAGGTCGAGAAGCTCCCCTTCGACCCCGACACGCTCGTAGAGACTGATTACGAGGTGTACAACCTTCAGGACAAGCTCTTCGTGATGGACTCCTTCGAGCAGCTCGTGGACGGCTTCCGTGACTGGACGCAAGAGCGCGACTTGCTGAACGGCGAGGCGGCGTGAGTTCAGGTCATAGACAGCGCTGGACACGCGCAGGGAAGGGGGCGGCGGTAACGCACTCTACAATCTCTACAATTCCCACAGCACTCCAATACGCCGACACTTTTTCATATGAGCACCTCCACGCAAGAGCGCCTCTCCGCGCAGGTTATGGGCCGCGTGCAGGGCGTCGGCTTTCGTCACTTCGTGCGCACGCAGGCCGGCCGCCGCGACCTGGCCGGTTGGGTGAAAAATGAGAGCGACGGGTCGGTGCGCGTCGAGGCCGAAGGACCGCGCGACGATCTCGAAAACCTGCTCGATGCGCTCCGCGACGGCCCGCGCGCGGCGAAGGTCCAAGACGTCTCTGCCGACTGGCAAGACGCCTCGGGCGACTTCGAGATCTTCGAGGTGCGGCACTGAGGGGCGGGGAGCAAATTTGGCGTGTGGGCCTGACTTTTACAATGTCAAGATCGCGGGCTCATTCTTCGAAACGACCAACGAAACTAAATCATCGCCTCGAAGGCGCGCTCCAGGATCGCCAGGAGCGGGCGGCGTGGCGCGAGGCGCCCGGCCAGCGCGCCGGCCTTGTTGCCCGCCCCGCTGACGACGGCGCGGCGGCCCGCCAGCAGCGCGCGGAGCCCCACCCGCGCTACCTTCTCGGCCGATTCCATCGGGCCGAAGGCGACGTTCTGCGAATCGGCGCGCGACTGAAAGCCGGTGCGCGTGGGCCCGGGGCTCAGGCAGGTGACGGCGACGCCCCGCTCCCGGTACTCTGCCCAGAGCGCTTGCGAGAAGTGCAGGACGTAGCTCTTGGAGGCGGCGTAGACGGCGAAATAGGGCACCGGCTGGTGCGCTGCCGTCGAGGCCACGTTGAGGATGCCCGCGCCGGCCTCCGCTCCCAGCATGTGCGGCAGACACCGCCGCGTGAGGCCCGTCAGGTTGGTGACGCTGAGGGAGAGCATCTCGGCATACTTCGCGGCCGGGACGTTCTCGAAGCGCCCCAGCGCCCCGAAGCCGGCGTTGTTGACGAGCACGTCCGGCGCGAAGCCCTCGCGCGTGACGGCGTCGTGGAGCGCGGCGTCGGCCCTGGGCGCGCTCAGGTCGTGCGGGAAGACGCGCGCGGCAGCGCCGTGCTGTTTCGCCTCGTCGGCGACCGCGCGCAGGCGTTCCTCCGAGCGGGCCGTGAGCAGAAGCGTCACCGTCGGGTCGGCGAGCCGGCGCGCCATCGCAGCTCCGATGCCGCCGCTGGCGCCGGTGAGGAGAATCGTTTTGTCTTTGAAGGTTTTCACAGGGGAAAGAGCGGAAAGGGAAGAGGGCGTGGCCGCCGGCGCTCCGTTCGAGAAACGTAGTCCGCAATATATCGTGCCCTGGCGTGCCGCGTCCAGGGCCGTTCCTTCAGAACCCCCCCGCATGGCAGACCCGCCCTCCGCAAAAGAGCAATCCGCAGGGCCGCCCACGCGCCATGTGCTCTTGGCCGAGGGGGCGCGCTGCCTCGCGGCGGCCGCCGAGGGGGCCGGCGTCGGGGACGCGCGCCGCGAGGCCGAGTGGCTCCTCGCCGACGTGCTGGGCGCGCTGGGCCGCGCCGCGCTGCACGCTCGCGTCCACCGGCGCGTCACCGGGGACGAGGCGCGCCGCTTTCGCGCGTTGCTGCGCCGCCGCGCCGAGGGCGAACCGCTGGCCTACGTCCTCGGCCACACCGACTTCCGGGGGTTGCGCCTGGCGGTGTCGCCCGCCGTCCTCATCCCTCGTCCCGAGACGGAAACCCTCGTCGAAGCGGCCCTGCGCCGCTTGGAGGACGTGCGGCAGCCAAAGGTTCTCGACGCAGGCACCGGGAGTGGCTGCATTGCGCTGGCGCTCGCCTCCGAGCGCCCGGAGGCCGACGTGCACGCCTGCGACGTGAGCCGCGAGGCGCTCGCCGTGGCTCGCGCCAATGCCGATGCTTGCGACCTGGCGGCGCACTTCTTCCGCGCCGACATGCAGGCCGGCGCTTTTCTCGAAAAAAGCCCTGCCGGCCTCGACCTCCTCATTGCCAACCCACCCTACGTGCCCGATGCGGAGCGGTCCACGCTTCCCGAGGCCGTGCGGAATCATGAGCCAGGCGTGGCGCTCTTCAGCGGCGGCGATCCGCTGCACTTTTACCGCGCGCTGGCAAAGCACGCCTCCCAGATGCTGGTGCCGGGGGGCCATCTCGTGCTGGAGGCGCACGCCGGGCACGCCGAGGCGGTCGCCGCGCTTCTGCGCGAGGGCGGACTGAAAAGCGTGGGGGTCGAGCAGGATGCTTTCGGCAAAGAGCGCGTCGTGGCGGGGCGCTGGGGGGCGTAGGGGCGGCCGACGTGAACGGGAACGGGACAGGCACGTATTTGCTTACCTCTCCGGCAACGCGCAGGCCCGCCATGTCCGCCTCTTCTTCCGATCTTGCGACCGCTCTCGCGCGGGTGCTTCGAGCGCAACGCGGCGTGCGCTTCGCCGTGCTCTACGGTTCCCACGCCGAAGGGCGGGCCACACCCGTGAGCGACCTCGACGTGGCCGTTTACGTAGACGACGCAGGCGACGTTCTCGCGGTGGCCGCTGTGCTGGATGAAGCGTTCCCCGAGGTGCACGTAGATCTGGTGGACCTCAGCGTACAGCCGTCGCTCGTGTATTACGAGATCTTGGCGAGCGGGCGGCTGCTCTTCGCGCGCGACGACGCCTTTTTCAAAAAAGAGAAGCTGCGCGTAATGCGCGAGTACCTCGACTTTCGCCCCACCTACGAGCGCATGCTCGACGCGATGGATCGACGAATCGAAGCGGGGGACTATGGACAGCCTGCGTAGTCGTCTCAAGGAGTTGGAGGATGCGCTCGGCGAGCTGGAGTCCTTCCGCCGGCAGACATTCGCGGAACTCGAAGGCCGGCGGCGCGAGCGCTGGGCGCTGCGCTACGGGATGCTCGAGGCCATCCAGATCGTTATCGACGTGGCGTGTGCGGTGGTGAGCCACGAAAACCTGGGCCACCCCAAGAGCTACGCCGAGTGCCTGCGCATCCTGGGCCGCGAAGGACGCCTCGATGAAGCGCTGGCCGGGCGCCTGGCGCGCGCTGTGGGCCTGCGCAACGTGCTGATCCACGATTACCTCGACGTGAACGACCGGCTCGTGTTCGAGGCGCTGGAGAACCTGGACGACCTGCGGGCCTTCGCGGCGCAGATCGCTCGCACCGATACCGACAGCGGTAATGCAAGCACATGAAGGGCCGCCGCCCATCGTCTGCGGTCCGCCGTCCTTCAAAACACCTCGCGGGCGGCGCGGTGCATCTCGGCGTGCAGGTCGGCGGTGGCCTCGGGCGTCTCGGCGTAGCCGCCGGAAAGCAGCAGCGCCACGGGCGCGCCACTGGCGGCCAACTGGGAGAGGGCGTAGCGGTCGCGTTCGCGCAGCGCTTCGCGCGTGAGGTTGATCCGCCCGTATTGGTCGCCGGCGGCCACGTCGATGCCGCCGAGGTAGAAGATGAGATCCGGCCGCGCCCGTTCGATCACGCTGGGCAGGTGCGCCCGGAGCGCCTCCAGGTAGGCGTCGTCGCCGGGGTCGTCGGGAAGGCCCACGTCCAGCGAGGAGGGCGGCTTCTCGAAGGGGTAGTTTTGAGCCCCGTGCAGCGAGAAGGTGAAGACCGCGTTGGTGTTGGCGAAAAACGCCGCATTGGCGTTGCCCTGGTGCACGTCGAGGTCCACGACGAGGGCGCGCTCGATCCAGCGCGCGCGCCGCAGGAGGCGAATGGCGACCGCCACGTCGTTCAAGACGCAGAAGCCCTCCCCGTAGCCGGGAAAGGCGTGGTGCGTGCCGCCGGCGAGGTTGGCGGCCACGCCGTCTTCGAGGGCCATCATGGCGGCGTTGATGGTGCCCTGCACGGCCAGGCGCGAGCGCCGCACCAGCCGCCGCGACCACGGCAGCCCCATTCGGCGCTCGGCGCGTTCAGCGAGCTGCCCTTTTGCCAGGGCCGAGAGGTAGCCGGCGGTGTGCACGCGCAACAGCGCTGGCCAGTCGGCCGGGCGAGGGGCGATGACTTCGCTTTCGTCCAGCAGCCCCTCGCGCCGCAGGCGGCGGTGCAGGGCCGGGAACTTGGCCATCGGGAAGGGGTGGCCCTCCGGCAGCGGCACGTAGTAGCCGTCGCAGTAACTGGCGCGCATCGGCGGGCACTTCGGGAGGCGAAAACGCATCGCCTCTGACGAGCGCCCGCGCCGGAATGGTTCCCGCGCGGCGGGCGCGCACGGCAAAGGCGTCCCGAGCCGGCCCCAGGAGGGAACCGACCGGGACGCCGTGCGCCGGGCCGATACGTCGTGCCGGATCAGTCCTCAGACGGCATGGTGTTGTGGCTGGCCGTGTGCCCCGAGCCGCCCCCGTTCTGCTCATCGGTATCGGAGGATTGGGCCGAGCCGCCGCCTTCCACGGACTGGATTTCAGGCGGCGCCTGCTCGGGGCCGGTGAGGCTGGAGGAGGAGCAGCCGGTCAGCGCGACCGTGCCGAGCAACGCGAGTGCAGAGAAGACCGCGAAGAGGGGCGAGGCGGAGCGAGCAGCTTTCATAAGAGGAAGCGCTGGGTTACGTTCGAGAGAGGGTGAAAAACCCGAAACGGCATTGTGTAAAACCGAAATGCCGCCGAGTACAATGTTCACGCTACCGCGCAACGCGGGCCGTTGCAAGCCATGCCAACGTTCCAGGCGTTACATTTAAGTAACAAGCTCGTTGCATAGTGCCGGCGGTCGAACGTCGGGCCGGGCGCCCCTCGGGAAAGCAACGGTTCTCACCTTCTGAAACGAGGACGAGAAGCAAATCCAGAGACGCGGATCGTTGCGCCGAAGTGAGCGTTTCTGATTTTTCACAACCAGATGTCTGCCGCTTTCTGCGTGAAGCCGTTCTGGGACGATCTCATGCGCGCGTTGCTTGCTCTCGTGATGCTGCCGGCGGTGCTGTGCGCCGCGCCTGCCGCCGGGCAGCCGGCGCCCACGGGCGCGCCGTTCTCCACCACGCACTTCACCGCGCAGGACTACCGCGCACAGTCGCAGAACTGGAGCATCGCGCAGGATGAGCGCGGGCTGATGTACGTGGCCAACAACGACGGCATTCTGCAATACGACGGCGCGCGCTGGCGCCTCATCGAGACAGGCACGGGCGCATTCACGCGCAGCGTCGCGGCCGACCCGCAGGGCACCGTCTACGCTGGGACAGTGGGCGACTTTGGCGTGCTGCGGCCCGACTCCACCGCCACGCTGCGGTACGTCTCGCTCGCCGACCGGCTGCCGCCGGAGCAGCGAGGCTTCTCGGACGTGTGGTACACGCACACCACGGGCAGCGACGTGTACTTCCAGAGCCGCGAGCGGCTTTTTCGGTGGAATGGAGACACGCTCCGCTCCTGGAAGAGCCCGGGAGTTTTTCACACCTCATTTGTCGTGCGGGGGCAGCTCTACGTACGCGAGTCGGGACGCGGTCTGCTGCGTATGGAGGGTGACTCGCTGGAGGTCGTGCCGGGCGGCGAGCGTTTTGCGCACATGACGGTGTACGTGATGATCCCGCACGGCTCGGGGAAAATCCTCGTCGGCACCTCCCAGGAGAACTTCTTCCTCTACGACGGAACGTCGTTCGAGCCCTTTCCCACCGAGGTCGACGCGCTTCTGGAAGATACGCAGCTCTACCACGGCACCCGCCTGCCGGGGGGCGAGGTGGTGCTGGCCACGCTGGGCGAGGGGGTTTTCATCATCGACCGCCGGGGCCGGCTCGTGCAGGTGCTCGACCAGCAGACGGGCCTGCCCGACGGCACGGTCAACCACGTCTACCCCGACGGCCAGGGCGGGCTGTGGATGGCCCTGCACAACAGCGGAGTCTTCCACGCCGAGGTGTCCTCGCCGCTCTCGCGCTTCGGCAAGGGGTTCGGGCTGGAAGGCATCGTTCAGGACTTCTACCAGCAAGACGGGGCGTTTCATACGGCGACGGGGGCGGGCGTGTACCGGTTCATGAAGCGCGCGACGGAGGCGCGCCCGCGCTACCGCTTCGAGAAAGTGCCCGGCGTGCCCGCCGCCTGGGACCTGCTCTCGCCCGGGAACGCGCTCTACGCCGCCACGCGCGGAGGCGTGTACCGCATCGAGGAGGGGCAGGGCACGAGGCTCGCCGGGGAAAAAGCCTTCAGCCTGGCTGCCCCCAGTGCGAGAACCCCGAGGCGCCTGTTCGTGGGCACGGCCGAGGGGGTGGACGTCCTCCAGCGCCGGGAGGGGGAATGGCGGCTCGATCCGCTGGCGCGCACGCAGTCGGAGGTGCGGTCCGTCAAGGTGACGGAGAAGAGCGGGGCGCTCTGGTTCAGCACGCTCGACGGGACCGTGTTTCGCGTCGCCCCGCGCCAACTCCAGCGGGCCCGTGCCGAGCCACGCGCGCCGGTCCGCCCGCAGCGCTTCGACACGACCGACGGCCTGCCCGGAGGAACCGTGTCGGTCGCTTCCTTCCGGGGAGCGCCCGTCTTTGTTTTTAAAGACGGCCTCTACCACACGCGGGCTGCGCGGGGCGACACGACCTTCTACCGCGACACGACCCTGACCGGGGCCGCCCGGCGCCGCAAAGGCCCATTGCGCGCCTTCTACGAAGCCGACTCGAGCAAGGCGTGGCTCTTCTACGACGACCGCGTGGAGGTGGCGCGCCGGCAGGCGAACGGGACCTACGCGCGTGAGATGCCCCCGGTGCTCCAGATTTTCCAGTTCTCAGGAAGCAACATGGTCCGCGCCCGCATCGGGGCGGAGGGGGGAGTGTGGATCAGCAACCAGGAGGAGCTGATTCGCTACGACGACGCGCGTGCTCGGCGCCTGCGCGGGGCGCGGCGCGACACGCCGCGCGTGCTCATCCGGCGGGTGCGCGACGCCGTCACTGGAGACCTCATCTACGGCGGGGCCGCGCCGCCGGAGCACCCAGTGGAGGTGCCCTACCGGCAGAACAGCGTGCGCGTGGCCTTCGGGTGGCCTCAGTACGGGCCGGAGGTGGACCCGCGCTACCAGTACCGCCTGGGCGACGGCCAGGGCTGGTCGGAGTGGCAGCCGAGCGCCGAGGTCGTGCTGGACCGCCTCGGGGAGGGAACCTACGCCGTAGAAGTGCGCACCCGCGACGCGGACGAGAAAGGGATCCGCTCGCGCGCGTCACTGACGCTGAAGGTTCTGCCGCCGTGGTACCGCACCGTCTGGGCGTACCTGGCCTACGCGGGCCTCGGGGTGCTGGCGGTGCTGGCCGCGCGCCGCTACCGGCGCCTGCGCGCCGAGCGCCGCGAGGCGCGCCGGGCGGCCCAGCGCCACCAGCGCGAAACCGAGCGCGAGCGCGAGGCGCGCCGGAAGCTCCAGGAGGCCCGCGACCGCCTCGAAGAGGCCAACCGCCTTAAGGAAAACTTCCTGGCGAACACCTCCCACGAGTTTCGCACGCCGCTGTCTTCGATCATCGGCTACGCCGAGGTGCTGCAGGACGACGAGCTCCCGCGCGAGCAGCAGCAGGAGTTTCTGGGCGTCATTCGCCGCAGCGGCGAACGCCTGCTCGACACCGTGACCATGCTGCTGGAGATCTCCCAGTTACACGCCGGCACCCTGGATCCGGACCCCGGTGAGATGGAAGTCAACCAGCAGGTCGAGGAGGCCGTCACGCCCTTTCGCCAGAAGGCTGAGGACAAGGGACTGAGCTTCCGCTTCACGCCCGCCCCGGCGCCGATGTCGGCGAAGCTCCCGGCGCGCTACTTCCGCCGCATCATCGAGAACCTGGTGGACAACGCCGTCAAGTTTACGCAGGAAGGCACCGTGCGCGTCCTCGTGTGCGGCACGGATGTCGGAGAGGTGTGCGTGGAGGTGCGCGACACCGGCGTCGGCATGGCACATCCCGAAGCCCTCTTTGCCGAGTTCAAGCAGGCCTCCGAGGGCACCAAGCGCGCGCACGAGGGCTCGGGACTGGGCCTGACGATCGCCGGGCGCCTGGCGCGCCTGATGGGCGGCTCCATCGAAGTAGAGAGTACGAAGGACGAGGGGTCGCGCTTCACTGTTCGCCTGCCGAGAACCCTCGACCTCGATACCGACGACGCCCCCTCCTCATGACCGACCGGCCCGCCGCGCCCGGGAGCAGTCGAGGCGATGGCCGATGAGGCGCTCGCGGCATGAACGCGTTCCGGCAGGCCGGGGAAACAATTCGGAGACCTGAAAGGTGTTTTGATACGCGCCCCGCCTGCCCAAGGGGCCGGCGCTCCCGGCGGGCGCGTTGTCTCTTCCCTTCCGCCGTTTGCCCATCCGTTGTTCATGAAGCGTCGTACCGTTCTTCTCGGGGCTCTCGGGCTGGCGCTGGTGGGTCTGCTGGCCGGCATCCTGGGTACATTGTTCTTTTTGGAAGTGGGGGCGCCGGACCAGCAGTTCGTGCGGCGGGTGGAGCTGAGCGGCCCCTCTGCGCCGCCCGGTAGCACCGCCGCCGGAGCAGCCCGCGCGGCCGACACGGGCCGGGCTGTCGCGGCGGGCACGCCTTCCGCCGGTGAGAAGCTCGGCGACCGCTTCGAGCGCGTGGCCGGCCAGGTGCGCTCCTCGGTCGTCTACATCCAGGTCCGGAGCGAGCAGCAAGCCCTCTCGCAGGAGGGGCTCCGCGACTTCGGCGGCGACGGGAGCGGCCCGCCGCGCCTTTTCGAGCGGCGCCAGAGCGTCGGCAGCGGGGTCATCATCAGCCCCGACGGCTACATCGTGACCAACAACCACGTCGTGAAAAACGCCGAACGCATCGAGGTCAACCTCGCCGACCGACGCCGCTACGAGGCAGAGGTCGTCGGCACCGACCCTTCGACGGACCTGGCCGTCATTCGGGCGAAGGGCGCGGCCAATCTGCCGGCCCTCCCCATGGGCAACTCCGACCAGGTCGAGGTGGGGGAGCGGGTGCTGGCGGTCGGCAACCCCTTTCGGCTCACGTCCACCGTCACCGCTGGCATCGTCAGCGCGCTGGGGCGACAGGTGGGCATCATCGACAGCCGCTTCGGCATCGAGAACTTCATCCAGACCGACGCGGCGATCAACCCCGGCAACAGCGGCGGGGCGCTGGTGAACATGCAGGGCGAGCTCGTGGGCGTCGCTACGGCGATTGCCTCGGAAGGCGGCTCTTACGAAGGGTACGGCTTCGCGGTGCCGTCGAACCTGGTCGAGCGCGTGACGAAAGACCTCGTGGAGCAGGGCGAGGTCGAGCGCGCGCTGCTGGGCGTGAGCATCGGCAACGTGTCGCCGGCACGCGCGCGGCGGCTGGGGCTGGAGGACGTGGCCGGGGCCTACATCAGCGACGTGAAAGGCGGGAGCGCGGCCGACCAGGCGGGCATCCGGGAGGGGGATGTGGTGCAGGCGGTCGGGGAGCGCGACGTGGCCGCCCCCAACGACCTCCAGAGTGCCGTGGCCCGCCAGCGCCCCGGCGATACGGTGCAGGTGCAGGTGTGGCGCGACGGCGCGGCGCGCACGTTGGCGGTGCGGCTGATGGGCCGCGACGCTCCCGTCTACCAGAACTGGGTCGGAAGGAATGAAGACCGAGAAGACCCCTCGCGCCCCGCGCCCGACAGCAGTAGAGACGGAAATTCTCCGGAAGGCGGCGGCGAAGGGGCCAACCCGCAGGTCTTCAACCTGGAGGGCTGGGGGCTGGGCCTGCGCGCCCTGACCGCCGCAGAGCGCGATGCCTTCAGCCGCGAGCGGGGCGTCTTCGTGGCCTTCGTCGCCGGCGACGGAATGGCCGGGCAGGCGGGCGTGCCGCGCGGCACGGTCGTCACCGCCGTCGACGGGACCCCCGTCGGTTCCGTGGAGGCGGCGATCGAGGCTCTCCAGCGGGCCACGGCCACGGGCGAGCCGGCGCTCTTGCGCGTGAAGCGGCGCGACGGCTCGATTGCCTTCTACGAGGTCGCCCCGCCGCGCTGAGGCCTTCGCACGGCTCGCATTCTTGCACGTGCAACCTGGCGGCCCCGACGACGATTCTCCGCCCATCGACACGCTCGAGATGAAAAAGCAACGCGCCAAGCCGGCGTTTACCGGCGAGCAGACCGACGCCATCGGGGAAGCGCTCAAGGCATGGCCGGCGCGCCTGGCCACGAGGAGGACTTCCAGGAGCTACGCAAGGACATGAAGAACAAAATCCAGACCTTGCGCAAGGACATGAAGCGCATGCGCTGGCAACTCACGGTGAGCATTACACTGGCCGCCAGCGCGCTCGTGAGCATCGTCAACCATCTACTTGCTTAGCGCATCATGATTCGGTATCTGACCGCTGGCGAGAGCCACGGCGAGGCCCTCACCGGCGTGGTCGAGGGGTTGCCCGCCGGCGTCCCGCTCACTGCCTCGGACCTCAACGAGCACCTGGCGCGCCGCTGGCTGGGCTACGGGCGTGGGGGGCGCTCCAAGATCGAAAACGACAAGGTGCACGTCTACTCCGGCGTGCGCTTCTCTAAGACGCTGGGCAGCCCGGTGGGCCTGCGCCTCGACAACGGCGCCTACGAAAAAGACCGCGCCGGCTGGCCGGAGACGATGGCGCTCGAAGGCACCGGCGAAGACGTCGAGCGCGTCACGCTGCCGCGCCCCGGCCACGCCGACCTCGCCGGTGCGCAGAAATACGGCTTCGACCGCCCCCCGCGCGGTCCAGACATGCGCCCCGTCATCGACCGCGCCAGCGCGCGCGAGACGGCCATGCGCGTGGCTTGCTGCTCGACCGCCCGCCAGATGCTGCGCGAACTGGGGATCGAGGTCGGCAGCCACGTCACCCGCATCGGTCAGGTCGGCTTCGAGGAGCCGGGCGACTGGCAGGACCGCGCCCGGGACCTGCTGGCGGAGGAGGGCGGCGCGCGCGCCCTTTACGAAGCTGCCGACGAGAGCGCCACGCGCATGATCGACCCCGATCTCACCGAGCGGGGCGTCGAGCACATCAAGGAAACCAAAAAGGAACGCGACTCGCTGGGCGGGGCCTACGAAGTGGTCGTCACCGGCGTGCCGCCGGGGCTGGGCTCGTACGCGCAGTGGGACCGCCGCCTCGACGGGCAGCTCGCGCAGGCGATCCTTTCGATCCAGGCGCAGAAAGGCGTCGAGGTGGGCGACGGCGTGGCCGGCGCGAGGCGCTACGGCTCCGACGTGCACGACGAGATCATCCGGAAAGACGGCACGGGCGCCTCCCTGAAACGCCGCACCAACCGCGCTGGGGGCATCGAGGGCGGCGTCTCGAACGGGATGCCGCTGGTCGTGCGCGGCTACATGAAACCGATCCCCACGCTCATCGAGCCGCTCGACTCGGTGGACCTCGAAAGCGGCGAGCCGCAGACTACGCGCTACGAGCGCAGCGACGTGACGAGCGTGCCGGCGGCCTCGACGGTGGCGGAGGCGACCGTGGCGCTGGTCGTGGCCAACGCCGTGCTCGAACGCTTCGGGGGGGACCGCTTCGAACAGATTCGCCGGCGCCTCACCGAGGAGCGCGACCGCCAGTAGAGCGCGACCGCCAGTAGCAGGCGGCGCGACGGAAACGACTCAGAGGGATCCCTGATTAAGAGATCCCTGATTAGAGAAATTCCTGATTAGAGAAATTCCTGAAATCGCGTCTTCCACGGGCGCGCCGGGGCCCTCCGGGAAACCGCCCCGAGAAAATTGGTGTTGCAATTATGTAACAAAAGTCACCGCTATCAAACACGACGGGTCCCACGCCTGGCCGCGGCGGAGCCTGCGTCGTGTGTGCTTCGCTCTCCTTCCGCAGCGCTTTCGCCTCCTGGCCGAAAACGTCAGCGACCTGGTGTGCCTGCACGACCTGCAGGGGCGGTGCGTCTACGCCAGCCCGTCGGCGCGGCGGCTGCTGGGCTACGCCCCCGATGATCTCGTCGGGGTGCAGCCGCTGGCCCGCGTTCACCCCGACGACGCAGAGGAGGTCCGCGAGGCCGCTGCACGCGTCGTGCGGGGAGAACCCGACGTGACCCATCGCGCGCGCCTGCGTCACGCCGACGGCTCCTACCGCTGGTGTGAAATCGCCGGCCATCCCGTCTACGACGACGACGGCCAGACCGTCAAGCAGTTTCTGACCTCCACGCGCGACATCACCGAGCGCGTGCGCGCCGAGGAAGATCGCAAGCGCACCAACGCCGAGTTGCGCCGGCGCAATCGCGAGCTCGAAGACTTCGCCCGTATCGCCTCCCACGACCTCCGAGAACCATTGCGCAAAGTGCGTTCCTTCGCCGAGTTGATGCGCGAAGACTACGCCGAGGCCGTCGACGAGACGGGCCGCTACTATCTGGAGCGCATGGAAGACGGCGCGAAGCGCATGTCGCGCCTTGTGAGCGGTCTGCTGGACCTCTCGCGCGTGACGACGCAGGGAAACCCCTTCCGGCCGGTCGCGCTGGAGGAGATCGCCGCCACGGTGCGCACCGACCTTGAAGCCTGCATCGAAGACACCGGCGGGCGCGTCGAGATCGGCCGCCTGCCCCGGCTCGAGGCCGATTCCACGCAGATGCGCCGGCTTCTGCAAAACCTCGTCGGCAACGCGCTCAAGTTTCACCGCGAGGAGGTGCCGCCGGTCGTGAAGGTGCGCGGCACCCGCGAGCCGGCCGCCGAGCATCCCGCCGCCGACCTCGTGCCGGGCACTGAGACGGTCGTGCGCCTCACGGTGGAAGACAATGGGCTCGGCTTTGAAGAAAAGTTTTTGGACCGTATCTTCACGCCCCTGCAACGCCTGCAGCGGCGCGGCGATGTCGAGGGCACCGGCATCGGGCTGGCCGTGTGCCGTCGGATCGCCGAGCGCCACGGCGGCGTCATCCGGGCAGAGAGCACGCCGGGGGCCGGCAGCTGTTTCACCGTGCTGTTGCCCGCCGCGCAACCCGACTGAGCGTTCTGGGCCGCGTCGCGTTCACCTTTGCCGGCGACACACTGCCGGGCCGGGACCGCGCCCGGCTCCCCTCGAACCGCCAGGGCGGCAGTGTGGCTCCGGGCGCGCCGTGCCCGCCCGTGGGAGCGCGCTTTCCGGAAGTGCGCTTCCGTGGTACTCGGGCGCGCACCGACGCCGGCGAGCCGACCATCGCTGACCGCAATCGCGCGCCGGACCGGACCGTCCTGGAAGCCTTCGGCCTGCTCGACCTTTACGAACCGATCCGCACCGCCCTGCGCGAACTGTACGACATTCGCATGGCGGTAAACGACTGACGCACGGCCTCACCCCTCGCGTTGCTGCTGGAAGAACGCTTCCAGAAGCGCCCCGGCGCGCTCCTCCTCCAAACCGCTCACGACCTCCATCCGGTGGTTCAGGCGGTCATCCTGCGGGATCTGGTAGAGCGTGGAGGCCGCGCCGGCTTTTTCGTCGAACGCGCCGAAGACGAGGCGGTCCAGCCGCGCCAGCACGGCCGCCCCCGCGCACATCGGGCACGGTTCGAGCGTGGCGTAGAGCGTGCAATCCGTCAGGTGCGCCCGCGCCCCACGAGGCGGCCGTTGTCGTTGCTCTCTTCCGCCTGCTGCACAACGACGGCCCCGACGGGCACCTCGCCGGCTTCGAAGGCGCGCTCGGCCTCGCGCAGGGCCTTTTTCATCCAGCGGCGGTCCGGGGCGGCGAGGGCGTCGAGGCTCATGGGCAGTCGGCCGGGGAGGTTCGGAGAGACGGCTGCTACGCTGCCGGCATCGCCGCGGGGGGCTTGCGCGCCGTCACCAGCAGGCCGGTGCCTTCGTCGTTTTCAGCGCGCACGTCGAGCGCGTTCAGGAAAAGCCCGACCGGGAGCGCCGGCAGGTAATACAGCAGCACCAGTGGCAGGAAGGCCCAGCTCCGGTTCAGCGCTTTCATCGGCTGCTGGACGAGCAATTTCCACGCCGCCGCCCCGTACGGGCCGTAGGTGTAGCGACTCTGCGCCGGCGCGAGGCCCGCGCGTTGCAGCTTCTCCTCCAGATCTTGCCTGTTGTACCCGTCGCGCACGTGCTCGCCGATGAAGCTCGCTTCGCCGGCAGTGTCCGCCTTTTCCGCCTGCACGCCCGAGCCGCCCCGGTCGGAGGGCGTGTTGACGACAACGTACCCGCCGGGGCGCAGGACGCGCGCGAAGTGGTCGAAGACGGTTTCATCGTCGGCGATGTGCTCCATCACGTCCACGCTCAGGACGAGGTCGAACGGCCCCTCGGTCTCGAGCTGGGTGAGGTCGTCCTGGGCGAAGGCCACGCGGCTCGCGTAGGGCGTCTGGCGCATGAAGCGTTTGGCGCGGGCGAGGTAGTCGGATTTTACGTCCACGGCGTGGACACGCGCCTGCGGAAAATTTCGCAGCAAAAAGTGCACGTACTGGCCAAAACCGGTCCCGGCGTCGAGAACGTGCACGGGACGGTCTTTGGGCAGCGCACTCATCAGGCAACGCACCTCGCGGCGCACGTACCACGCGCGCAGAAAGAGGAGGTCGAGCGCTGCATAGAAACCGCGCCACAAAAGCGGGTGCCGCTCACAGGCGGCGGCCAGCCGGTCTTTGATCGGGTCGTAGTGCACGCGGGGCGGTTTCGGGTTCGGGGTTGCTCGTTCAGTCGGCGTCCGGCAGCAGCTCCAGCACGCGCTGCCGGATGCGGTGCGCGGCCCCTCGCGGCGGCTGGCTGAACGTTCGCGTGGCTCTCAACGACAGGCCGTGGCGAGCAGATCCTCCAGCGCGCCGTAGAGGTCGTCAGAACGCTGCCGTTTGAGGTGGCGGACGCCCCGGCGCAGGCGCGCGGCTAGGCCGTCTTCGGTGAAAAAGCGCGCTACCGCCTCGGCCAGCGCGGCGGGATCCTCGGGGGGGGCCACGAGGCCGGCCTGCTCGTGCGGAATGTGTTCGGTGAGGCCGCCCACGTCGGTCGTGATGACGGGGCGGTCGAAATGGAAGGCAATCTGCGCCACGCCGCTCTGGGTGGCCGTGCGATAGGGTTGCACGACTGCGTCGGCGGCGGCGAAGTAGCGTGGCACCTCGTCGTCGGGGACGTACTGGTCATAGACGTGGACGCGCCTGCCCAGCCCGTGCCGACGGATCTGCGCGCGGTACGGGGCGGGATCGTCGTAAAACTCGCCGGCTACGACAAGATGCGCTTCCGGCAGCGCCTTTAGCACGCGCGGCATGGCGTCCAAGAGCACGTCGAGCCCCTTGTACGCCCGCACGAAGCCGAAGAAAAGCAGCACCGGCGCTTTTTGCGGGAGCCCCAGCGCCGCCCGCGCCTCCGCCCGCGCGAGTGTTGCGCCAAAGCGGTCGTAGACGGGGTGCGCGGCCTGCTGGACGGGCGCCTCCCCCCCCAGCGCGCGCAGATTCTCTCTTACCGCTCCCGACAGGGCGAGGTGGCCGGCGCATGCCTTCAGAAAAAAGCGCGTGAGCGTGTTGCCCAGTGGGAAGCGTTCGTGCGGCGTGGCGTTGTGCACCACTGCCAGCGACGGTACGCCGTGCCGTCGCAGAAGCCGCGCGACTGTGCCGTAGGCCGGCGCAAAGAACGGCATCCAGTACTGGAAAAGCGCCGCGTCGGGTCGGTCGTCGGGGCCGCCGCCCCGGGCCACGCGCCGCGCGGTGCGGAACCACGACGGCGGCCAGCACGAGTCCAGCAGCCGGGGGGCGTCGCTTTCTGAACGGGCACCGGGCGCAAACTGGGTCTTCCCCGGGAAAAAAAGCGACGGGTACTGCCGCGAAAACGTCAGCGGTGTGACCGAGTGGCCGCGCGCCTCCATCCCGCCCCGCAACGTCTCACCGAAGTGCGCGATGCCGCCCCGGTACGGCGCGTACGGGCCGATGAGAACGACATCGTAGTGCTCTGGTGTTTGGGGGTTTGGGGGGTGTGGTCTTTCGTCGGTCATGTACTCGGGGCTGTCTCGAAAGTCGCAGGGGGTCGTCTGAGAGCGCCCCACCACGCTCCAGCAGGGCGACTTCACGACACTATCTATTCACCGAACTCATGTCGGCGTAGCGGGCGCCGGCAGCGGCTCCCTGCGGGGCGATCTCGTCGAGGCGCGCCCGGTCCTTCGGCGTGAGCGAGATCCCGGCGGCCTCAACGTTCTCTTCGAGATGCTTCGGGCTGGTGGTGCCGGGAATGGGGGCCAGGCCCACGCCCTGCGCCTCCCCCTGCGCGATCACCCAGGCCAGCGCCAGCTGCGCGGGCGTGACGCCCTTGCTCTCGGCCATGTCTTTCACCGCGTCGACGAGCTTCAGGTTTTGCTCGAAGTGCTCGCGCTCGAAGCGCGGGTAGCGCTCGGCGCGGAAGTCCCCCTTCGGCAGGTCGTCCGGCGACTGGAAGCGACCCGTCAGAAAGCCGCGCCCCAGCGGACTGTACGGCACGAAGCCGATGCCGAGCTCGCGGCACGTCGGCAGAAGGTCTTCCTCGGGGAAGCGGCTCCAGAGCGAGTATTCCGTCTGGAGCGCCGTAATCGGATGCTCGCCGTTGGCGCGGCGGATCGTCGCGGGCGCGGCCTCCGAGAGGCCCAGATGGCGTACTTTGCCTTCGTCAACAAGCCGCCCCATCGCGCCGACGGTTTCCTCGATGGGCACGTCCGGGTCCACGCGGTGCTGGTAGTAGAGGTCAATGGAGGCTACGCCCAGCCGCTGAAGGCTCGCCTCGCAGGCTTCGCGGACATACGCCGGCCGCCCGTTCACCCCGTGAAAACCCCCGTCCTCGCTGCGCACGTTGCCAAACTTCGTGGCGATCACGGCCTTCTCGCGGTGGCCGTTGAGGGCCTTGCCCACCAGCTTTTCGTTGGTGAACGGGCCGTACATGTCGGCCGTGTCGAAGAAGGTGATCCCCAGATCGAGCGCGCGGTGAATCGTGTCGAGGCCGTCCTGCTCGTCGGGATTGCCGTAAAACTCGGACATGCCCATGCAGCCGAGGCCGAGGGCCGAGACTTCGAGATTTTCGGAGCCGAGCGTGCGCGTCTGCATGGCGGTTTCGGGTTGAGGATTGAAGGTTTTTTAGGGCCGCCAGCGCCCCCACGCACGCCCGATCAGGTGGCGGCGACCAAATGACTTGGCTTCCAGCGAGCGCCCGTCGGGATGTGGCCGGTAATCCGCCAAATTCGTTGATATCTTTCCAGAGGAGAGCGCCCGAAACAGCGTGCGCATGATCGTTCACCGCGCCTCGCCCACCGTCTCGCTGACCCGCACTTTTGTTCTTCCATTCTCCCGCTCCCCCGCGCTCCCGGGGGCCGCCCGCTCGCTGACTTGATAGGATGGATTCTTCTCCATGCGCGGGCGCACGATCATCTCTCCCAGCAGGCCGGTCGTGAAAAGCTGCGCCCCCAGCAGCAAGAGCAGTACGCCGAAAAGCAGAAGCGGCCGGTCTCCCAGCGAGTTGCCCAGCACGATTTTTTCGAACGAGAGCCAGAGGCTGATGAGGAAGCCGGCCGCGAAGGCCACGCTCCCGAGCCCGCCGAAGAAGTGCATGGGCCGCGCGGCGAAGCGGGTGAGAAAGACGACCGACACCATGTCCAAAAAGCCGCGCACGAAGCGCTCAGGGCCGAACTTCGTCTCGCCGTGCCTGCGCTCATGGTGCTCCACGGGCCGCTCGCCGATACGGTCGAAGCCCTCCCGCTTGGCCAGGAGCGGGATGTAGCGGTGCAATTCGCCGTAGACGTGCACCGCGTCTGTCACCTCGCGGCGGTACACCTTGAGCCCGCAGTTGAAGTCGTGAATCTGGATGCCGCTGATGAGGCGCGTGACGGTGTTGAAGAAGCGGCTGGGAATTGTTTTGCTCCAGGGGTCTTCTCGCTCCTGCTTCCAGCCGCTGACCAGGTCGTAGCGCCCCTCGCGCAGCTTCTCGATGAGAGCGGGAATCTCGGCGGGGTCGTCTTGGAGGTCGGCGTCGAGGGTGGCTACGAGCTCCCCGCGCGCCTCCTCGAAGCCGCTCGCCAGCGCGGCGCTCTTACCGTAGTTGCGCGCCAGGCGCACGCCGCGAAAGCGGCTGCCCTCCGCCGAATGCTCTGCACACAGTTCCTCGATCACGCCCCAGGAGCCGTCCACCGAGCCGTCGTCGACCAGAATGACCTCGTAGTCGAAGCCGGAACAGGCGCCGCGCAGGCGCTCGGCCAGCTCTGGTAGCGACGCCTCCTCCTCGTAGACCGGCACGACGACGGAGAGGTCCATTGCAAACTTCAGATTGAATATTGAAAACTGGCCGGCGGGCCGATACCAATCTCAAATTCCCAATTTGCAATCTAAAATTGCTCGTGCCACGGCCCCTCGAGGTCGGCCTCGTAGATGCGGCTGGCCCGGTCGGCGTCGTCGCTGTCGATGACGAAGTAGACGTGATCGCGCTCGTCGGGCTTGCGGCTGAGGCCCTCGACCTTGCCGGTGAACGGCTCGCCGTCTTCGCCCAAGAGCTCCGCCCAGCGCGCCTCCCCGTCTGCGTCGATGATGCCGAGAACCGAGCCGACGATTTCGCCGGTGTCTTCGTTTTCGGCAGAGGCGCTGAAGAGCGTGATGCCTTCGTCGAGCGCTTCGGCGTCGCTGAAGGTAAGGCGCACGCCGTGCAGGTCGCCTAGGTCGTACTGGATGACGTTCTCGATAGCCGGCGGTGGCGTGCCGATGGGGTCGTTGAGGTAGGCTTTGAAGGCGGGCCAGCTCAGGTCGCCAGTGGCGTCGACGGGCTGGAGGTGCCCGCGCGGATCGGCGTTGCCGCGCTGAAAGAGGCGCAGGCGCTCCTCGCCCATAAAGATGGCGCCCTCCACGTTGAGGCCGCTGCCGCAGAAATCACGATTCTGGCGCAGGCGCCCGTGAAAGGCGGGCGTCTCGATGAGGCGGCGGTCCGGCGCCCCGTCGTGGTCTTTGTCGCGCCAGTCAACGGTGACAACCCACTCGCGCGTTTTGTGCGAGCCGCTGCCGAAGGCCACGAGGTGCTCCTCGGCGCTCCCGGGGTCGGAGGCGCAGGCTTCGAGGTCGAGCTTGTGGCGCCCTTCGCCGGTGTGCTCTTGGTCGCCGTGGACGCGCGCGCCGTCGGGAGCGGGGGGGAGCGGAACGCCGCGCACGTGGTGGTCATCGGGCCCGACGAGGCCGAGAAAGTTGGCGTCGTCCTGCACCAGCGCGAAGCGGTCGATCAGGCGCACCAGAGCGCTGGCGGCGCGCACGTGGTCGGGATACTCGGCGGGCGCCTCGTCGTCACCGGCGGCGGGGTCCATTTCGTCGTAGGTCAGCGGTGAGGAGCGCACGACGCGGGCCGTGAGCTCGTCGGCCTTGTGGGCCTTGACCGTGCGGGTACCGGAGGTTGGGGGGGCAGCAGTGGACACTTGAGTGCGGGAGGGGGGAAGAGAAAGTAGGGAAGAGAGACTTCAGCCAAAGGCGAGCGTGGCGTGGCCGGGGCGGGCATTCTGAAATGCCGTCTTCGACCAGCCGAGCGGCTTGCCTCATCGGGGTAAGGTCAGCGTAGCGGTTCGAGGCAGCGGGATCGGCCAGTTCCTGCGTTTTGGCAAAAGGACACGAACCACGATCCAGCGAGCGTAGCGAGCGGACGACCTACCGTCCCTCCAAGGCCCATGCATTACGGCTAAAGCGAACGTGGTCTCACCGGTATCCCTTTCGAGGACGTTTCGAGCAGCACGCGCATGTTCTTTGCGCGGCAGGATGGAGCGGCCCCTACGGCGCGGAGGCCTCTTCGTCGTAGTTCGGGTTCGCGCCCGGGGGCATCTGTACCCCGACGCTGTCGCGCCAGGTGCGGAATTGCCGACGGAGCGCGCGCGCTTTTTGCGGGCGCTCCTCGGCCAAGTTGCGTTGTTCCCGCAGGTCCGCTTGCAAGTCGTACAGCTCGTTCGGGCGATTCGGTTCGAAGTGCTCGACGAATTTCCAGCGTCCCTTGCGGATAACCCCGCCGGGCGTGCCCCCCTGGTTGGAGTAGTGCGGGTAGTGCCAGTAGAGCGCCTCGCGGCCCAGGTCCGCGCCGGGCCGGCGGAGCACCGGCGCGAGGCTCACGCCGTCCACCGGGCCATTGGTCGGCGGGTCGAGGTGTGCCGCGTCCATGAGCGTAGGAAAGAAATCGGTGCTGATGACCGGCGTGTCGCTGGTGCTGCCCGGTTCGGTAACGCCCGGCCACCGCACGATCAGCGGCACGCGCACGCCGCCTTCGTAACGCCAGCCTTTGCCCGTCGCCAGCGGCGTGTTGGCGGTCGGGGGGCCCTCGGCGGTCGACAGCCCGCCGTTGTCGGAGGTGAGCACGACGAGGGTGTTCTCGGCCGCGCCGCTCTCGCGGAGCGCCCGCAGGACGCGCCCGACATTTTCGTCCATCGTCTCGACCATGCCGGCGTACGTCGGGTGGCTTTGCACTTTGCGCACGCGCGTTCCTTGCTCGCGGCCGAAGATTTCTTCCTTCGAAAGCTCCATCGCTGCTCTTTTCTGCCGGTACTTCTCTTTTACCGCCTCCTCGGCTTCCAGTGGGATATGAACGCTGTAAAAGGCGAGGTGCAAAAAGAACGGCTCCTCTCCGCCGGCGCGGTCGCGGACGAAGGAGGCGGCCTCCCGACCGATGCGGTCGGTCAGGTAGTTGCCCTCTTGGCCGCTTTCGGCGAGCTCTTGGAGCGGCTCGGGGTGCCAGTCGTCGCGCTTGTAGGGCCAGAAGTAGCTGGGCGGCATTCCCGTCTCGCCGCCCGCCACGTTCAGGTCGTAGCCCTGGTCGGTGGGCCGGTGGTCGGGCGCCCCGCCGAGGTGCCACTTGCCCATATGGGCGGTGGCGTAGCCGGCTGTTTCGAACGCCTCGGCGAGCGTCGTTTCTTCGAGGGGCAGGTGGTCGCGGTCCTGCACCTGCAGCAGCGGCTGGCTGGGTTTGTCGGAGCGCCCCGGGATCCAGTCGGTGATGCGCAGGCGCGCGGGATGGCGTCCGGTCTGGATCGCCGCGCGGGTGGGTGAGCAGACGGGGCCGGCGGCGTAGGCGCTGGTGAAGGTCATGCCCCGGCGTGCCAGGCGGTCGACGTGCGGGGTTTCGTAAAAGTCGCTGCCGAAGGTCCCGAGGTCCTTCCAGCCCAGGTCGTCGACGACGATAAAGAGCACGTTCGGCCGGGACGTCCGCTGCTGCGAAGTCGCCGCGACCGGGGCGGCGCCCTGCTGCTGCGAGCCGGCGGGCGGAGCACATCCTGTCGCGCCCGTCGTTGCCACGCCTCCCAGAAGCGCGACTGCCAGCAGAAGACCGGGGCGACGCACAGTCCCGGCGAGCGTACCGAGGAGCCTGCTTCGTGAAACGAAGATCCGGACCAGACGCATGGCAGTCGAAAACGGCAGTCGAAAACGGAAACGGCAACGGGCAAAGCAGAAACGAGCGGGGACGAAAGCCCCCTTCCCTTTCTCCTCAAAGGTCAATCGTGGCGTACTTGGCGTTGCGCTCGATGAACTCGCGGCGCGGCTCGACGGATCCGCCCATGAGCGTCGAGAAGATGCGGTCCGCCGCCGCTGCGTCCTCGATGGTGATCTGCTGGGTCATGCGCGTGGCCGGGTCCATCGTGGTCTGCCAGAGCTGCTCGGGGTTCATCTCGCCGAGGCCCTTGTAGCGCTGGACGGAGGGCGTGCCGCGCACGTCTTGCTCCATCTCGCGCGCGATGCGTTGCTTGTCCTCCTCGGTCCAAGCGTACTCCTCGGTTTGGCCTTTGTGCACCCGAAAGAGCGGCGGGAGCGCGATGTAGATGTAGCCCTGCTCGATGAGCGGACGCAACTGGCGGTAGAAAAAGGTGAGCAAGAGCGTTCTAATATGCGCCCCGTCCACGTCGGCATCGGTCATAATGATCGCACGCTCGTAGCGCAGGTCGTCGAGGCTGAACTCGTCCTCCGTTGAGGTCAGCCCGCAGCCGAGGGCGGTGACCATGTTGCGGATTTCGTTGTTTTCGAGAATGCGGTCGAGGCGCGCCTTTTCGACGTTGAGGATTTTCCCGCGCAGCGGCAGGATGGCCTGGAACTGGCGGTCGCGCGCCTGCTTGGCCGAGCCGCCCCCAGCTCGCGGGCCTTGCGGGCGGCGGAGCGCGCCTGCGCGGCCATGACGACCTTCTCGATGATCTTCTCGGCGGTGTCGGGGTGGTCCTCCAGCCACTTGCCCAGCTCGGTGCCCACGAGGCTCTCGACGGCCCCCTGCACCTCGCTGTTGCCCAGCTTGGTCTTGGTCTGGCCCTCGAACTGCGGCTCGGCCACTTTTATCGACAGCACGGCCGTGAGCCCCTCGCGGAAGTCGTCCCCGCGCAGGTCGCACTTGACCTTGTCGAGCAGGCCGTTGTTCTGCGCGTAGGTTTTGAGCGTGCGCGTGAGGGCGCGCCGGAAGCCGGTGACGTGCGTCCCGCCCTCGTGCGTGTTGATGTTGTTGACGAAGGTGAGGACGTTTTCGTTGAAGCCGTCGTTGTAGCGCATCGCCAGCTCGACGGGCACCTCGACGCCCTCGCTGCTCTCGATGCGGATCGTTTCGTGGATGGGCGCGCGCGCCTCGTCGAGGTAGTCGACGAACGCGGCGAGGCCGCCCTCGAACTCGTACTCCTCGCGCCGCAGGTCCTCGTCCTCCTCGCGCTGGTCCTCGATGGCGATTCGCACGCCGGGGTTCAGGTAGGCCAGCTCGCGCAAGCGGTCGGCGAGCGTGTCGAAACGGAACTCCGTTTCCTTGAAGACGTCGGTATCCGGCCAGAAGGTGATCTCCGTACCGGTGCGTTCTCCGCCGGAGAGCGCGCGCCCCTCTTCGACCGGCCCGAGCGGAGCGCCTTTTTCGTATGTCTGCCGCCAGAGGCGGCCGTCGCGGCGGACCTCCGCCTCGAAGCGCTCGCTGAGCGCGTTCACGCAGGAAACGCCCACCCCATGCAGCCCGCCGCTGACCTTGTAGCTGCCCTCGTCGAACTTGCCGCCGGCGTGGAGAACGGTCATCACCACCTCCAGGGCCGAGCGGCCTTCCGCGGGGTGCTCCTTGATGGGAATGCCGCGCCCGTCGTCGGTGACGCTCACGCAGCCGTCCTCGCAGATGAAGACCTCGATCTCGGAGCAGTGCCCGGCCATGGCCTCGTCGATGGCGTTGTCGACGACCTCGTAGACGAGGTGGTGGAGGCCGCGCATCCCGACGTCGCCGATGTACATGGCCGGGCGCTTGCGCACCGCCTCGAGCCCTTCGAGAATCTGAATATTCGACGCGGCGTAGGCGCTGAGCTCGCGGTCGGTATCGATGTCGCCAGCGTCGAGCGCTTCGGCGTCGGGCGTCCCGTTTTCGGGAGGCGCGTCGGCGGCGGGATCGGTCGTCGTCGAGTCCATGCGCGCGGGGAGCGAGGCGAACGGGAAAAAGATCGAGCTGGGCGGACCGCTGGGACCGCACATGCTATCCTTTGCGCAACGCGCACAGCGCGCGAGAGTTCGCGGGAGTGCAGGGACGTTTATCGAAAAGCAAGCGCCCCCGCCAGATGCCACGCATCCTGTGCTACAACTCCCGCTCCAGCCACGCCGCGAAGCTCAAGAGACGCTGCAGGAAGAGCGTCAGCGGTTCACCGAAGCGGTCCTCGCCGGAGGCGTCGTCGACCGCATCGAGCGTGGACAGCTCGCCCCGGCAGCGACGCGCCTCCTCCACGAGCTCCTCCGAGACGGCCGGATACAGGCTCATCAGGCGCTGGTGGGCACTGTGCAAGAGGCGGCCCGTGCGGCGCAGCTTCATCAGCACGTCGAACTGGCGCACCATGGCAACCCGCCGCCCTCGCGCGGGCGGCTCAGGGTTTTCGTCGCCGGGCTTGCCGTCCGGCGGGAGACCGTCCGGCGGGAGACCGTCCGGCGGGAGACCGTCCGGCGGGAGACCGTCCGACTGGGAGCTGGCTGACGGGAGAGGGCGCGCGGCCTGCACCTTCGCCATGAGAAGCTGCATGTGCAGGCGCGTGAGCTCGCGGGCCGCCTCGGCGAGATAGGCGCGCGCGTCGTCGGCGGACTGCTGGGCAGCGGGGTCGCGCCCGGCCCGGCGCTCCCCAATTGCCCCCTTCACCGTCCAGGCCGTCTGGAGCGTTGCCAGGAGCGCCATCGGCGGCAGGGTCGTGTCCGTTTCCCCGCCGGGGGCGTCGGGAGAAGAAAGGCTCATGGCGCAGGAGAAACGTCCGTTGGAACTGGGAGGGCCGTGGACGGCGGACTTTCAAGCCGCCGGCGTCAGCACATAGAGATCAATACACAAAGAACCGCCGTCGGCGGTCCACGGTTCACCGTTCAAAGGGGGCAACGCACCCGAATCACACCTCCAGGTAGCGCATGAACTCCTGCACGCGCTCGAGGATTTCGTCGTCCTGCTCGCCGAAGGAAGCGACGATGTCGAAGCCGTTGTGTTCGAGCATGTGGCACACGCGCGTCGTGTCGGTAGCGTTAAGCTTGACGGTGAGGCGGCGCGGGCCGCCCTGGCCGTCGGCGGGTTCTGAAGCCACGGAGAGGACCTTTACGTCGCTCTGCTCGATGAGGTGGACGAGCTGGGCGAGCGAGTAGTCGCGCTGCTCGGCTTCGAGGGCCAGGATCGCGCCCGGCTCCTGTGTGGAGAGCATTCGCGCGAACCGCTCGAAAAGGTCGCGCCGGTGCACCACGCCGAGGTAGCGCTCCGGCGCCTCGGCGGAGGCCGCGTTGTGCTGGCGGGCCGCATGCACCCCGTTGGCCGCCGTTTCGGTCACGGAGTCGGCGGCCGAGCTGCCGACGTTGGTAATCGGCTCGGCGACGGGGAGAACCGAGAGGTCGTGCTCCACCATCGCGCGCGTGGCGTCGAAGACGTGCGCCCCGGGCCGCACGCTTACCGGGCGCGCCCCCAACAGAGCCCGCACGGGGGCTTCCGCGTCGGGGGCTTCCAGCAGCTGCTCTTCGCTGACGAGGCCCACCAGGGCACCCGTGTCATCCACGACCGGCTGGTGAGCCACGCCGTGCTCCAAGAGGGTGGCGAGAGCCGTCTCGACCGGATCGCCGGGAGCGAGCGGGGCGGGCGACTCGGTAAGGAGCGCGCGTACTTTCATGGCACGTCGAAGGGGGCGAGGCGCGATACTTCGTCGTTGGGGGGAGAGCGGCCACTAAGAAGACGAGCAATCCCCGTGCCGTGTTCGCCGGAAGAGACTTTATGGGACAGATCTCTCATGCCGGGGCCGAAAACTCCTCGACCGGAGCCGCCTCCGTTGCAGAAGCGTCCTCCACGACGCTCTTCACAGCGGGCGGCTGGTCGGGGAGCGGGCGCAGGTCAGGGAGCTCTTCGAGCTGGCTTTGCAGGCGCGCGTCGTGGCGCGGGGCGAGGCGAAAGCGCATCCGTGCGGCGGCCTGCGGCTCGGCGTCCGCGCGGCCGTTCTGGGCGTAGAGGTAGTCCTCCTCGCGCACGTCGGCCACGTCGTGGATGAAGGAAATCACCGGCTGCGCCGTGACGGGCACGCACACGCGGCGCTCCACGAAGTGCTGCTCGACGACTTCCAGCAGGCGTTCTTCGAGCCGCGAGAGGCCGATCCCGCGCAGCGCCGAGACGAACACCGCATTGGGATATCGTTTTTTGAGCGCCCCGACCAGGCCCTGGTCTTTCAGCGCGTCGATTTTGTTGAACGCTACGAGCGTCGGTTTGTCTTTCGCGCCCATTTCCCCGAGGGTCTTCCTCACCACGCGCATGTGGTCCTCGAAGCTGCGGTGCGTCACATCCACCACGTGCAAGAGCGCGTCGCTCTCGCGCGTCTCGTCGAGGGTGGACTTGAAGCTCTCGACCAGCGCGTGCGGCAGCTTGCGAATGAAGCCGACCGTGTCGGAGAGGAGCACGTCTTTGTTGGTGTCGAGCTGGACCTGCCGGGTCGTCGCGTCGAGGGTGGCGAAGAGGCGGTCCTCTGCCAGAACGTCCGCCCCAGCGAGGGCGTTCATGAGAGTAGACTTGCCGGCGTTGGTGTAGCCGACGACCGAGACGCGCGTGGTGCCGGTGCGACCCTTGCGCTGCGTCTGGCGCTGCTGGTCGATCTCGTCGAGCTCGCGCCGCAGCTTGGCCATGCGCGTGTCGATCAGGCGGCGGTCCGTCTCGATCTGCGTCTCGCCGGGCCCCTTGGTCCCGATGCCGCCTTCCTGGCGCGAAAGGTGCGTCCAGCGCCGCGTCAGCCGGGAGCGGATGTAGTCCAGCTGCGCGAGCTCGACCTGCGTCTTAGCCGCCGCCGTCTGCGCCCGGCTGGCGAAGATGTCGAGGATCAGCCCCGTACGGTCCAGCAGCTTGCAGCCGACCTCCTTTTCGATGTTCTGCACTTGCCCGGGCGTGAGCTCGCCGTCGAAGATGACGATATCCGCCTCTTTGGCCTTCGCCATTCCCGCCAGTTCTTGCACCTTGCCCTCGCCGATGAAGGTGGCCGGGTCGATCTCTGAAAGCGACTGCGTAAGCCGCCCGATCACGCGCGCCCCGGCGGTGACGGCGAGGTGTTCGAGTTCGCCCAGCGCCTCCTGCATGTCGTAGGAGGTGAGGCCGGGCCGCGCCACGCCGACGAGGAGGGCCGTCTCACGCTCGCCCGAGGAGATGCGCGTGATCGAGTCCGTGCTGGCGGCATCGGGCGTGGACTGCTGCTGGCGGGGCTCGTGCAAAGGCGGGCGGGGACGGGAGGGGAAAAGCTGCAAGGACTCTTACCCGGCACAGCGGGCAGAGTTGCGCGCCCCCGGTTGAAAATTGCGGCCCAGACGCCGGACATTTTTATTTCGGATTGGCTCGTTCGGGGCCTCCAACCGCAAGTCGCAAGTCGTAAATCCCGTGCCGCGCCTCTTTGCCGCCCTCGACCCGCCGGGCCCCGCCCGCAAAGCCGTGAACACGCTGCGCACGGATGACCTCGACGGGGCGCGCCGAACGCCGCCGGAGCAGTACCACCTCACGCTTCGCTTCTTCGGCGATGTGGGCGAGGAACACGCCACCGCCGTCGAAGACGCGCTCGCCGGAGTAGACGCCGAAGCGCCCGCGTTGCGCAGCACCGGCCTCATCGCGCTGCCGTCGCGCCGCCGCCCGCGCGTGCTGGCAGTGACTTTCGCGCGCACCGAAGCGCTGAAGACGCTACACGAGCAGGTCGAAGCGGCGGCCCGTGCGTTGGGTTTCGAGGCAGAGACGCGTCGCTTTCGCCCGCACCTCACCTTCGCCCGGCTGAACGAGGCCGACCCGCAGGCCGTCGTCCGCTTCCTGCGCACCCAGCCCGTGCCCGACGTGTCGTTCACCGCGTCGGCGTTTCACCTCTACGAGAGCGAACTGCGCCCCGACGGCGCCCGGCACCAGCGCCGCGCCGCGTTTGCGCTGGAAGGACGTTGAAAGAACCCTTCGCGCTCCCCCGCGCCGCCCCTCCGCAATCGCCTTCAGCACGCGCGAGAGGTCCGGGCAAGTATCCCGGTCGCAGGCGCGGGTCGTGACCACACGAGCGTGCTCGTGGAAATCGGGCTCGTGGAAATCGGGAACGTCCTCTCTTCGGTAAAAAAGTCGCTCCTTCGGCGCAGTACATCACGGCTGTGGAGCGCGCACCGGCGTTCGAAGTCGCACCGCTCTGGGAAGAACGGTTTCGTCGCGGCTTCGAACTGTTCGAGGAGCGGGAAGACAAGACCTGGGGGGCCTCCCGACTGCATTTCTTTCGCGGCTATGTGCTGGCCGGAAGCTGCGCGATGCCCTCTCGGCGGGCGGCGACTTCCATCAGGCCGGCTTCAACGCGCTGCTGCGTTCGTGGGGCGCCCCTCCGCAATCGCCTCCAGCACGCGCCGTTGCGCCTCGGTGAGCGGGCGGTTGGCGAACACGTCCACAACCGTGCCGGTGTTAAAGCCCGTCCCAATGCCGCACTTGGCGTGGTCGCCCATGAAGAGGCCCGCAAACTGGCGTCCACTCTCCTCGACCTCTTCGCTCTGGCCGTTCCAGAGGCTGATCTCCCCGTAGTCGTTTTTGAGGTTGGAGGTGATCGTGCCTGCCCCCAGGTTGCACCAGCGCCCCAGGTACGAGTCGCCCACGAAGCCGCCGTGCGCCTTGTTCGAGAGCGACTGAAAAATGGTGCCCTCTACCTCCCCGCCGACCTTGCACCAGAAGCCCAGCGCACTCGCCTCGACGTGCGCCTGCGGCTTCACCTCGCACCGGGGGCCGACGTAGGCCGGCCCGCGCACCACCGCGTTCTCCATGATCGTCGCGTCTTCGCCGACGTAGACGGGTCCGTCCGCCGCGCTCACGACCGCGCCGGGGCGCACCGTGGCCCCTTCGCCGACGAAAACGCGCTCGCCCTCGACCAGCCGGGCTCCGTCCTGGAGGTTCGCGCCGGAGCGTTCACAGATGTCGAGCCCGCCGGGATGCGCAGCAAAGTCGCGTTCGAGGGCCGGACCGAGCGCATCCAGCAGGTCGGGCAGCCTGCTCACGAGCGGCGCGTCGGGCAGGGTCGTCTCGGGCAGTTGGGCGAAGACGGCCGGCGTCAACGCTTCCTGCGCGAGCGGGCCGGGTGGAAGGTCGGCGGCGGCCCCGCGGGGCACGAAGGCGGCGGCGAGCGCGGTCTGGCCTCGCTCGTTGGCCAGGAACGCGCGCGCCTCACCGGCCCGGATCGCCTCGCGGATCGCTTCCAGCGCGTCGCCTGATTCGGCGATGAGGCGGCCGTTGAGGAACAGCACATCCGTGCCGCCGGGCAGGTGCTCGGGCGTCTCGAATCCGTTCTCCGCCCTCGTCACCGCGCGGAGGAGGGGGCGGGCGTGCAGCAGCGTCGGCGGCCGGCCGAAGGCGTCGCGCGCCGTTTCGAGGAGAGTGCGCCGGCCCAGGCGCAGGTCGTAGGCAGCGCGCGTGCGCGAGAGCGGGAAGAGCGCCGCCGCGTGGTCGTCCTCGAAGAGACACAGATGCATCGCCGGGGCGAGCGAGGAAACGAGTCAGAAAAGCGATT
Organism: Bacteroidetes bacterium QS_8_68_28; assembly: GCA_003022485.1. GTDB lineage: Bacteria > Bacteroidota > Rhodothermia > Rhodothermales > Salinibacteraceae > QS-8-64-10. The sequence continues at coordinate 56,651 of PXTS01000015.1, forward strand.
AGTCCGCCGCGCCCGAGCGCCGGGTCCCGAGTACGTCGCTGATCGAGGCAGCGGCCTCGGAAAGCGCAGCCGGCGGGAGCGTCTTCTCCCCCCGACGGTGGCGTTTCCGAAAGCCGTAGCCCTCCTCCGTCGGCGACGGGTCGCGGCACACCTCGATGTACCCCTCGCTGCCCCCGACCACGAGCCACACCTCGCCTACGAAGCAGGTTCGAGGGCCGGTTCGTTCGAAGCGTTGCTGGGCTCTGTTGAAAGCCCTCCGCGAGCAGGAGTTCGGAACGAGAGCATCTCGCCGGGCGCGACCACGCGGAAGCGCTCGGCGAGACCCCGCCGCGCGGTAAGCGCGCGCAGCTCCTCGGCGGGGGCCTGCACCGTTTCCTCGGCCAGATCGAAGGTGCCCCAGTGCGTAGGCACGGCGCGGGCGGCTCCCAGCGCGTCGAAGGCACGCACGGCCTCCTCCGGTCCGATGTGGACCGGCTCCATCAGCGCGCGCGGCTGGAAGGCCCCGATGGGCAAGAGCGCCACGTCGGCCGGCGGCAGGCGCTCGCCGATCTTTTCGAAGTGGCTGCCGTCGCCGGTGTCCCCGCCGAAGTAGACGCGCACGGGCGCTTCGCCGGACGTCGGCGCGAGGCCGTTGGTGCCGGCTCCGTTGCCGGAGATTCCGTTCGCCCCGGCCCCGTCGCCCCCGGGGGGGTGGGCGTCGCTGCCGGGCGCGGCGGGCGCTTCGATCATCCAGCTGGCCCAGAGGGTGGAATTGCGGTCGAATAGGGAACGGCCTGAAAAGTGGCGCGCGGGGGTGCAGGTGAGGCGCAGCGGCCCGGCCTTGCCGCTCGGGGAGAGCGTGGCGCGCTGCCACCAGTCCAGCTCCACGATGGGTCCCACCCCCCACTCCCGTAGATGCGCGGCTACGCCCAGCGGTGCGAAAAAGGTCGGCTCGTGGCGGCGGTAGAGCGCCTCGATGCTTCGCTGGTCGCAGTGGTCGTAATGGTCGTGCGAGAGGACCACCGCGTCGATCTCAGGCAGGTCGCGCAGCGCGAGCGCCGGGGGAGCCAGGCGGCTGGGGCCGGCAAACTGGACCGGGCTGGCGCGGCGGGAAAAGATCGGGTCCGTCAGTAGTGTAAAGGCGGGGGTTTGCACCAGCACGGTGGTGTGACCGATCCAGGTGACGCGCAGGCGCTCCGGGGGACGGCGCAGCGCCGCCGCGTCCGGGGTCTGGGCGGAGGGCGGCTCGTGCGTCTTGCCGTGCAAGAGACGCCGCGCCGACCACGTGAGCCCCTTCCAGATCGAGAGCGGGCGTGCGCGCTCGTCCTCGGGGTTTTGAAAGCCCCCCCGGCAGTGGTGCCGGCGGTGATGCCACGGAAGCGTTTCGGTCGTCAAGTTCATGCGCAGGCAACAGAGGCGAGAAAGATTGATCGAGGGTGAAAGCGCAGTGCGGGGCTGCCAGGCAGCGCGGGCAAGCGGCGAAACCCTGTCATCGATTTTTGTGTTTACCTATGATGTAAAAAGTTGAATTGCAGCCGCCAGAAAACGCCGCCGGGGGCACTTGCCGCCGTCCCGGCACGCTTGCCGGGGCGCGTCGCTACGCTATGCGCGTCGCTACGCTATGTCAGTAAGAAGAACAGACGATAGACGGAAGGTTCCCGGGGTTTTCCCGCAGTTCGGCATTTCCCGGTCCCGTCTGCTCTTTTTGTCACCTTCTTTCTTTTTCTTGCTTTTCCCCGCTCGTGCATTTCCTGTCCCTCGGGGCCGACGACGACATCGGCGCCAGTAGCCACTTCCTCCAGCTCGAAGACGCCGGGCTCGTGCTCGACGCCGGCGCCGATCCCTCCCGCGACGGCCCCGCCAGCGTGCCCGACTACGACCAGATCCGCCGTGCCTTTGGCCGGAACGGCGACGCGGGCGGCGTGGATCACGCGCTCATCACGCACGCGCATCACGACCACTTCGGCACGCTCCCGTTGCTGGTCGAGGCGTTCCCACACGCGAAAATACACATGACGCCGGCCACGCACCGCCTGCTCGAGTTCCTGCTGCCCGCCTCCGCGCGCCTCCAGAAGCGCCGCCAGGAGGAAGGCTCTACGCCGCACGCTCCCCTTTTTAGCGAAGACGACCTCCAGTTGCAGAGCAGCTTTTATCTGGACCACAACCTGCGCACTCCCTTCGACGTGAGCGGGTCGGGCGGCGAAGACGGCCCCGAAGGCACCGTCGAAGCGGAGTTTTTCGACGCTGGGCACATTCTGGGCTCCGCTGGCGTGCTGCTCCGGTTTTCCGAAAACGGCGACGAGCGCCGCCTCTTCTATTCCAGCGACACCAACACGGCCCCGCAGACGATCATTCCCGGCGGGAACTACCCCGAGGCGCCGGTGGACGTGCTGGTGATGGAAACCACCGGCGGGGCCGACCCCGAGGCCGAGCAGACCCACCGCGCGCTCGAAGAGGAACGCTTTTGCGCGGCCCTCCAGCGCACGATGGCGCGCGGCGGGGCCGCCCTGGTGCCCGTCTTCGTGATGGGCCGCGCGCAGGAGGTGCTCGCGCTGATCGACCGCTTCAAACGGCGCGGCGACCTCGGCGCCGACGTGCCCGTCTACACCGCCGGTTCGATGCGCGCCATCGCCGACCTCTACGACAAAACGCGCGAGACGACCCCGCGCCTCAACCCGGGATTCCGCGTCTTTGGCGTAGACCAGAAGAACCTGCCCTACGGGCGCGACAAGCTCAGGCGCACGCTCGAGGGCCCCGCCATCCACGTCGTCTCCAGCGGCATGATGTTCGGGCAGACCTTGTCGAACCGCCTGGCGCGCGACCTCGTGGGCGACCCCGACGGCGGCATCTTCCGCGTGGGCTACGCGGTCGAGGACTCCCCGGCGCGCCGCCTTACCGAGGCCGCCCAGAACGGCCAGACCGTCACGCTCCACGAGGAGGCCGGGGCGCAGGAGATCCGCGCGGAGGTTGAGCGCTTCCGCCTCTCCGGCCACAGCGACCGGCAGCAGCTCCTGGACCTCGCCGAGCGCCTTGCCCCCGAGAAGGTCGTTCTCGTTCACGGCGACGACGAGGCCAAGGACTGGATGGCCGCGCACCTGCACGAGCGCCTCCCCAGCGCGGAGGTGCTACGCCCGGCGCAGGGGGAAATCGTCGAAGCATGAGCCGCCCGTGTCCCACCAGCCCGTCCAGCAGCAACACCCCCACCCCGGCGATCAAAAACAGGCGGGGGCGGCGGAAGCGAAAAGATCGTGGCGAGACGTTTGGTACGCCCCCCACGCCGCCCGCCTGAAGAGTGCCGAGTGCCCCCCGAACGGCCGTGAGTGAACGAGCGGCGCGCGGAGTCACGCAGGCGCAACACTCGTCGTCGCGGCGGCGTGGGGCGGGAATGCGACCATCCGATTCTGCCTCTTCCCCATCTTCCCCCATTTCCTATGACCTCAACTGCCTTTCGCGTCGCTGCGTTGCTCGCTGCGCTTTTTTCGTCTGTTGCATTGCCCGCTGCCCACGCGCAGGAGCCGCCGCCCGCACCGGAAGGCCCCTGGCACGGCACCATCGAGGTCGGCGGGCAGCAGCTTACGGCCATCTTCCGCCTGAAGCGTGGCAAGGACGGCGCCCTCACGGCCACGATGGACGTGCCCCAGCAGAACGCCAGCGGCATCCCGGTCAGTAACGCGCGCGCCACGGCGGACTCCCTCCGGCTGGTGGTCGGCGCAATCGGCGGCGTCTTTGAGGGGGCACGCACCCGGAGCGGCTCCATCGACGGCACGTGGAAACAGAACGGCGTCACGGTCCCGCTCGTGCTCGAACGAGGCGCGCCGGAGTCGAGCGATACGACCGCTCCCGCCCGCCCGCAGACGCCGGAACCGCCCTTCCCTTACGAAACCGAGGACGTGCGCTTCGAGAGCAACGCTGGCAGTGTGGAGCTCGCCGGCACGCTCACGAGGCCCGAGGGCGAAGGCCCGCCCCCGGCGGTCGTGCTCATCAGCGGGAGCGGGCCGCAGAATCGCAACGGGCGCGTGGCCGGCCACGAAACGCTGCACGTCTTGGCCGACGCCCTCACGCGGCGCGGCGTGGCGGTACTGCGCTACGACGAGCGCGGCGTGGGCGAATCGTCGGGCACCTTCGCCGGGGCCACTACCGAGGACCTCGCCGCCGACGTGCGCGCCGGGCTCGACCTTCTGCGGCAACGCAATGATCTCGGGAAGGTTGGTCTCATCGGGTGGAGCGAAGGCGGAATCGTGGCACCGATGATCGCGGCGCGCTCCAGCACGGTGGACTTCCTCGTGCTTATGGGGGCGCCGGGCGTGCCCGGGAAAGCCCTCCTCCTGGAGCAAAGCGCACGCATCGCCGAAGCGCAGGGCGCCGCCCCGGCCACCCTCGACTCCATCCGCACCGCGCAGGACCGGCTCCTCTCGGCCGTGGCGCAGGCGCCAGACTCCGCAGAGGCGGCGACGCAGATTCGCCGGGTGCTCGGCGAACGGCAGAAGAGCCAGGAAACCATCGAGGCTCAGATCCAGCAGTACACCGCGCCCTGGTTCCGCTACTTCGTGGACCACGACCCGCGCCCGGCGCTGCGCAAGGTGGACGCGCCCGTGCTCGCGCTCTACGGGGCGAACGACCTCCAGGTACCGCCCCGGCAGAACGCGGCTCCGCTCCGCGAGGCCCTTTCCGGCAACGCCGACGCCACCGTCGAGGTGCTGCCGGGCCTGAACCACCTCTTTCAGCCTGCCGAGACGGGCCTGCCGAGCGCGTATCGCCGGATCGAAACGACCATCGCCCCGAAGGCGCTCCAGCGCATCGCCGGCTGGATCACCGAGCGCACGCGCAAGGACTCCGGCGACGCGCCGTGACGGCCACGCGACGTAGCCGGAATGCCGGGGACGCCGTCGGAAAGCGGGATGTAGGACATGGGTTTGCGAAGGGGCGGCCGGAGAAAGGGAGCATGGAGAACTCCGGCGCAGGCGGTTGCAGGCTGAAGGGCCGCCGTCTGCCTCGGTCCGCCGTCTGCCTCGGTCCGCCGTCTGCCTCGGTCCGCCGTTCTTTCTCAAAACTGCTCACTGATTCGCGCGCTGCGCGGGACGGCGTCGCCTTCGGGGGCGGGCTGCTCCTGGGAAGGGGGGTCTTCAGAAGCGGGCGCCGCCTCGGCAGAGCGCTCCGTCCACCACATCTCGACGAGCAAGGCTGCCGGCCCCACCAGGAAAAGCGCGTAAAACGGTGCGTAGACGCTCTCGCCCAGCCGCAGGAGCATCTCCACGAAAGCGATGGCTACGGCCACGACCATCTCCCCGCGCTTCGAACTGACCGTCGTCTTCGGGTCGGTAATCATGAAGAAGACAAAGAGCTGGTACATCGGCCCGGTGATCGGCGCGATCTCGGTCACGAAGGACGCGCCGGTAAATTGCGTGCGCACGAACGAGAAGACGAGGAAGGCAGCGACGTAGGCGGCGCAGATGTGGAAGCGCTTCAGGCGATAGAGCGTCACCGACCCGAGCATCCAGATCACCAGCATCGGCCAGACGTTGTTGCCCCACTGAATGCTCAGCGGCGCCACTGCGAAAGGCGCCAGAAAGAAGAGCGCGCAGATGCCGAAGTTGGACGGGTTCCACAGGTGGCGCCCCCGGTAGCGCAGGACGTACTTCGACATGATCGTCAGCAGGCTGCACAGCACGAACGGCCACAGAAACGGCGTGCGCACGAGGATGCCCACGCTGATGCCGCTGATATAGGCGCTGGCCAGGTGCGGCCATTCCCCCCGAAAGATGCGGCTCAGTGCCATTTCTGCGACCACCGCCGTCCCGATGGCCACCGGCACCGCCGCGTAGCTCTCCAGGATGCCGTAGGAGAGGTGGCCGGCCAGCAGGATGCCGGTGATGAGCAGCGGCGCTGTGAAGCGCGGGTCGTAGCGAAATCCTTCGAACCACCGGGTCACGCCCGCGAGCGACGAGTAGCCTTTGCGTGTGCTCATAACGGGGAAGGAAGAGTAGTATCGAAAAAAGGGGGGGTCCGCCGATGGTCTACAAGTTCGCTGGGGGATTGCGGTCCCGTTCCCCCCTCAGTGGGTTTTTGAGCATGTACCGGCGGGTGTTGCAGATTCGATGCGGTACGGTGGCTTTGAATTTCGTCCCTTCCACAGGCGTCAAGGAGGAGTAGAATGAGGTTTTTGCCCTTCGTCGTAGAAGAGGCGCCTCTATGGGAGATCACGCCTCCCCGGACGCCTTCGGCTCGGTAACGGGGTGCACCGTGCCCGGTGCCGGCGCGTCGAGCGTCTGCACGCGGCCTGAGGGCCACTGAATCACCGCCTTTTCGACCTGCGCGCCCGTGCCGAGGCCGAAGTGGAGCGCCCGCTGGTTTTGCGAGCAGAACCCGCTCCCGCCCGACACGCTCTGCACCTGTTTCTGTCCGTTGTTCCAGTGTAGCGTCACATGCGCGCCGATGGCGCTGCGGTTGCTGGCGCGCCCTTCGAGCCGAAAGGCGATCCACTTGCTGCCGGTATCGACACGGTTTTCGTACAGCAAAAGCGACCCTCGCTGGTGCGCGACAGCCGCGTCGATCGCGCCGTCTTGGTCGAAGTCCGCCAGCGCCACGGCACGCCCGTCGAGGCGGCGACCCGCGCCCACCGCCTGCGCGACCTCGCGGAACTGTCCCGCCCCGTCGCCCAGCCAGAGGCGGCTCCGCTGGTCGCCCGAGAGACTGCGCCCCTCCATCGCCGGCCAGTGGGCCGCGTCCCCGATAATCGCGCGGTTGCCACCGGCCACCTGCGAGAAGTCGTACCAGTAGCTCTCCTCGCTGTCCGTAGAGACGTAGCCATTGGTCATGAAGAGGTCGAGCGCGCCGTCGTTGTTGAGGTCACCGAATTGCGCGCCGTAGCTCCACCCGCCGAGTTCCACCCCCATCGCACCGGCGAGATTTTTGTATTGCGGCACGCCCGCCGCCGTCCCCGGTGCCGAATCGGTCGGCGCGCTCGGCACCCAGAGGTTGTTGCCCTGCATCAAGACGCCCGGCTCGGAGATGTTGGTCACGTAGACGCCCTGCCGCCCCTGGTTCATCACGTCGCCGAAGGCCACGTTCATTCCGCTCTTCGGCGAAAAGCCGATCCCTGCCTGCTCGCCGGCGGGCTGAAAGCGCTTTCCTTCCTTGTTAATAAACAGCTCGTCCACGCCGTAGTCGTTGGCGACGAAGAGGTCGGGATAGCCGTTGCCGGTCAGGTCCGCCGCCGAGGCAGCCATCGTCCAGCGGCCCGACTCGGGGCCGAGCACCTCGCGGGTCACGTCCTCGAAGGTGCCGTCGCCGCGCCCGCGCAGTAGGTACTTGCGCCCGCCGTTCTGCGCGTACTCGAAGCTGGTGGGCATGATGCGTGTGGTCTCCAGGTCCCACAGGTTCACGTCCTCGGCGTAGTAGCCGCCGAAGAAGAGGTCGAGGTGGCCGTCGCGGTTGTAGTCGAGCCAGGTGGCGGCGTTGACGTTGGCCCAGTCGGGCAGGCCCGCATTTTTCCGAGGCACGCGCGTGAACCCGTCGCCGCCGTCGTTGTGGAAAATCGCCGGTCGGCCCCACTTGTAGAGGAAGAGGTCTTCGTAGCCGTCGTTGTCGTAGTCCCCCCAGGCACTTCCCATCGAGACGCCCGTGCCCACCCGGTTCACGTCCGCCAGCCCCACCTCGGCGGCAACGTTTTCGAAGGCGCCGTCGCCCTGATTGCGATACAACGCGTTGGCCGTTCCGCGCCGGCTGTTGGTGACGTAGAGGTCCGGCCGCCCGTCATTGTCGAAATCCACGACAGACACGCCCGCCCCCATCGAGGCGACCTGCGGCATGATGTGGCTGAGCTTCTCGTCGAACTGCGGGGCTTGGTGCGTGAAGTCGAGACCTGCCTCGTCGGAGACCTCGCGGAGGTGAAAGCCGTAGCGCTCCAGCGACGCTTCGGCGCTGAGGCTGCCGTCCGATGACGACGCCTCGCCGCCGCCTCGCACGCGCTGGATGACCAGCGGCGTTGCCAACAGTGCCGCGAAAAGCGCAACCAGCAGTCCTTTTTTCATGGCGCAACGTCTTGTTTCGTCGAAAGGCCTGTGCTACCGGTTAAACGACGTTGCTCCGAGAGAGGGAGAGAGGGTAGAGGGTCTTTGGAACGCCGGCGGGGAGCCCCAACCATCGCCCACTCACCCCCTACCAAATTACGGCGTCAGCGCGGTCTGAAAGCGCCGGGGCGTCACGTAGCGCGTGTGGTAGGTTTGCCAGTCTTCGGGGTGCTTCTGGTAGGCGGAATCCTGCGCCAGCGGGCCCGGCGCCTGGGCGTACCCGGATATGCCGTGGTACGGCAACGGACGAACGGTCTTGGAGTGCCCGGTGTTGTAATCGCCGTCTTTGACCCAGCCGTCGTTGACCAGCACGAAGTCGCGCGTCCAGTCCTCCGGCGGGGGCGGCGGCGCCGTGAAGCGGAGCGCCAGTTCGTCGCCCGCGTTCATGATGACGTAGCGGTCGTCGGTTTGCGTGACCAGCTCCCGCACGGGGCCGAAGCGGGTGTGGTAGCCGACCAGGTCGCGCCAC
>PXTS01000016.1:0-14064 GCA_003022485.1 Bacteroidetes bacterium QS_8_68_28
CCCCGTCAGTCGCCGCGTTCGATGCCGAACTTATTGAGCTTGTTGTACAGGTGCGAGCGCTGGATGCCGATGGCCTCGGCCGTCTGGCTGACGTTCCACTCGAACTCGTTGAGCTTGCGGCGGATGAAAATCTCCTCGGCGCGGTCGCGGAAGGCGCTGAACTCGTCGTGCTCGGCCAGCAGGTCCTCGACGCCCCCGTCGGGCCGGTCGGCGCTTCCGTTTTCGGCGTCGCCTTCGCCAGAGGAGTCCCCCTTTTCATCTTCATCGGCACCGTCTTCGGCGGCGGCCTCGCCGGCACGCTCAGTCTCGCCGGCACGCTCAGTCTCGCCAGGCTCCGCCTCCCCGTTGGCCGGGGGGGAGCCGGGGCGCACGTAGCGGTCCACGTCGGCGGCGGTGATCTCCTCGGACTCGCTCATGATGAGCAGGCGCTCAACGACGTTGTGCAGTTCGCGCACGTTGCCGCGCCACTCGTAGTCCTTCATCCGTTCGAGCGCCTCTTCGGAGAAGTGTTTCTCCGGCAGGCCGTTGCGGCGGACGCTCTGCACGGCGAAGTGCTCGGTGATGAGCGGGATGTCGCTGCGGCGCTCCCGAAGCGGGGGCACGTTGATGAGAATGACGCCCAGGCGGTGATACAGGTCTTCGCGGAAGTTGCCCGCCTCGATTTCCGCCTGGAGGTCCTTGTTGGTGGCCGCCACGACGCGCACATCCACGGGAATGGCCTTGTCGCCGCCCACGCGCTGGATCTTGTCTTCCTGGAGGACGCGCAGGACCTTCGCCTGTGCCGCGAGACTCATGTCGCCGACCTCGTCCAGAAAGAGCGTGCCCTTGTGGGCCTGCTCGAACTTGCCGGTGCGTTGCTCGGTCGCGCCGGTGAACGAGCCCTCTTCGTGGCCGAAGAGCTCGCTTTCGATCAGGTCGCTGGGGATGGCCGCGCAGTTGACCTCGACCATCGGCCCTTCTTCGCGCTCGGAGAGGTGGTGCACCCACTTGGCGACCAGCTCCTTGCCGGTGCCGTGCTCGCCGGTGATGAGGACGCGCGCCTCCGTCGGCGCCACGCGGTGGATGGTGGAGGTGATTTTCTCGATGGGCTCGCTCTCCCCGATGATGGGCGTGAGCTCCCCGTCCTGCTTCTCGGCGAGGGTCTGGCGCATCCGGCGGTTCTGCACCTCCAGCTCGCCTCGATCGAGGGCGTTGCGCACCGTCACCAGCAGGCGGTTCAGGTCCGGCGGCTTCTCGATGAAGTCGAAGGCGCCCAGCTTGGTGGCCTCCACGGCCGTCTCGATGGTGCCGTGGCCGCTAATCATGACGACCGGCAGCTCGGGCATCTCGTCGGCGGCGGTGCGCAGGACCTCCATGCCGTCGGGCTCGGGCATCTTCACGTCCACGAGCGCCAGGTCGTAGGGGTCGGAGCGCAGCTTGTCGAGGGCCTCCTGGCCGTCCTCGGCGTCGACGACCTCGTAGTCCTCGTATTCGAGGATCTCGCGGAGGGTGCGCCGGATCGACGCTTCGTCGTCTACGACCAGAACCGTAGGCATCTCGGATTTTGGATTTTGGATGGCGGACTTTGGAGGGCAGACTTTGGATTGGTCGCCGGGTGCCGGGCGATTGCGGGGCGCCTCATCCGCCCTGCCGGGCCGTATCGTAGCGGTGCGCTCACATCGGTCGGTGCGCTCACACAGGCTCCAGTGGCCTCGGGTCGAAGAATCTCAACCTTCAACCGCCCTGCCGGCGGGCCTTCGCGCGGGCGATGTAACGCGGGATCTCGCTGGCGGCGTCGGCGTCGGGGTAGTCTTCCTCGACGCGGCGGTAGGCATCGAGGGCGGCGTCGTAGTCGCCGGCAGCCTCGAAGTTGCGCCCGGCGTTGATGAGGTAGTTCGGCGCGCTTTCTTCAGTGGGGGACAGCTCGGCGGCGTCGAGATACAGCTCGGCAGCCTGCGCGAAATTTTCGCGGTCTTCGTGGATGGTCGCTTCGAGCGCTCGGGCCCCGGCGCCGTAGAGCGTCTCGCTCGCCTCGAAGTCCGCCAGCATGTCAAGCGCCTTGTCCGGCTGGTCGGTGTTGTAGTAGGCGTCGGCGGCCATCAGGCGCGCGAGGTTACCGGCGGGGGTGGAGCCGTAGTCCTCGGCAACCTTCAGGAGGCCGGCCTGGCCCTCACTCGCGCCCAGGTGCTGGTTTTGGTAGTAGAGGTACCCGGCAATGCCCAGCACCAGGGCCACCAGCGCGGCCAGCGCGCCGTAGACGAGCCCGCTGTTCTGGTCGAAAAACTGCCACGCCCGCGCGTACAGGGTGACGAGCCGGTCTTGGCGCTGCTGCTTGCGCTCCGACCGGCTGGAGGTGTCAAAGACGGAGGCCATGTTTGGATTTTTGGTTTTTAGTCTTCGCCGGTGCTCGGTCTCCCGTCGTTGGCGAGGAACGTTCAGTCTGCGGTACCGGTGCTCAACACGCAGCCGGGGCGGTTCGTTTCCGGACCGGAGGCCCCGACGGGAACGCGGGCCCCTTCCTTCTGCCGAAGTTTTTACCAATATTGCACGGCCACAGCCCGGCCGGGCATTTCCATCCTGCGCGGCGTCGGCTACGTTTAGAAAGCGATACGTCTACAAAGCGAATTGCACGCGTGCGGTCTTTCCTTTTCTTTCTCTCTTTCGAACAATGGCTCTTACCCTCGGCATCAACGGCTTCGGGCGCATCGGGCGGCTCGTCCTGCGCTCCATTCTTGAACGCAGGCAGGCCGGCGAATCCCTCGACATCGACGTGGTCGGCATCAACGACCTGACCGACGCGGAGACGCTGGCGCACCTCTTCCAGTACGACTCCGCCCAGGGCACCTATCCCGGCGACGTCTCCCGCAGCGGCGAGGACGAAATCACCATCGATGGGAACTCGTTTCGCGTCTTCAGCGAGAAAGACCCCGCCGCACTGCCGTGGGGCTCCCTCGGCTGCGACGTGGTGGTCGAATCGACGGGGCTCTTTCGCACTCACGAGAAGGCCAGCGCCCACCTCGAGGCCGGCGCCGAGAAGGTCGTCATCAGCGCTCCGGCCAAGAGCGACGACGTGCCCACTTTCGTGCTGGGGGCCAACGACGACGACCTGACCGGCGCGGAGGACATCGTCTCGAACGCCAGCTGCACGACCAACTCACTGGCCCCGCTGGCGAAGACGCTCAACGACGCCTTCGGCATCGAGAGCGGGGTGATGACGACCGTGCACGCCTACACCGCCAGCCAGAACATCCTCGACGGCCCCGGCACGAAGGATCTGCGTCGCGCCCGCGCCGCTGCCGAAAGCATCATCCCGACCTCCACCGGGGCCGCGCAGGCCATCGGGCTGGTGCTGCCGGAACTCGACGGCGTGCTCGACGGCATGGCCATGCGCGTGCCTATCCCCGTCGGCTCGATCACCGACCTGGCCGTCCAGCTCGAAAGCGACGCGAGCGCCGAGGACGTAAACGCCGCCTTCCGCGAAAACGCCGACGGTGACATGGACGGCATCCTCCAGTACAGCGAGGCGCCCCTCGTCTCGAAAGACATCGTGCACAACCCGCACTCCTGCATCTTCGACGCCGATTCGACGATGACGCAGGGCCGCCAGGTGAAGGTCCTGGGCTGGTACGACAACGAGTGGGGCTTTGCCAACCGCATGGTGGACCTCGCGCTTCGCTTGGGGGATGGTCAGTAGTGAGGGGTGAATAGGTCTCGTAGCGCTGACGTCGCCTGCGATTTGAGGACCATCCCCCACCGAGCGGAGCGAACCCTCCACCATCTACCAAACCATGCCTAAACGGACGCTCGACGATCTTCTTTCCAACGGCGCGCTTACCGAAGGCCAGCGCGCGCTGACGCGCGTGGACTTCAACGTCCCGCTCGAAGGCGGCGCGGACGGCAGCGAGCCCCGCGTGGCCGACGACCTGCGCCTGCGCGCGGCGCTCCCGACCGTCGAACGGATCACCCAGACCGGCGCGAAGGCGATCTTGATGAGCCATCTGGGCCGCCCGGGCGGGGAGCGCGACGCGAGCCTGAGCCTGCGCCCAGTGGCCGAGCGCTTCGAAGAACTCCTGGGCCGCCCGGTCCACTTCTGCGAAGAAACCGTCGGCGAGAAGGCCGAGGCGGTCATCGAGCAGCTCACCGGCGGCGGCGTGGTGCTGCTGGAAAACACGCGCTTCGCTCCCGGCGAAAAGGCCAACTCGGACGCCTTCGCCGAGGCCCTCGCCGCACTGGGGGACGTGTTCGTCGGCGACGCCTTCGGAGCCGTCCACCGCGCGCACGCTTCCACCGTCGGCGCGGCGCGCGCGATGCAACTTGACGACGGCCGGCCCGCCGCGATGGGCCGCCTCGTGGAGCGCGAGCTAAAGGCGCTGGGCCGCCTCGTAGAGGAGCCCGCCTCGCCGTTCGTCGCCGTGCTTGGCGGAGCGAAGGTTTCCGACAAGCTCGGCGTGATCGAGCGCCTGCTGGGCGTGGCCGACCGCCTGCTGATCGGCGGGGCCATGAGCTACACGTTCATGCGAGCCCAGGGGCGCAACGTCGGCGACTCGCTGGTCGAAGACGACCGCGTGGGCGACGCCGAGCGCCTGCTGGCGGACGCCGGCGACCCGTTGCTGTTGCCCGAGGATCACGTCGCCGCCTCGGGCCTGGACGACGAGGCCGAGCACCAGCCCGTCGAGGGCGCCCTTCCGAACGGCCAGATGGGCGTGGACATCGGCCCCGCGACCGCCGAGCGCTACGGCGAAGCGATCCGCCGGGCGCAGACGGTGGCCTGGAACGGACCAATGGGCGTCGTCGAGCAGGAGCGTTTTGCAGGGGGCACGCGTGCGGTCGCCCAGGCGGTCGCCGATGCCACCGATGACGGTGCCTACACGGTGGCCGGCGGGGGCGACTCGGCGGCGGCGCTCTCGCAAATGGGCTTCGCCGATGACATCAGTCACCTCTCCACCGGCGGCGGGGCGATGCTTCAGTTCCTGGAGGGTGAGGCGCTGCCGGGCGTGGAGGTCCTTTCGGACCGCTGAAGTCGCCTCCACGGGCGGGGAGCGCTGGTCGCGGACCAAAGCGCGCAAATCGGCGTGCGGCTCAAAGGGGCGCTGCCGCCGGAGCAGGGGGGAGCCGATGATGGTGCCCTGCGGAGCTTTGCTGCGCGTCTTCAGCAATCTCTCCAATCGACCACGCGCGCCACACGGGCAGCGGGGCAGCCAGGCGACCCGCGCGCTGCCCCGGCGCGAAGCGCCCCTCCGAGAGCACCGGCTAACGGGCGGGTGAGCGACTGCGAATGGGGCCGGCGCTCGCCGACGGTTTTTCGGAGCGGACGGGCTGGAATCTTGCACCGCGCCGGTGCGCTTCGTTTTTTGATGTAAAGGCCCAGCCTTGGCGAAGGCCCGGAGCAGGCGATTCCACGAACCGGTGCGCAGCCCGAAAACGACGGCACAGCGCTTTTTCTTCCCGCTTTTCCTCCCCCGCCATGCCCAACGACGCGCCGCCCGCCGACGTCCCCGCCGTCGCCGCAAGCGACCTCGCCAAGACCTACCGCAACGGGGTGTTCAAAAAGCGCACCGTCGAGGCGCTCCAGGGCGTGTCGCTGGAGGTGGCCCCCGGCGAGATCTTCGGCCTGCTCGGCCCCAACGGCGCGGGCAAGACGACCCTCGTCAAAAGCCTGCTGGGGATCGTGCACCCGACCGCCGGGGAGGCTCGGCTCTTTGGCGTGCCTGCCAGCGAGGCGCGCGCACGCCGGCCCGCGGGCTACCTGCCCGAAAACCACCGCTTCCCCGATTTCCTCTCCGCGCGCCGAGTGCTCCACACCTACGGCGCGCTCAGCGGCGTGCCCCCGGCGGAGCGCAAAGAGCGCATCCCCGGTTTGCTCGAAAAAGTGAACATGGCCGAGGCCGCCGACGCCAAGATCAAGACCTTCTCGAAAGGGATGCTCCAACGCACGGGGCTGGCGCAGGCGCTCCTCTCGCGCCCGCGCCTGCTTTTCCTCGACGAGCCGACCGACGGGGTGGACCCGGTGGGCCGCCGCCAGATCCGTGACATTCTCGTGGAACTGCAACGCGAGGGCACAACCGTCTTTTTGAACTCCCACCTCCTCAGTGAGGTCGAGCAGGTGTGCTCGCGCGTGGCGATCCTCAACGAAGGCAAGTTCGTGCGCGAGGGCACCATCGAAGGCCTCACCCAGGACGAGCACGTCTACGACCTGCGCGCCACGCCCGTGCCCGAGGAGACGCTCGGCGCGCTCTCCGAAGGCGTCCTCACCGCTGCCTTAGAGGACGCCGCCGGCCCGAGCGCCCGCACCAACGGCGAGGCCGCGCCCGCCGACACGCACCGCTACCGCGTCACCGTCGACAGCCGCGCCCACCTCAATGACGTGCTCGACCGCCTGCGCGCCGGCGGCGTGGAGCTGGAGTCCATCACGCCGAAGCGCCAGCCCCTCGAAGACTACTTCATCGACGTGGTGAGCCGTGGGCAAGCGGCAAAGGAGAAGGAAGAAGAGGTTCGCCAATAGCCTTCCTTTTTCCCAGCCCTCTCCCGCTTTCCCTTTCCTCCTTCCCTCCGGGCGATGCACAAGTTGCGCGGCCTGCTGTACCTCACGTTCCGCGAGCTGTGGGCCAAGAAGATCATCATCGGCCTCTTCGTGGTCAGCACGCTCACGTGGGTCGTGCTGATGCTGTTCATGAACGTTGAAGAGGTCGAGGGCGGCATCTCGGCGCTGCGCCTCTTCGGGGGGGAGGTGGCCACCTCTCAGGGCGGAAGCGCCACCGTTCCCGCCGACGCCACGGGCGCCGCGCCCGCCGATACGTCGGTCTTCGCCGACAGCACCCGCGCGGCCCGCGACACGGCTACGCCGGACCCCGAGATGTCGCGGCGTGCCGAGCCGAACGAAAGCGACGCGCAAGGCGGCGGCTTCAGCTCCATGACGAGCTTCATGCAGTTCACGCTCGTCGCGCAGATGGTCGTCTCGCAGGCGGCCTACTGGATCGTCATCTTGCTGGGGCTGTTCTCCGCCGCGCCGCTCTTTGCACGCCTCTTGGAAGACGGGCACATCGACCTGCTTCTCTCCAAACCGATGAGCCGGATGCGCCTTTTCAGCGGGCACGTGCTGGGGGTGCTGCTGATGGTAACGGTGCTGGCGGCCTACCTCTTCGGGGCCGTCTGGTTGGTGCTTTCCATCAAAATCGGGGTGTGGAACGCCAAGTTCTTGCTCTCGATCCTCATCCTGGTCGGGATGTTCGCCATTCTCTACGGCATCATCGCACTGGTGACAGTGTGGACGGAGAGTACGGCCCTGGCGCTGATCGTGGCCTACGGCGCGGCCATCTTCGTCTCCCCCTTCCTGGCCGCGCGCGCGTCGATTCATCGGGCGCTCAGCGACACGGGCGACCTCGCTTTCGACGCCCTGTACTACCTGGTTCCCAACTTCGCGGAGATCGGCTACGTGGCCGGGCAGCTTTTGCACGGCAGTCCCGTGACGCGCTGGGAAGCGGTCATTTCCACCGCCGTCGTCGGCACGCTACTCTACCTGGAGGCGGGCCGGCGGTTCGTGCGCCGCGACTTTTGATTTTTGAACCGAGACGGCAAACTGCGGACGGCAAACCGCAGCGGCCTGATTTTCTTTCCCGACGGAGAAGAACGACGGTTGACTTCTCCCCTCGGGTGAACCCGAGGGGATTCTTCCTCATGGAAAAGACTTTCTGTTTCACAGGACCAGCTCCCGATCATTCGCGTGCTTTCACCTTTCGGTTTAGCAGAGGCGGACCGAAGTCTTACGTGTCCTCCGCAGACATTAGCACCTTTCGGTGCTCCCGTCAGTCCAACGGTACAGGTTCTCAAAAGCAAATAGCGTCACCCTTGGCTATCGGTATGACAACAAATCGGACCTTTAGGCAAGCAAATTGTTCCGCCCAAGCCCCGCGAGAGAGTCCGTATATCTCCCGGCTGAAGCCGAGAGTTTTACAGCCCTCTCGCGCTCACTCAATACTATAAATGCGAGCGGGGACCGCGTAGAGGCCCGCCCGCTTTTTGCTCTCACTGCCCGCGCTTCCGCCGCTCTTCCATGATCTACCGCCGTCCCGACGACCTCGACTTCGCCCTGGCCGACCGCCCCCGCCAGGAGCGCCCGGGCAACGTGCTCCTCACCACGCCCGACTACTTCGGCGTGGAGTACGCCATCAACCCGCACATGGAAGGGAAGGCGGGCACGGTAGACAAAACGGAGGCGCTGCGCCAGTGGGAGGCCGTGCGCGAAACCTACGATGCCCTGGACCTCGACGTGCACGTCACCGACGGGGCCGCCGGGTTGCCGGACATGGTCTTCTGCGCCAACCAGACGCTTCCCTACCTGGACCCGCGCGAGGGTCCCCCCGAAGCCGGGCGGCGCGGCGTGGTCCTCAGCCGGATGCGCGCCGAGGAGCGCCGCGAGGAGGTGCCCTACTACGCCGGCTTCTTTAGCGAGCACGGCTACGACGTGCGCGAACTCTCCGATCAGGTGGACGGGCACTTCGAGGGCATGGGCGACGCGCTCTGGCACCCCGGGCGGCACCTGCTGTGGGGCGGGCACGGCTTCCGCACCGCTCCCAAGGTCTACGACGCCCTCTCGGAGATGCTGGGCGTGCCGGTGGTGCTCTTGGAGCTGGCCGACGAGGACTTCTACCACCTTGACACGTGCCTCTGCCCGCTCGACGAGCAGACCGCGCTGGTCTACCCCGGCGCCTTTACCGAAAAGGGCCGCGCGCTCGTCCGGCAGTTTTTCGAAAACACTATCGAGGTGCCCGCCGTCGAGGCGCGCGAGGGCTTCGCCTGCAACGCCCACTGCCCCGACGGGGAGCACGTCCTCATCCAGCGCGGCTGCGACGTGACCACCGAGCAACTGGTGGCCGGCGGCTTCACGCCCGTCGAGCTCGAAACGGGCGAGTTCCTCAAGTCCGGCGGCTCGGTCTTCTGCATGAAGCTGATGTTTTGGTAGGCTTCGCGGTTTAGCGGTTGCGAGTTTGGAGTTCCTCTGGTAGAAACGCACGAAGCTATGCAGAGGCGAACGCCCCCCCAAAAATCCCAAACCCCCAACGCGGAACCGCGAACCGTTTCCATCGTCGTACCTGCGCTCAACGAGGCGGGCTACGTCGAACGCACGATCCGGTCGGGGCAACGGCAGGAAGGGCCGCTGGAGGTGGTCGTCGCCGACGGCGGATCGACCGACGCCACGCCCGCCCGGGCGGCAGCGGAGGGGGCCCGCGTCATTGCCGCGCCGAAAGGGCGCGCGCGCCAGATGAACGCCGGGGCCGCCCGCGCTCGCGGCGACGTGCTGCTTTTCCTCCACGCCGACACGACGCTGCCGGAAGGCGCGCTCGCGGCGGTGCGCGGGGCGCTGGCCGAGCCGGGCGTCCGGGCGGGCACCTTTCGGCTGCGCTTCGACCGCGAAGGGCCGCTTTTGCGCTTCTACGCCTGGGCCACGCGCCTGCGCTGGCGGCGCTTCTGCTACGGCGACCGGGGCCTCTTCGTGCGGCACGACGTTTTTGAACAAATCGGCGGCTACCCCGACTGGCCGATCTTCGAGGACCTCGAACTGGCCGGCCGCCTGCACCACTTCACCGACGAAAACGGCGGCTTTCGCTATCTGCCGATGGCCGTGACCACCGCCGCGCGCCGCTTCGAGCGCGAAGGACCGCTCCGCCGGCAGCTCCAGAACCTCGTGCTCTGGACGCGCTACCTGCTGGGCGTCGATCCGGAGGCCGTCGCGCACCGCTACCGCTACGACTGATGGCGCGTCCCGCCGCCCAGCGCGCACCGGATCAATCCGGGCCGGCGGAAGGTACGCGAGCTCCCCGCCGGTGGAGACGTTTCCCAAAAGCTCCTCGCGTCATGGACCTCGTCAAGGCCCCGCCCGGCTCGCGGCTGATCCGGCGGCAGTACCTGCACCTGGACGAAGACGCCGAAGAGGCGCGCTTCGAGTACGACGGCGAACGCGCCTACATGATGGCCGGCGCGAGCCTGGAGCACAACCGGATCAGCGCGGACATTTCCACAACGCTCAACATCCGGCTCCGAGATCGGGACTGCGACGTCTTCCAGTCCGACATGCGCGTCCGCGCCGGCGGGAGCTACACCTACCCCGACGTCGTCGCGCTCTGCGGGGAACCGGAGGTTTCCAACGAAGACCCGCCCTCGCTTTTGAATCCGGAGCTCTTGGTGGAGGTCTTGAGCCCTTCGACGAAAGAGCGAGACCGCACCTGGAAGCTGGACCGCTACCTCGAGATCGAGAGCCTCCGCGCGTGCTGGCTCGTGGAGACGGAGGCCCCGCAGGTGCGGCAGTACGTCCGCAACGGGGAGGCGTCGTGGACTCGCCACGTCGTGCGCGACATGGACGCGACGCTGAGCGTGCTCGGCGTGGAGCTGGCGCTCGCCGACATCTACCACCGCGTCTTCTGAAGGCGGATGCTCTGAAGACGGACGGCCGGGGGGAGGCGGCAACGCGCCGTCCGCGCAGCGCAAGCCCCAGCGTGGCCCATATCGCTCCGGCTGTACCCTCGTGGAGGTCTCGTCCGTCCCTTCGCTGGAAGAGGCTTTCAAAAGCTTAGCGCGCACCTGGACGGGTCCGTTCCGGTCCGCAGCATCGGCGAGCCCGCTCGAAAAGCCACGCCGGTGGCCGCTCATGACACGGCCGAAGAAACGACCAAAAACGCCGAAGAAGCCGTTGAGAAGATAAGGCGCTTCACCGACGCGCTGCCCGACCGCTACCGCGGGACGTACCACAGCCTCCGTTTCGACCACGAGGAGCCGGCACCCGTGAAAATCACCGTGGAGCTCGCGGACGAGGCGCCCGAAGAGGCCACGCGAGCCTTCCGCCGGGCGCTGGCGAAGGCGTCCGACCGAGAAGTGCCCGTCCGCTTCGAGCGCTGATGGTGGGCCGCCGGGCTCCAGCTGGCCCCGCCGCCTGCGAACGCAACGCTCGGGGCGTGCGTAGGAGCGCGTGTTGCTCTGTCGAAAACGCCAGCAACGCCATGTCCTCCGAGGCCACGACCTTTTCGCTCGAAGCGACGGTTCCGCGGCTCGTCTGGAACCGGCCCGCGCGCAACCTACGCCGCCTGCGATACGCCTCCGTGCGGCGGGTCGCATTCTTCGGGATCGGCGGCGTGCTGGCCACCGGGAGTGCGACGGCCCTTTTCTACGCAGCGGGTGCGGCGGGCTGGTGGTGGCTGACGCTCGCTGTCGGCCTCGTGCTCCTCGCCCGCGCGCTGCACCTCTGGCGGCGGCGTCCGTTTTGCGCCTTTCCGAGCGCGGGCTGACCTTCCGCCTGGCGCCCCTCTCCGCGAAGCACACCGTGGACTGGGGCGAGCTGGCGCGCCTCGACCTCGAGCTGGAAGGCGCGCGCCTCCACCGCACGGGCGACGCGCCGACGATGCACCTACGCTTCGACGCACTTCCTGGCGACACGGCCCACCGCCTCACCGAGCACCTCGCCGACACCGCCCGCGCCCGCGGCGTCCCCGTCTACCCCGGCTGACCCCTCCGCCGCATGAGCAACGCCCCTCCCGACCGAGACGGCGCCACTACGCGCGGGGAGGAGGCTACCTTCTACCTCGACGCGCAAGCCGAGACGCACGAGCGCTTCGGCTTTCACGAACCGGGGCGCTCGCCGCTTCCGCGTTTCTTGATGGCCGGGTGCGCGCTCCTGCTGGCGCTGGGGCTGGGTCTCGGCGTGGCCCTCGACGGCTGGCTGGTCTACCGCTTCACGTTTCGGCAGCGGCCCTATTTTCAAATCGACGGGGACGGGCTCGCCGTTCGCCGGCGGGCCTACCAGGCCAAGCGCCGCGTGGCCTGGAGCGACCTCGAGCGCGTCGAACTGGATCCGGAAGGCGTCGTACTGCACCGCGCCCTCGGGGGGCCAATGCACCTGTACGTTTCCCGGCTCTCGGAGGAGCGGTTGCAGGCGCTTCAGCGCGCCCTCGCCGAGGCAGCCCGGGAACGCGGCGTAAGCGTCGAGCGGGTCGAAGCATCGCATTAGTCCCTGGCGCGCGACATTTCTTTCCGCCTCGCCACGCGCTTCCTTACTTGCCCTCTCCTTACTCGCCCTCGCGCACGCGGCGGCCGGCGGAGTAATCCTCCTCGCGCCGGCCGGCCTGCTCGGCGGCGGGGTCCCCCCGGCGACGCAGGTATCGGTTCCACCAGAAGACGCCGATCCCGAAGATCAGCGCCGCGACGCCGCTCATCGCCGCGTTGACCACCGCCAGGCGCTGTTGCGTAGCCCCGATGGACGCGCCGCTCGCGCGCGCTTCTTCGCGCACGACCACCTCCTGCACCGCCCCGGGCCGCACGAACACCTTCAGGCGCTTTTTATCTTGCAGAAGCGGGGCGAGCGTGTGCGGGACCGACATCTGGCCCGTCCGGAGCGCCCCGCCGTTGCCGCCGTTTTCGCCCTCGGGCAGGTCCACGCGCAGGCGCATGTGATCGTAGGTCACGTCCACGCGGTTTTCCTGGTGCAGCTCCACGACCTCGGCCACGGTGGGCGTGCCCTTCTGGATCGTCTGCCCCAGCGTGTAAGCGGCCCACACCTGCTGCGCGCAGATGAAGGCCAGAAACGCCGGCACGAGCCACAGCACGCGCGCGACCCAGCGGGGGGAGTTCATGGCGGGGGAGTAGGGAGTGGAGAATAGTGAGTAGGAGATCTCGGCAAGTCGTGTGCTTCTCCCCTTGGGGAAACCATCCACCACTCGCCATTCACTACTCACTCTCGCTACGCGAGAAACAGATACGGCTTCCACGCCTCGTCCACGTCGCCGACGGAATCGCGGATGAACATGACGTGGCTGGGGCGAAACGGTTCGCGCGCCAGCTCCATGCCCGCCTCTTCGGGGGTCGAGTCGCCCTTGCGGTTGTTGCAGGGCACGCAGGCGGTCACGAGGTTCTCCCAGGTGTCGCCCCCGCCGCGCGACTTGGGCATCACGTGGTCGATGGTCAGGCGCTTGCCCGAACCGCAGTACTGGCAGGTGTGCGCGTCGCGCCGCAGGACGTTTTTGCGCGAGAGCATGACGCGCTTGTAGGGCACGTTCACGTACGCCTTGAGGCGCACGACGCTGGGCCACGGGACCTCCACGCTCGGGGAGCGCACTTCCTTGCCCGGCACCGCCTCGACGAGATGCACTTTTTGCAAATGCATCAAGACGACGGCGCGCTCGACGCTGCACACCGTCAGCGCGCTATAGTCCTGGTTGAGCACGAGGACGTGTCCGTTCATGGCGCTACGCTCTTCCTACTGCTACGGGCAGGGAATGGCGGGCGAGCAGCGGGCAGCGCGCGCCGGGACGACGAAGGAAGCGGGAACGTTCGGTGAAGTGCGTAGCCCGGTCTGTTCAGAATGGCGGCGGGGCGCGCCCGAAAGGCGTTGCTCGAAAGGCGTTGCTCGAAAAGGCGTGCCTACTGCTCACGGGTCGAGGGCGCCTGTCGGCGGCAAAAAGCAACGTGACAGCAACGCCTTCTCCGTGTGGAGACTACACTCTCGCACTTCGCGTTCGTTCCGTGCCCGGGAGCGCCTCGTCAGGCATGTCGGCAAGGCGTGGGGCAGCGGCGTCCTTCTCGGAAAGCACGGGCGCACCCCCTGCCGCTTCGAGTGGCCAGTCGATGCCCAGCGCCGGGTCGTCCCAGGCGAGAGCGCGCTCGCAGTCCGGCGCGTAGGGCGCGGTGCATTTGTAGTGAACGAGCGCGCCGGTGAGCGCAAGGAAGCCGTGCGCGCAGCCCTCGGGCACGTAAAGCTGGCGCGCGTTCTCGCGCGAGAGGCGGTGGGCGGTCCATTCCTCGAAGACCGACGAGGACGGGCGCAGGTCCACAGCCACATCGAAGACCGCACCGCGAAGCACGCTCACGAGCTTGCCCTGCGCCTGGGGGTGCTGGTAGTGCAGGCCGCGCAGCACGCCTTTTTCCGAAAAGGAAAGGTTGTCCTGCACAAAGCCGGCGGGGAGGCCGGCCTCACAGTATCGATCCTGCTGCCACGCCTCCATAAACGAACCGCGCGCGTCGGTGTAGCGCACCGGCTCGATGAGGCGCACGCCCGGCACGTCGGTTTCAGTGGCAGTCATGAGTTCGGGGTTTGTGGTTTGT
>PXTS01000016.1:14154-20584 GCA_003022485.1 Bacteroidetes bacterium QS_8_68_28
CTCGACCGTCTCCGGCTCGGCGCCGTCCACGCCTGCCAGTGCCTCGCGGACCGAGGCGACGCAATGCTCGCAATGCATGTCGTCGATCTCGAAGGTGGTCGTCTGGGCGTCGTCACTCATGGGTTCGTCGGGGCGGTCGGGAGAAGGGAGCGAAGGTTCGGCCGGCAGCCCGTCGCCGGGGGCGCGGCGTCTTTCGGAAAGGGGGTCGCGGCCTGAAGCCTCGCTCACGGCACGACCGCTGCCGCCGCCGGCGGGCGCGCGCGGGGCGGCGACCTCCGGCGGGCGGAAGCGGCGCAGCCGCAGCGCGTTGCCGATCACGAAGAGATCTGAAAAGACCATCGCCCCGGCCGCCAGCGCCGGGGAAAGGAGCAATCCGAAGAACGGGTAGAGCACACCGGCGGCCACGGGAATGAGCGTCACGTTGTAGGCGAAGGCCCAGAAGAGGTTTTGCTTGATGTTTCTGAGCGTGGCCTGCGAGAGGCGAAGCGCCTTCGGCACGCCGCCCATCTCGCCGGACATCAGCACGATGTCGCCGGCCTCGATGGCCACGTCCGTTCCCGTGCCGATGGCCAACCCCACGTCGGCCTGCGCCAGCGCCGGCGCGTCGTTGATCCCGTCGCCCACGAAGGCAACGGTCTGGGCGCCCTGCTGCTGGAGCTTCTGCACTGCGTCCACCTTGCCTTCGGGGAGGACTTCCGCTTCGACGTCGTCGATGCCGAGCTGCCGGGCAATCGCCTCGGCCGTCGCCCGCGCGTCGCCGGTAATCATGGCAACATCGAGCCCGAGCGCGTGGAGCGCACGGGCGGCCGCGGGCGTGCCGTCCTTGATCGGGTCGGCCACGGCCAGGAGCGCCGCGAGTTGTCCGTCGACGGCGGCGAAGAGCGGCGTCTTGCCTTCCGCTGCCAGCGCGTCGGCTTTCTCAGAGAGCCCCCCAAGAGTGCTTTCTCCCGTGCGGTCGGGGCGCGGCGCGGGGGCGGCGTCGAGCTTTTTCATGTAACGCGCCGCGCCGACAGCCACCTGCCTTCCGTCCACGTGCGCCGTGACGCCGTGCCCGGCGACGGCTTCAAAGCCTTCCGGCTCCGACACATCCAACGCACGCTCCTCCGCCGCGCGGACAATGGTCTTGCCAATCGGGTGCTCCGAGCGTGTCTCCACCGCCGCCGCGAGCGAGAGCACCTCGTTTTTCCTGAAGCCCTCGGCGGTGCGCACGTCCGTCAGTTCCGGGCGGCCCTCGGTGAGCGTGCCCGTCTTGTCGAAGGCGATCACGTCGGCTTCCTGAAAGGCTTGCAGCGCCTCGCCCTCGCGCACGAAGACGCCCAGCTCCGCCGCGCGACCGGTGCCGACCATCACCGAGATGGGGGTGGCGATTCCCATCGCGCACGGGCACGCGATGATGAGGACCGAGACGGAGGCCACCAACGCGAACGTCAGGGGAGGCTGCGGCCCGACGAGCATCCACGCCCCGAACGTGAGCGCGGCCAGCCCCAGCACGACGGGGACGAAAACGCGCACTACCCGATCGGCGAGCGCCTGGATGGGCGGTTTCGACCCCTGCGCCTCCTCAACCATGCGCGCGACCTGCGCTAAGGCGGTGTCGCTGCCAACGCGCGTGGCCTCGAAGGTGAGGCTGCCGGCCTGGTTGACCGTGCCGCCGGCGACCTCACGGTCTGCGTCTTCGCCCGCGCCTTTTCGCACGGGCGTCGGCTCGCCGGTCAGCATCGACTCGTCCACGCGGCTCTGCCCCTCGACGACCTCGCCGTCCACGGGGATCTTCTCGCCCGGGCGCACGACGATGCGGTCACCGACCTCGACGTCTTCGACAGCGATTTCTTCGGTCTCGCCGTTTTCTCTGGCGACGCGCGCGGTCTTCGCTTGCAAGTCCAGCAGGCGGCGGATCGCCTGGCTCGCGCGGCCTTTGGCGATCACCTCCATGTAGTTGCCCGCCAGAATCAGAGCGATGATCGTCGCGGCCGCCTCGTAGTAGACGTGCGCCGTGCCGGCCGGAAGCGCGCCCGGCAGAAAGGTCGCCACGACCGAGTAGCCGTACGCCGCCGAGGTCCCGATCATCACCAGCGCGTTCATGTCGGGGCTGCCGCGCCGCATCGAGGTCCAGCCCTTGCGGTAAAAGAACCAGCCCGGGCCGAACTGGAGCACCGTCGCCATCGCAAAGATGAGGTAGCGCCACGACGACTCGCCCATGAGCCCATGCAGCCAGTCTTCCATCGGCGGGACGACCATCGGCCCCATCTCGACCAGAAAAATGGGCACGGCAAGGGCGAGCGCCCACAGGAGGCGCCGCCCCGTCCGCGTGCGCTCCGAGGACGAACCGCTGTCTTTCGCTTCGTCGTTCTCCTCCCCTTCAGGGGCCGTAGCCGTGTACCCCGCCTTCTCAATCGCCGCTGCCAGGTCGCGGCGGCTCACCGCCCCCCTCGCCGTGTGCTCCACGCGCGCCTTCTCTGTAGCCAAGTTCACGCTTACCTCCAGCACGCCCGGCACGCCGCGCAAGGCGTCCTCCACGCTGCTCACGCAGCTGGCGCAGGACATGCCTTCCACGCCGAGCGTGACGGTCGCTTCTCCGCCCGAGGAGCGGCGGCGCGTGGACTGGCCGTTTCCGCGGACGGCTTCCTTCGAAGGGGGTTCCATGACTATGAGGGGGGGCAGTGGATGCGCGAAGAACGCTGGGCGCGTGGCGTGGCTTGCGGCGGGCCCGGCCGCCTTACTGGATCTGGTCGTACAAGAGGTCCATCACCTCGTCGTAGGTCTCTTCCGCTCGCTCGCGGTCGCCGGAGCGGAGCGCGTCGGTGACGCAGGTTTCGAGGTGGCCGCGCGTGATGGTCTTTCCCGCCGAGCGGAGTGCCTTTTGCACCGAGGCGATCTGCTGTAAGATGTCGCCGCAGTAGCGATCCTCCTCGACCATGCGCTGGAGGCCGCGCACCTGCCCTTCGATGCGGCGCAGGCGCTTCTGAATATCGTCTTTGTCAGCGTTCATGACGCGGTCGAGGGGCGGCTGTGAGATGTTTCCTACATACTCTACCCCCCTACACCAATTCCCATTCGTAAGGTTCCGCCCGCCCCCACAAACGGGCGTACCCAGCAGCCCTCTTTGGCCGCGTGTATGACGGTTCTGTAAACATGTGCGTCGGCGAGGCCTCCCATACGGTTTGTCTCGGGTCGCTTTCGTATCATGGAATCTCCGAAGGAAAACGACACCGGCCCGTCGCCGTTTGTCACGACGCTTCCACTTTCCCACGCCCCTACGCCCCTCCTGACATGAACCGCACCGCTCGCCTCCGGGACGAAGGCCAGTCGCTCTGGCTCGACTACATCCGCCGCAGGCTGCTTACCAGCGGGGAATTGCAAGCGCTGATCCGCGAGGACCGCCTGCGCGGGATGACCTCGAACCCGTCGATCTTTCAGGAGGCCATCGGCGAGACCGGCGCCTACGACGGCGACCTGAAGGCCCTCCTGGAGGCGCGCCCCGACATGAGCGCGACCGCCCTCTACGAAACGCTCGCCGTTGAGGAAATCCGCCGCGCGTGCGACCTGCTGCGCCCCGTCTACGACGAGGCTGTGGCCGAGGGCGGTGACGCGATGGCCGAGGGCGGCGGGACCCATGGGGGGTCTGACGGCCTCGTCAGCCTCGAAGTCTCCCCGCACCTGGCGAAAGACACCGAGGGGACCATCGCGGAAGCGCGCCGCCTCTGGAAAAAAGTCGGCCGGCCGAACGTGATGATTAAGGTGCCCGCCACCGAGGAGGGGTTGCCGGCCGTCGAGCAGCTTATCTCGGAGGGCATCAATGTCAACATCACGCTGATGTTTTCGATGACCGACTACGAGCGCACCGCCGAGGCGTACCTGCGCGGCCTGGAGCGGCGCGCCGAGGAGGGCGCCGGCGTGTCGGACATTCACTCGGTCGCCTCGTTTTTTATCAGCCGGATCTCGCGGAAGGTGGACGCCCGGCTCGAGGACATGCGCGAGCAGGGCGAGGAGACGCCGGGCTTCGACGGCGGGGACGTGGCCATCGCCAACGCGAAGCTCGTCTACCAGCGTTTCAAGGAGATCTTTCAGGGGAGCGACCGCTTCGCCGCCCTCCGCGAACGGGGCGCCCTGGCGCAGCGGCCGCTCTGGGCGTCGACCTCCACCAAGAACGACGCCTACTCCGACGTGCGCTACGTCGAGGAATTGGTCGGCCGGCAGACGGTCAACACGATCCCGCCGGCCACGCTGGAGGCCTTCCGCGACCACGGCGAGGTGCGCGGGCAGACCGTCGAGGAGGAGGTAGACGAAGCCCGCCAGCTCCTGGAGGCGTTGCCAGGCTACGGCATCGACCTGGGCCAGATCACCCGCGACGTGCAGGAGGAGGGCATCGAGAAGTTCTCCGATCCTTTCGATAAGCTGCTGGCGGCGATCGAGGAGAAGCGCGCGCGCTTCTCGGAGGAGACGCCCTCGGCCGTCTACGTCCTCGGCAGCGGCCTGGAGGAGCAGGTGGACGAGCGACTCCGCCAGTGGCACGAGGACGACTTCGCCGCGCGCCTCTGGGAGCGCGACCCGACCCTCTGGGCCCAGGAGAGCACCCCCGAGATCGCCGACCGCCTCGGGTGGCTGGGGCTGCCGATGCTGATGGACGAGGAGGCCGGCGTCCTGATGCGCTCCGCCGACGCGGTGGGTGGCGAGTTCGACGAGGTCGTCGTCTGCGGGATGGGCGGGTCGAGCCTCGCCCCGGAGGTCTTCGGCACCGTCTTCGAGAACGAATCGGCCAGCGGGCGCCGCGCGGGCAACTACCCGCGCCTCACCGCGCTCGACTCGACGCACCCCGACGCGGTGCGCGCCCTCGCCGAGCGCCTGGACCTGGAGCGCACGCTTTTCGTGATCGCCTCGAAGAGCGGCACCACCACCGAGACGATGTCGTTCTTTCGGCACTTCTGGGGGAAAGTCTCCGAGCAGACGGGCGCTCCCGGCGAGCACTTCGCCGCCGTCACCGACCCGGGCACCGAGCTGGCCGCCCTCGGCACCGAGCGCGGCTTCCGGCAGGTCTTCACCACCACGCCGGACGTGGGCGGGCGCTACGCGGCGCTGACGCACTTCGGCCTCGTCCCGGCGGCGCTGGCGGGCGTGGACCTGCACGCGCTGCTGGGCCGGGCGCGCCGCATGGCCGAGGCCAGCGGCGCGGAGCGGGAAGCCCCCACCAACGCGGGCTTGCGCCTGGGGGCCATGCTCGGGGAGGCGGCGAAGGCCGGGCGCGACAAGGTGACGCTGACGACCTCGCCCGCGCTGGAGGCGTTCCCCGCGTGGTTGGAGCAGCTCCTCGCCGAGAGCACCGGCAAGGACGGCACCGGCATCGTCCCGGTGGACAGCGCTGTCGGCTTCGGGCCGCCGGTGTTGCCGTCGGCTGTCGCGGATGACACCGGCATCATCCCGGTGGACAGCGCTGTCGGAGCCGGCTCACTTGCCTCGGATGCGGAGCGCTACGTCGATGACCGTCTCTTCGTCCACTTCCAGCTCGACGGCGACAATGGTGAGGCGACCCAGCAGCAACTCGATGCGCTCGAAGCGGCCGGCCACCCGGTCGTGCGCATCCGGCTGACCGACCGGGCGGACCTCGGGCGCGAAATGTTTCGCTGGGAGGTCGCCACGGCGGCGGCGGGGGCGGCGCTGGGCGTTCACCCGTTTAATCAGCCGAACGTCGAGGCGGCCAAGCGCCTCGCCAAAGAAGCGATGCAGCACCCCGGCGGCGGCGCGGGCGGCGGCGACGGCGCGGGCGGGGAGCCGGTCGAAGCGATTTCCGCCGACGACCGCGAGGCCCTGACCGACGCGGTGGGCGACTGGATGCGCGACGGCGACGCGGGCGACTACGTCAGCGTGCAGGCGTATGTGGCGCCATCGGCGGGGACGCGCGCGGCGCTCGACGAGCTGGCCGCGACGCTCTCGGAAGCGACGGGCCGCGCCTCGACCGTCGACTTCGGGCCGCGTTTTCTGCACTCGACGGGGCAGCTCCATAAGGGCGGCCCTCCTGCCGTGCAGGTCCTCCAAATCGTCGATACGCCCTTCGAGGACGCCGACGTGCCGGAGACCGACTACACCTTCGGGGAGCTGATCGCCGCGCAGTCGGTGGGCGACTACCGCGCGCTGGCGGAGAAAGACCGCCGCGTCCTGCGCGTCACCCTCGGCCAGGGCGACCCCGGCGCCAGGTTGGAGGCGCTCGTGGAGGCCGTCGAAAACGCGGCAGCGAAAGCGGCAGCGTAAATCGAGTGCGGGGGTACGGGAGTGCGGGAGGACTTCAGCACGAACGTTCGAATCGAAAAACACCCCCCGCACACCCAAACCCCCAAACCCAAACGATGCATATCGGAATGATCGGCCTCGGCAAGATGGGGCTCAACATGGCGCGGCGCCTCCTGCGTTCCGGCGAGCACGAGGTGACCGGCTTCGA
>PXTS01000017.1 GCA_003022485.1 Bacteroidetes bacterium QS_8_68_28
GACGAAGGGCGCGCGGCAACGCCTGAAGGCCGTCGAGGAGTTTTCGGAGCTGGGGAGCGGCTTTTCGCTGGCGATGCGCGACCTCGACATTCGCGGCGCCGGGAGCCTGCTGGGCTCTGAGCAGAGCGGCTTCATCAACGACGTGGGCTACGAAACCTACCAGCGCATCCTCAGCGAAGCGGTGCAGGAGTTGCGCGCCGGCGAGTACAGCGAGGCCTTCGAGGGCGAGGACGGCGAGAAGGCCCCCCTCCCGCCCGCGCCGGACACCGCCGTGGACGTGGAGGCCGACGCGCTCTTGCCCAAGGGCTACGTCTCGAACAACACCGAGCGGCTCAATCTGTACCGCCGCATCAGCGACGCGACCGACGCGGAGACCCTCGATGCGCTCCGCGAGGAACTGGAAGACCGCTTCGGCGCGCTCCCGCCCGAGGGCGAGCAGCTCCTGGAAGCCAGCGCCCTGCGCCTGCATGGGCAGCAGCTGCGCCTGCCGAAGGTCGTCTTCAAAAACGAGCGCCTCTTCCTCTACCTCCCCGGCGAGGAGGACGACCCGGCCTTCTATGAGCACGTTTTTCACCAGCTTCTGGAACGCCTCGCCACGCTCGACCAGCGCTACGTGATGAAAGACACCGCCGACGGCACCACGCGCGCGATCGTGCAGGACGTGCCCTCGCTGGAAGAGGCGACGTTCGTCGCGGAGGGGCTGGCGACGGAGGAGGCGGAGGAAGAAACGGAGGCGGTGGCGGCCTGAAACGACAGCAACGCGCCCCGAGCAGCCGCCGGCACGGGCGCGGAGCCGATTTGGCCCGAAAACGGCCCGTCAGATGGCCGCGCAGGCCATGTTTCACGTGAAACATGGGGCATGGCACGTGTAACACGCCGGCGCGCCTGTGCGGCAAAGCGAAGCGCCTGAGACGGTGCGCCAGCGCGAAACTTTCGCTTCTCGGGCACATTTCGGCCAAACATCCGAAACGGAACCAAAACGAAACCGCCTTGAAAGCATGGCAACCATCACGCTCAAGAATGTGCCCGACGACCTGCACCGGCGCCTCAAGGCCAGTGCCGCGCGCAACCGCCGCTCGATGAACAGCGAAGCGCTCGTGCGGCTGGAGCAGGCGCTGACCGCTCACACCCACCGCGACGCGGGCGAAGCCGTCGCCGAGGCGGAGGCGCTCAACGACGAGGTCGGCAAGACCTTCCCCGACGTAACCGACGCGTCGCGGGGCGAAGGCCGCTCGTGACCGCCGCGTTGCCCGCCCAAGCGCCACGCCCCCGTGATCGTCGCCGATGCCGACCTCGTCGCCTACTTCTGGATCGAGCAGGTCCGCTCCGAGGCCGCCCGCCGCGTGCGCCGCCGCGACGCGGCCTGGGCGGTGCCGCAGCTGTGGCGCTCGGAGTTTCGCGCTATTCTGCGCGGGCACATGCGCTCCGGGCTCATGACGCACGAGGAGGCGCGCGGCTTCGCCGAGCAGGCCGGGGCGGATCTGGGCGGCGCCGAGCACGAAGTGGACGGGGCAGCCACGCTCCAGCTCATCAGCGAAACGGACTGCTCGGCCTACGATGCGGAGTACGTCGCGCTGGCGCAGGCGCTGGGGGTGCCGCTCGTCACCGGGCGCCGCGCGCTGGCGAAGCAGTTTCCCCAGACGGCGGTCGTGATGGAGGACTTCGCCGAGGGCAACGGGTGAAGCGCTTCCTCTCATTTTCCCGCTCGCCATGCCCGACGAACGAGACGCCCCCGCCGAGGAAACCACCGACGCTGAGGAGCCGCCCATCGCCTACCATGCACCCATCACCGAGTGGGACGCCGAGGACCGCCCGCGCGAGAAGCTGGCCAAGCACGGTTCGCAGGTGCTCTCCGACGCCGAGCTGCTGGCGCTCATCATCGGCAGCGGGACGCGCACCGCCGAGGGCCCCGTCAGCGCCGTGGGGCTGGGGAAGGCGCTCGGGCGCGCGTTCGGGTCCTTGAGCGAACTGGCGCGGCGCGAGGAGGGCACGCTGACGCGAGTGCGCGGGGTGGGGCCCGCGAAGGCGGCCAAGCTGCTGGCGGCCTTCGAGATCGGGCGGCGCGTGGAGGCGGAGCACGCGGCAGAGGGGGCCGACGAGCGCATCCAGGTGCAGAGCCCCGAGGACGTGGCCGCCGCTTACGGCCCGCAGATGCGGGGGCTCAAGCAAGAAGTCTTCAAGATCGTGCTCCTCAACACCGCCAACGTCGTCGAGGGCGACTACACCGTCAGCGAGGGCGGGCTGGCCGCCAGCATCGTCGAGCCGCGCGCCGTTTTCCAGACGGCAGTCCTGGAGAATGCCGCCGCCGTGATCTGCCTGCACAACCACCCCAGCGGCAACCCCGAACCCAGCCGCGAGGACGAGAAGATCACGCGCCAGCTCGCCGAGGCGGGCGAGGTGATGGGCATTCCCGTGCACGACCACCTCATTATCGCCGGCTCTGGCTACACGTCCCTCGCTGAGCGCGGCGTGCTCTGATTGCAAATTTGCAATCCCCCATTCTCAATTGCTACCGCACCGGCTGCGGGTCGAGGTAGTTTTCCGAAGAGGTTTCCTGCACCTCGCCGGTGCGCGCGCCGTCGCCCTCCGGCGCGTCGGCGGGCATCACCAGGTCGCCGCCCCCGCCCTGCTGGCCGATCTTGCGACCTGTGGCCTCGCTTCTCGGGCTGTCGAAGTGGCGCATCGAGCGGGAAGTCACGTCGCGGATGTCCGCCTCGTAGCGCTTGGCCGCCTCGTTCTGGAAGGCGTCGTAGCTGCGCGCGAAGTGGCCTTGCAGGGACTCCACGAGGCCGCTCTCTTCGTTGTAGTTGTCCTTCTGGGCCTTGAAGTCGTTGATACGGTCCCAGTATTTGATCGAGTTGACCTTGTAGAAGTTGCTTTCGTGCTCGCCGTTCTGCCGCAGGATCGAGTCGATCTGTGCCAGGCGGCTTTCGATCTCGCGCAGCGACTGGGTGGTCTTGTACACGTCGATGTAGCGCAGGGCGTCGTAGCGCACCGCCCCGGCGAGGATGGGCAAGAGCAGCGCCAGCACCACGAAGCCCAGGTAGAGCGCCCCCGAGCCCTGCCCGTTGGCAAACTGCGCGGCGCGCACCCCGCTAAAGCCGTAGATGGCGATCAGGATGCCCACCAGCAGCACCCCCCAGAGTACCGTCATCGGGAGGCCGGGGGTCCGCACGCGCGCATCGGTCGTCTCGGTGCGCTGCGGGAAGATGGACTCGATGAGGCGCTCGGTCACGATGAGCCCGCCGCCGGTGAGCACCAGCGCCAGCGCGATGGCTCCGAACCAGCGCATGAAGCTGTAAAGCGCCGTGTCGCCCTCAATGATGGCCGTCACCGAGATGACGTTCATAAAAATCGAGGCGATCACGAAAACCGCCACGATCAGCGTGTTGGTGCGCAGGCGGCGGCGCATCGAAAAGAACTCGCTGCTGTCGAGCATCTTGTTCTTCTCCAGTTCGTTCTGGCGCAGCCGCAGGTTCGACTTCTCGACCAGCAGGTTTTCGTTCATCTCCCGGTAGTTGGCTGACTCTTTCGTGACCTTCCGGGTAAACTCCCCCATCATGCGCTCGGCGAATTTCTTGATGCCGTGAGCGTTTTTGAGGTAGGAGCCGTAGCGAAACCGCCGCGATAGTGAACCGAACATGGACAGAGAAGGCGTTTTACAGAAGAAAAGCGGGGGGCGCTACCGGGTCGCGGGCACGCATCGCAGCGAAGTCCTCGAAGGACGGCGGCGGCCTTTCTGGGGTGCAAGTCGCGCTCTTAGTGCAAGTCGCTGGCGTAGACGTCGCGCTCGATGACGTCGGCCATCCGGGCGACCTTCTCGATCATTTCCCAGACCTCCTCAAAGTCGAGCGTAGAGAGCAGGTGAGAGGCGCGCAGGGTGAGGTAGGTCACCTGGTCGCCCTCTTCATTGCGGAAGTCCTCGATGCAGATGGCGCCCACGTCCAGCTCGGCGTTGCGGCGCAGAAGCTTCTCGAGATCGTAGCGTCGCGGCAGCGGCCCGATGGGGCTGTCGGCGACGATGCGGTCGGCGTCGCGCCCGTTTTCGCGCTGCTGCTTGTAGAGCAGGTGCACCACCTGCGAGCGCTGGTTGTCCGTCATGACCTCGTAGACCCAGTGGCTGCCCGAGACGTTGCGCGCGTTCTCCTCGAAGCGCGCCTTGAGCTGGTCCGTCAGCGCGTGAAAGTCCATCGGGGAGGCGGAACGGGAGAGAAGGCCGTCGGGCAAATGCCCAAAATAGAAAAACGGCGAATGCGAAAAAAGTTCGCCGCGAGGGTTCGTTCCCGTCGCGCGCGCTGCTGTCACACGAATATTACCGCGGGTCAGGGGGAGTGGAGCGTGGGAAATGATTTTCGGGCCGCCGCCCCCACTCACCATTCGTCCCCTCCTCAACCCTTCTTCAACCCCCCACCGTTGAAGCCGGGCAGACGCGCAAGTAGCTTGCATACTCCCGCCCTCCCACACTCCCGCCCTCCCACGCCTCCATGCCCGACCTGCTCGACAAGATCGTCTCGCTGGCCAAGCAACGCGGCCTGATCTTTCAGTCCT
Source organism: Bacteroidetes bacterium QS_8_68_28 (assembly GCA_003022485.1). Classification (GTDB taxonomy): domain Bacteria; phylum Bacteroidota; class Rhodothermia; order Rhodothermales; family Salinibacteraceae; genus QS-8-64-10. The sequence continues at coordinate 4,549 of PXTS01000017.1, forward strand.
CGGAGATTTACGGGGGGATGGCGGCGATCTACGACTACGGGCCCCTCGGCGTGGAACTGAAGCGCAACGTCAAGGAGCGCTGGTGGCAGGCGATGGTCTACCAGAACGACGACGTGGTAGGCCTGGACGCGGCCATCATGATGCACCCGGAGGTGTGGAAGGCCAGCGGCCACCTCGACGCCTTCAACGACCCGATGATCGACGACCGCCAGAGCGGCCACCGCTACCGCGCCGACGAACTGATCGAGGAGCACGCCGCGAGCCTCCGCTCCGACGGCGAGGACGAGGAGGCGGCACGTGTCGAGGAACAACTGGCGGAGGCACGCCGGGCCGACGACCCGAACGAGGCGTTCTACGACATCATCCACGAGGAGGAGATCCGCGGCCCCGACAGCGGCGCGTTCGACTGGACAGCGGTGCGCAATTTCAACCTCATGTTCGCGTCGAACTACGGCCCGGCCTCCGACTCGACGGTGTACCTGCGGCCCGAGACGGCGCAGGGCATCTTCGTCAATTTCCGCAACGCGCAGGAGACGGCTCGCCAGCACCTGCCCTTTGGCATCGCGCAGATTGGGAAGGCGTTCCGCAACGAGATCGTCGCGCGGCAGTTCGTTTTTCGCACGCGCGAGTTCGAGCAGATGGAGATGCAGTACTTCCTGAAGCCCGGCGAGGAGGAGGACGCCTTCCAGCGCTGGAAGGAGAAGCGCATGAATTGGCACGTCGAAAACGGCGTGCGGCCCGAGCGCCTGCGCTGGCACGCGCACGACCAGCTCTCTCATTACGCCGTGGCCGCCGAAGACATTCAGTACCAGTTCCCGATGGGCTGGAAGGAGCTCGAAGGGCTCCACAGCCGCACGGACTTCGACCTGGAGCAGCACGAGGAGCACAGCGGCAAGAAGATGAGCTACTACGACCCGTGGGAAGAGGAACGCTACACGCCGTACGTCGTGGAGACCTCGGCGGGGCTGGACCGCACAATCCTGATGCTCCTCTGCGACGCCTACACCGAGGACGAGATCAGCGGCGACGAGCGGACGGTCTTGCAGCTCCATCCCGAGCTGGCGCCGTACCGCGCGGCCGTCTTCCCGCTCGTCAAGAAAGAAGGGATGCCCGAGCGCGCCCACGAGATCGAGCGCGACCTGCGGCAGCACTTCAACGTGATGTACGACGAGCGCGGCTCGATGGGCAAGCGCTACCGCCGCATGGACGAAGCGGGCACGCCCTTCTGCATCACCGTCGACGGGCAGACGATGGAAGACGGCACCGTCACGGTGCGCGACCGCGACACGACCGAGCAGGACCGCGTGCCGGCCGAGAACGTGGCGACCTACATCTTCGACGCCTCGCGCGGGTGGACGCCGGATGGCGCGTAGCGCGCGTCGGCCGGGCAGCCAACCGCAGGCCGGCGGCAACATCCGTGAAGTACGTCTTCAACGTTCGCGACCGCGTGCGGGCGATGGTCGAGGAGGGGCGCTCGCTGAACGAGGTGCTCGCGGCCGACCCCTCGGCCGCGTACGACGCCGAGTACAGGCAGGGCTTCATCGATCCCGAGCGGTTCGTCACGTCGATCTACCGCAGTCTGACGACCGAGAGCTGAAGCGAAGCGTGGCGCGCGCGTGTTGCGTGAGAGCGCTTTTTACTGCTCTCGCTCGAACTGCGCCGTCATCAGCGTGTTGACGTTCGGGTCCAGCGCCACGCGCGCCGGCTCCTCCTCCACCGCGAAGGAAAAGGTTTCCTGCTGGGCGTTCACGTCCAGCGTCTCGATGCGCGGCTCTGCGCCCGTGCTCGGGTAGCGGCCGATCTCCAGCGGCAACGCGAAGGTAAAGCCCTCGGGCGCGCGCTGCCGCAGTTCCACGATGACGCGCCCGCCTGATTGGGCGCCGCCCTGCGGCTCGTAGCGCCAGGAGCCTTCGTAGCGCGGCAGGGCCGGGCCGCGCGTCCACTGCTCGAAAAACGACGCGAGGTCCTGCCCGCTGGCCGCCTCCATCGAGCGGCGGAAGTCCTGCGTGTCGGCGTTGCCGCCCCGGTACCGGCGGTAGTAGCGCCCGAGGCCGTCCCAGAACGCCTCAGGGCCGACCTTGCGGCGCAGCATGTGCAGCACCCAGGCGCCCTTCTGGTAGCGAAACGGGTCGAGGATCTCGGTCGCCTCGTCGAAGGAAGCGTCCACCAGCGGGGCGGCGGGTTTCTTGCGGGCGAACTCGGCCACGGCCTGCCGCTCCCGGCGCATGCGTTTCTGGAAGCGCTCCTCCCCGTAGATCGCCTCGATGAACAGGTCCGTCAGGTACGTGGCAAAGCCTTCGCTGAGCCAGAGGTGGGCGTAGCTGGTCTCGGTGACGGCGTCGCCGAACCACTGGTGCACGATCTCGTGCGCCAGCAGCGGCTCGATGTCCTCGCCCTCGGCCACCGCGCTCTCGCTGTAAAAGATGGAGCCGGCGTTCTCCATGCCGCCGTAGCGTGTCTTCGACTCCACGTTGGCGAGCTTCTCGAAGGGGAACGGACCGATCTTTTCGACGAAAAATGCCACGATACGCCCCGCCTGCGCCATCTGGTCGAACCCCTCCGACCGGCTCTGCGGGTAGACCCAGCTTTCCAGCGGGGGACCCGCCGCCGCGCCGGGATAGTCCACTGCAAAGCGCGCCGCGCCGATCACAGCGACTTTCATCGGCAGGCGCGCGTTGGTGCGGTAGCGCGTCACGCTGGTCGGTCCCGGCAGATCGGTGCGCTCCGCCAGCCGCCCGTTCGCCACGACCTGGTAGGCGTCTGGAGCTGTGACCTCGAAGGCGACGGTTGCCTTGTCGGCGGGGTGGTCGATACTGGGGAGCCAGTGGCGCGCCCGCGTCGGCCAGTTATCGCCGAAGAAGGTGCGGTCGCCAAACTGATTTTCGGCGATGATGAGACCGTCGGCCGGCACGCCGCCGTAGCGGATGCGGTAGGCGCGCGTCTCGCCAGTCTCCGGTCGGGCGGCCAGTTCGATGCGGAGGCGGTTGCTTTCGTGCGCGACGTCCAGCTCATCGCCCCCGACGCGCTCGACCGATTCGACCTGCATACCGGAATCTCCGCTTTGCCCGACCAAGTCGAGCGCGAAGGCGCTGAGCGTGTCGGCGAGGAAGCGCACGCGCACGGTCGCCGTGCCGCTGATGCGGTCGGTCTCCTCGCGGAGCGTGAGGGCGAAGCGGTAGTGGCGCGCGTCGACGCCGGCGTGGCCCTCGGCGGGGGCGGCGTCGTCGGCGGGATCTTCGTGGAGCGGGGCTTCCTGCTGGGCGCGCGCCGGGCCGCCGGACAAGAGCAGGCAGAGCGCGAGGAGCCACGCGGCAGTGACGGGGAGGGCGGAGCGGCGGCGCATCGGGCGAAGAGGCGAATGGAAAGCAGGAGGCGCGGCGAGGCCTACGACGAACCGAAACGCAAGTTGTGCGCGGACCGCCGAGGGCGTTCGCCGTGATCGGCAACACCGATCAGGACGACCGAAAAACTCCATGAAACGGATGCTCGTGCGCGCGTACCATCTTACCGAACATGAAGACGGCCGCGCGCCGGCCTTTCGTTCTTCACTGCACACGTCCTTTTCCACAAGAACTTTCCGATGACGCTGTACTTTCTGCTCGCCGCCTGCTGGTTCACCTTCGTCTGCTGGCACCAGCGCCAGCGCTACGACCGCAAGCATCCGCACTTCATGGACACCTTCGTTGAACACTTCGTGCTCTTTCCGGTGGGCGTGGCGCTCTACGCCTGGACGGGCCTGCTGGAGGTGAAGGTCGACCGGGGTTGAGAGTGTGGGGGCTCTCCTGCCTGCTGCCGTAGCCACGCGATTTCGTTTTCCGAAGGCCTCCCTTCCTCCGGTGCCTGCCGGAGTGCGAGGGGAGGCCTTTTTGATGACCCGGACAGCCGCTTGATGACCCGGACAGCCGCCGAACGCCGACGGACGATGCGCCGCAACCGCCCGCCGTCCACGGTCTGCCGTCGTCGCCGCGAGGCGGCTCATTTCTCCCGAAAGACGAGCGTGAGCGGGACGCCCGCGAAGTCGAACGTCTCGCGCAGGCGGCCTTCCAGGTAGCGGCGGTAGCCTTCGCGCACGCCCTCCGGCTCGTTGGCGAAGAAGGCGAAAACCGGCGGCGCGGCGCGCACCTGCGTGGCGTAGTTGATCTTGATGTGGCGCCCCTGGTGCGAGGCGGGCGGGTGGTCGCGCACGGCTTCTTGCAGCGCGTCGTTGAGCTTGGAGGTCTGCACGCGCTGGCGGCGGCGCTCGGCCACGTCGAGGGCGTCCTGGAGGGCGTCGTAGATGCGCTGGCACGCCAGCGCGGAGATGAAGCGGATCGGCGCGTGCCCCAGCGGCCCCAGCTTCTCCTGGAAAAAGGCCGCGTACCGCCCGGCCGTCTGGCTGTCTTTTTCGACGAGGTCCCACTTGTTGACCCCCAGCACGAGGCCCGCCTTGTGCTCGGCGGTCTGGCTGACGATGCGCTGGTCTTGCCGTTCCAGCCCCACCGTGGCGTCGATGAGGCAGAGCGCCACGTCGGCCTTCTCAAGCGCACGCTCGGTGCGCAGCGTGGCGTAGAACTCGACGTTTTCCTCGACCTGCGCTTTTTTGCGGAGGCCGGCGGTGTCCACCAGCTCCAGCTCGGTGCCCTCGAACTGCACGCGCGTGTTCACCGCGTCGCGCGTGGTGCCGGGGGCGTCGGTGACGAGCGCGCGGTCGTGGCCCAAAAGCGCGTTGACGAAGGAGGACTTGCCCACGTTGGGCCGCCCCACGACGGCCAGGCGCGTGCGCTCCGGCGCGTCACCCTCGCCTTCGGCAGCGGGGGGGAGCGCCTGGACGATGGCATCCAGCAGGTCGCCCGTGCCGGTGCCGCTCTCGGCGCTGGTAGCGACGACCTCGCCGAGGCCCAGCTGGTAGAAGTTGGGGGCGTTCCAGCGGTCCTCGTCGCGGTCGGCCTTGTTGGCGGCCACGAGCGCGGGGGCCCGGGCCTTGCGCAAGCGGCCGGCAATCTCGCCGTCGATGTCGGTGAGCCCCGAGCGCGCGTCGGCGACGTAGAGGACGAGGTCGGCCTCCTCGACGGCGATCTGGGCCTGCTCGCGCACGGCCGCTTCGTAGCGCTCGGCAGAGCGCGGGACGAAGCCGCCGGTGTCCACCAGGTCGAAGCGCCGCCCGTGCCACCGCACGGTCCCGTAGAGCCGGTCGCGCGTGACGCCGGGTTCGTCCTCGGTGATGGCGCCGCCCTCCTCAGTGAGGCGGTTGAAGAGGGTGGACTTGCCCACGTTGGGGCGGCCGACGATCGCTACCAGGGGCACTTGGTGAAGGGGTGAGTGGTGAATGGTGAGTAGCTGTGAAGCTACTGCGAGCGTAGATCCAAGGAGCGGATGAAGGCGAGCAGCATCTTTCGCTCGGCGGGGGTTTCTTCCGGAGTCGCCGTCTTCTCGTCCTCATCAATGTCCCGCTTCTCAAAAAACCATTCACCACTCCCTACTCGCCCCTCACTTTCTCTCTTTCCAATCCAAATACAACGCGCGAAACAGCATGAACGCCGCCTCGGCGGTCTGGCGGGTGAACCAATAGTTCACGCCCGCCCCCACCGCCGCCCCGGCCACGGGGATCGTCTGCCCCAGCTTGCGTCCGACGAGGTTTTTGGCGATCTCGCGCGGGAGGTGGCGGTTCTGGCTCTCGAAGGTGCCGGTCACGCGCCCCCGGTACGGCTGCCCGCTGGCGAAGCTGGAGGCCGCCGCGCTGACCTCGCGCAGCGCATGGGCCTTCGCCTCGGTGCGGCCGCTGGCAGCCACGTTGAAGACCGAGAGCACCAGGGGGCGCGCGTCGGGGCCGCGCATGGGAAAGCCGTAGGCCCGGCCGATCTGCTGGATCAACCGGAAGCCGATGGTGAAAAGCAGGGGCACGTCTGCCGCGATGAGGGCGGCCCCGCCCAGGCCCGTCGAGCCGCCTTCGAGGGCGGCCAGAAGCGTGTTCTGGTTGAAAAACGAACGCGCCAGCGCGTCGAGCTCGTCAAGGGCGTGATGGCGCAGGTCGGCCACGTTCTCGGCCTCCAGGCCGCGTGCGCGGGCCTTTTCGAGCAGGTCTTCCTCCTCGTAGGTCCACTCCGAGGCGTCGCTCAGGCGCGCGAGGAAATCGCTGACGGCCGCCTCGGCACGGTCGATGCCTTCGGGGCCGGCGGCCTGCTGGGCGGCCCAGTCCACGGGTTGCATTGCCCAGTCGAAGGCACGTGCGGCCCACGGCGCTCCCTCGCGCTGCCACGCCTTGATCTCGCGGCGCGCGCGCTTTTCCTCGGCAGAGAGACGCATTCCTTTTGGGGGGAGAGGGAGGGGGAAAGAGGGAGCGCCCATCGGCGCGCTTTTAGCTTACCTCGATCGGCGGCACAGAGTTGCACCGTCGGCTGATGGAAGCCGCGCCCCTCTTCGGCCCCCTATTTTCCCCCTCCTTCATCGCTTATATAAAGATGAGCCCGGTGAGGCCGGCGGCGAACAGATAGAACGCGAAGTAGTGGAGGTTGCCCCGGCTTACCACGTCCACCATCGTCCGGATGGCCCAGACGCCGCTGGCGTAGGCGACGACCATGCCCGCCAGCAGCGGGAGGACGCCCATGGTGCTTCCCTGCTGCCACACCTCTACGGCGCTCAGGGCCGTGGCCGCGACGATAGCCGGGATCGAGAGAAGAAACGAGAAATCGGCAGCCTTGCGGTTTTCGACGCCCTGGTAGAGGGCCGTGCAGATCGTGGAGCCTGAGCGCGAGATGCCGGGCGTGATGGCCGCCCCCTGCGCCAGGCCGATGACGACAGTTTTCACCGAGGAGAGGGGGCCTTCGGGATTGCGGCGCAGGAGCGTGAGCAGGAGGAGCAGGCCCGTCACCAGGAGCATCCCGCACACGAATTGCGGACGCTCGAATAGACTTTCCAGAAAGTCGCCGAACAGCCAGTAGACCAGGCCCGTCGGGAGGGTGCCCAGCACGATGAAGACGGCGAAGCGGTAGTCCTCGTTTTCCCGAAAGCGCTGCTCGAAGTCCGAGAAGGTGAACGCCTCCCGCGCGATGCGCCCGATGCGCCGCCGGTAGACCGTGAAGATGCTCATCAGCGTGGCGAAGTGGACGAACACCTCGAAGGTGACGCCCTGGGCGGCCTCGGCGTCGATCCCCAGCAGGTACTGTCCCAGCACGAGGTGCCCCGAGGACGAGATGGGAAGGAATTCGGCGATGCCCTGCAGAAGGCCCAGCAGGGCCGCTTGCCACCAGGTCATGGCGATTTTGGATTTGCGATCGGCGATTGATGATTGAAGGCAAGCTACCGGCGCGCCGGCCCCAAGTGAAACCGCTGCGAGTCGTTTTCCCGCTTCTTCCCGGTTGGGGCGTGAGGGGGGCTCGCCGTGAGCAGACTGGCCGCCCCTGCCCCGTAGCGGTCACGTGCTCTGCTTCGGCGCCGAACGGGTGCGGCGTGCGGCCCATACCGAGAGCGCCCAGATCGCCGCCCACATCGCTGCGAGCGTCCAGCCGCTGCCTCCCGAGGGCGCCCGGGCCGTCTGCGCGCCGTAGACCAGGAGCGCCACGTTGACCGCGTAGCTGAAGTGATAGAACCACGCTGGCACGTCGCCCCGGCTCGCGCGCCCCAGGAGGCTCCCCAGCCTGAGGGCCGTGCCTTTCAGCACCAGCATGAGCGGCGTGTAGACCCAGACTGCCCAGCCGGCCCACGCCCAGCCCTGCGCGACCCACGCGAGGATGACGAGGGTCGCCGCAAGATCCACGACGACGTTGCGGAGCCATTTCATCGGTTCAGGCGCTTTTAGCGAGTGAGAAGGGGGACCGGAAGCACGCCTTCGGGCCTACCGAAGATCGCCCGGCGCGGCGCGCGTGTCAAGCGCACGTCGAGGCCGCGCGTGGCGGCGCCTCGCGCACCACCCCAGCGACGACTACCTCGCGGGCGCGCCGGAACTGGCCTGCGAGGTGGCGGCCTCCACCGCCAGCTACGACCTCCCGCGAAAAGAAACGCGCCTACCGCCGCTGCCCGGGCGCGCTGCCTCCTAACGGGTGGCGGTAGCCCGCCGGGTAGCGGTGGCCCGCTCGCAGATCCGCTCTTTTCGGGCCGTACCCGTCCTTGAGCCGCACGGGCGCGTCGGACCGCCGCGCCCTACGGGTCCGCCGGCGCCTCCCCGAGCTGGATCGCCGCCATTTCCCGGTAAAGGCCGCCCGGGCGGGCCATCAGCTCGGTGTGCGTGCCGGTTTCCACGAGGCCGCCTTCGTCGAGGACGAGAATGCGGTCCGCTCCCTGCACGGTCGAGAGGCGGTGCGCGATCACGAACGTCGTGCGCCCGGCCATCAGCCGGTCCAGTGCCCGCTGGACGGCCCGCTCGGAGGCCGCGTCGAGCGAAGAGGTCGCCTCGTCCAAGAGCAGGAGCGGCGCTTTTCGCAGAAGCGCCCGCGCGATGGCCACGCGCTGGCGCTGCCCCCCCGAGAGGCGCACGCCGCGTTCACCGACCTCCGCGTTGTAGCCTCCGTCGAGCTCAGTAATGAAGCCGTGCGCATTGGCGGTGCGGGCGGCCTCCTCGACCTCGGCGTCGGTCGCATCGAGATCTCCGTAGCGGATGTTCTCGCCGATGGAGGCCGCGAAGAGTTGCACCTCCTGCGAGACGAGCGCCACCTGCCGGCGCAGCGACCGGAGCGTGACGCGGCGCACGTCGGTCCCGTCCACCGCCACGCGCCCTTCCTGCGGATCGTAGAAGCGCGGAATGAGGCTCATCAGCGTCGTCTTGCCCGCCCCGCTGGGGCCGACGAGCGCGACCGTCTGCCCCGGCTCGACGTCGAACGTGATCTCCGAAAGCACGTCCGTCCCCGGCTCGTAGGCGAAGGTAACGCTCTCAAAGGCCACGCTTCCTTCCACCGGCGGCAACTCGCGCGCATCGGGCGCGTCGGCTATCTCGGGTTCCTCATCCAAGAGCTCGAAGATGCGCTCCGATGCCCCGGCGGCGCTGTTGAACGTGGTGTAGAGGCCGCTGAGCTGACCCACGCCGCGCGCAATGTTGAAGGCGTAGAAGACGAACGCCACGAGGTCGCCGGCAGTAAGGCGCCCAGCCAGGACCTCGCGCCCGCCGAACCAGAAGACCCCCACCAGCGCGCCAAAGAAAAGCAGCCCCACGAGCGTGCGAAAGCCCACCGAAAGCAGTACGCGCCGCCGCGCCTGCTCGAAGAGCGCTTCGATGGCGTCGGCGTAGCGCTCGGTCTCGTGGCCGGAGCGGGCGAAGCCTTTCACCACGCGCATTCCCGCGAGCGCCTCCTCGGCAATGGCCGTCGTGTCGGCCAGGCGATCCTGCACGCGCCGCGCGAGGCGGCGAATCTTGCGCCCGAAGTAGACGGCCGCCCCGGTGACAGCCGGCACCACTGCCAGTACCACGAGGCTGAGGCGCCAGTTGAGGATCAGCATCAGCGCCAGCGAGCCCAAGAGCGAAAGGCTCTGCGTCAGCAGGTCCGCCAGCGCCTGGGTGGCGGCTTTGCGCACCGAGGCCACGTCACCGACGAGGCGCGAGGTGAGGTCGCCGGTGCGGCTCCGCGAAAAGAAGTCCAGCGAGAGGCGGTGCAGGTGCGCGTAGAGCCGTTGGCGCAGGTCCGCCACGACGCGCTCGCCGGTCCACTTCAGCAGGTACTGCCCGAAAAACGAGAGCGCCGCCTGCGCCAGAAAGAGCATGACCAGCCCAATGGTCAGGCGGTTCAGGAGCCGCGTATTGCCTTGCTCGAAGACCGCGTCGATCAGTTCGCGCAGGCCCAGCGGCACGGCCAGCGCCACCAGCGACCCGCCGGACACCAATGCCAGCGCGCCGACGAGCCGCCGCCGGTACGGCCACGCGAAGCGGAGGATGCGCCGCAGCGCCGCCCAGAGCGTGCCGGGCGCGCGCCGCGGCTCGCCCGCGTCGTCGTCGCGGTCGGTTTCGGCGTCTTCGCCCGCCTCGCGTTGCTCCCCCGCCGGCGCGTTGCCGTTCTGCCGCTCGTTTCCCGACGGCTCGCCGGGCGGGCCGTCAGCGGCCACGCGTTCGTCGTCCCGGGAGCGGTCGTCGGGAGAGTTCGTACTGCTCATCACGCCCCCAAGCCCCGGCGCGACGCTTTGTTTCGGTGCGCTTCGTGCCTTGCGTGGACAGCGGACCGTGGACGGCAGACGGCGGTCCCTCAACCTGTCAGCGATCCTTCGTGCAAAAAAGGAAACGCTTCGTCGTTCGGCGGCCGGCTCGTGCAGGCTCGCCCACGAACCACGAATCCGCCCGCCCGGTACCAGCGGATCCTCCCCTCAACCCGAGCCACGCGCCATGAGCACGCCCGCCGACGCGACCCGCCACGCAGACGACGGCGCCCGCCGCAAAGTCTTGGACCGTCTCGCGGAGCAACTCGACGACGTGCTCCCCGACGCCCCGATCACGCGCACCGAGGTCGGCGAGGCGCGGCGCGAGGGCCGCCGCGTGGTCGTGCCCGTGGCCGTCGAGGTGGCTGAGGATGATGAGGAAGCGGGCAATGCAGAGCAAAAAAGCTGGTCGGAGGAAGACCCCGAAGGCTTCGAGGAGGCGGTGGAGTACCTGCTGGATAAGAACCGCGAACTGCTCCATCGCCTGGCATAGCCCTGCCATGCCCGTAGCGAAATACCTTACCGTCGAGGAAGTG
>PXTS01000018.1 GCA_003022485.1 Bacteroidetes bacterium QS_8_68_28
GTGGAACGTCAGCCAGACGGCCGAGGCCATCGGCATCCAGCGCTCGCACCTGTACAACAAGCTCAATAAGTTCGGCATCGAACGCGGCGACTGACGGGGGATGGTGAGTGGTGAACAGCAGAGGGAGCATGGGGACAGCCCCCGCCGAGAGAACCCCGTCTCAACCGTCCGTTCTCAAACCGTCGGGGCGCGGTGCCTCGCCCCCCTGTAGCGGTTGTACCGATTTTTTGGCGAGTCCGTGTCGTCATGTGGTCTCCGGGCGCTTGGCGTCTCGAGCGTAAACCTGTCAGGTCTCCTGACAGGTTTCTACCGCGACCTCCTCAAAACGGTAATTACCCGTTCGTACAACGTCGATTCTCCACGCCAGTCCCGCCCTCGTTGCCCGAAAGCCAAGAGCCGACACAGAGCCGCCCGCCGCTCGCCGCAAATGGCAGCGACGCCGCTGGTGAGGAAACGGCCGCTGAAAGTGCCGAGCAGGGTCGCATGAACGCTGATGAGGAATCAATCCGAAGTCCAGAAATCGAAAATCCCATCGTCGCGGCGGAGGGCCTCACCAAGCGCTTCCCGACTGGCGACGAGGAGCTGGAGGTCTTGAGCAGCCTCTCGATGCGGGTCGAGCGCGGCGAGGTCGTTGCCGTCGTCGGGAAGAGCGGCACCGGCAAGTCCACGCTCCTGCACCTGCTGGGGGCGCTGGACCGGCCTACCGAGGGTACCGTGCGCTTTCGGGGCGAAGACCTCTTCGAGAAAGACGACGAGGCGCTGGCGGCCTTCCGCAACCGGGAGGTTGGGTTCGTCTTCCAGTTTCACCACCTCCTGCCGGAGTTCACGGCGCTGGAGAACGCAGCCATGCCCGCCCTCATCCAGCAGCAATCGCTTGCCGAGGCGAAGCCGCGCGCGATGGAACTGCTCGAGGCGCTCGGCATCGCCGCGCGGTCGGAGCACCAGCCCGCCGCCCTCTCCGGCGGGGAGAAGCAGCGCGTGGCCGTCGCCCGCGCCCTGATGAACAGCCCCGCCCTCGTCCTCGCCGACGAGCCGACCGGCAACCTCGACACCAAGACCGCCGGCGCGCTCCACGACCGGATGCTGCGCCTCAGCCGCGAGCGCGGGCAGACGTTCGTGCTGGTGACGCACAACCTCACCCTCGCGGGCCGCGCCGACCGCACGCTCTACCTGCGCGAGGGACGGCTGTACGATGAAGCTGCGGAGAGGGGGGAGGGTAGGGGCTCGCAGGTGTGAAAGAAGGCAGGGCCGATCTGTTCTTCGGCAACGACGCCCACGAGGGCGGATCCCGTTCGGTCTACCGGTAGCCATTGCTACGAAGATTCACCGCAAGGGCCTCCGGATCCGGAATGACAAGTCGTGAAATGATGATCGACACCCCGAGTACGCCAGCGGAGGCTTTTTTACGCTCCCCATGCACCTACGAACTTACGTGCCGAAATTGGCGAACACCGCTCGCGGCACGGCGTTGCAGGAAGCCCACCTTGCAGAGCGTTTCTCACAACTTATGAAGTAGCCCATGAGTACCGCTCAGGCTCCGGTCACGACGCCCGCCGCGCGCCCCGGCGACCCGCTCGAGCCCGGCACCGGCCGCGTCGAGGGCGCCGGTTTCGTCGAGGAACCCGTCGATCCTACGCTCGACCTCTTCAACGAGATCACGCGCTTGAGAGAGGAGAAAAACGCTGTTCTCCTCGCGCACTACTACCAGGAATCCGCCATCCAGGACCTGGCCGACTACATCGGCGACTCGCTGGGGCTGGCCCGCGAGGCCGCCGACACCGACGCCGAGCGAATCGTCTTCTGCGGCGTCCACTTCATGGCCGAAACGGCCAAAATCCTCAACCCCGAGAAGCAGGTGCTCCTGCCCGACCTCAACGCCGGCTGCTCGCTGGCGGACACCTGCCCGGCCGACGAATTCGCCGCGTGGCTGGAGGACTACCCCGACCACAAGGTCGTCACCTACGTCAACTCCACGGCGGCGGTGAAGGCCCTCAGCGACGTGACGTGCACCAGCTCCAGTGCCGCGCACATCATCGAGCAGTTCCCCGAGGACCAGCCGCTCATCTTCGCCCCCGACAAGAACCTGGGCAAGTACCTCAACAACGAGACGGGGCGCGACATGGTGCTGTGGGACGGCGTCTGCATCGTGCACGAGACCTTCAGCGAGAAGAAGCTGATGCGCCTGAAGGCCAAGCACCCGCAGGCGGAAGTGCTGGCGCACCCGGAGTGCCGCGAGGCCACCCTCCGCCATGCCGACTTCATCGGCTCGACGAGCCAGATCCGCCGCCGCGCTAAAGAGGGCGAACCCGGAACCTTCATCGTCGCCACCGAGGAGGGCATCCTTCACCAGATGCAGAAAGACGCGCCCGAAAACGAGCTGATTCCTGCCGAGCCAGAGAGCGGGTGCAACTGCTCGCAGTGCCCGCACATGCGCCTCAACACGCTCGAAAAACTCTACCTCGCTCTCAAACACGAAGCGCCCGAGGTCACGATGGAGGAAGACATCCGCCAGGCCGCCCTCGAACCCATCGAGCGCATGATGGAAATGAGCGCGGCAGTGAAATAGCGGCTTCGCCGCAGTTTGGTGTTTCGAGTTTAATGTTCATCCCGTTCCAGCGAAAATGTAGGGATACGCTGCCGGCGTATCCGAAGACAGGCAACGCACCCGCCACCATGAGCACTACGCTTCAAAAAAAGAAGCCGCCGACCGTCCGCGAGGGCGAGCCGCGCGCCCCCGTCGCGTTGCAGCTGGGCGACGTGCTGGACCTGAGCGACGACGCGCTCCTGCGCCTCGCCGCGCTCAACGACACGCTCCACCTCGAACGCGACGCCGAAGGCCGCCTCGTCATTATGCCCCCTCCTGGCCACGCCTCCAGCAGGCGCAACTCCGAAATTGTTGCAGAGCTTATTTTCTGGAATCGCGCGCAGGGCGAGCCGGGCGTCGTAAGCGGCCCAGACGGCGGCTTCAGGCTGCCCAGCGGGGCCGTGCGCGCCCCCGACGCCGCGTGGCTGGACCGCGAGCGCTACGACGCATGCTCCGAGGAAGAACAGGAGCGCTACCTGCCGCTCTGCCCCGACTTCCTCGTCGAACTGCGCTCGCGCACCGACCGCGTGGCTGACCTGCAAGCCAAAATGGAGGAATACCGCGCCGCCGGCTGCCGCCTGGGCTGGTTGCTGGATCCCTTCGAGGAAGATGCTCACGTGTACCGACCGGGCCAGCCGCCCGAGCGCGTTGCCTCCTTCGAAACGCTCACCGGCGACGACGTGCTTTCCGACTTTGAGCTTTCCCTCGACCTGCTGCGCTAACCCCGAACCCCAAACCGCGAAGTACCATGAACATCCGCCTGCTTCACCGCGTCCGCCGCAAGATCGCCGCCCGACCCGAGCGCTTTTGCGCTGCGCACTGGGCCTTCGCGCGCAACAAGCGCGCCGTCCTCGACGCCGGCGCGCGGCCCGACGGCTTTCGGTGCTGCATCGCCGGGCACGTCCTCCTCGAGGGCACCGGCTACGACGAGAAGAGCCTGCTCTGCGAAGGCGGCTTCCACGCCCCGGGCAACCTGTGGCAGCGCGCCGCCGAGGCCGCCGGCCTCAGCACGGACGAGCGCAACGAACTGTTCTTTCCCAGCCAGTGGGACGCACCGTTCAAAAAAGACTACTACCTCTCGGGGAGCGACGAAGAGGCCGGCGTGTGCGCGGACTACATCGCGCACTTCCTGGGCAAGCACGCCCCCGACTGGGCGCCGGACCGCCCGCCGCTCGCGGGCGTGGTTCCCGACGCGGGGCGCGTTCCTGTCGGGAAGCACGTGGCCGAGAAGGCGGAGAAGCGCGCTGCGTAGCGACGCCCGCGCGTCACGCTCCTGCGCGTCACACTCTCCGCGCGCCACACTCTCCGCGCGCCACACTTCAGGGCGGGGACCTGTCGTCCTCCGTGGCAGCGCGGCCGTCCAGTTCGGCCACCAACTGGCGCAGTAGCTTGCGCGCGACCTGGCGGTCCTCGTCGCGCACCTCGATGTCGCCGGGGTCGTCGGTAGCGAAAGAATGGACGCGTGCGTGAATGCGCGTCCCGCCCTCGTGCCCGGAGCGCACGAACAGGTCGATCCGCCGCGCGCGGTCGGAGAAGATGAGGCGTTGGTCGGGCGCTTCGAGTTCGATCAGATAGTCGTCGTCGTCGGAGTAAAGAATCTGATAGCCACGGTCGAAGGCCAGCGTCAGCGCCGTTTCGTAGGCGCGCTGGGGAACGGCTTTCACGGCCACCGGCTCCAGCGAAGCGGGTCGCTCGCGCGCGCGCGGCAGGTCGCCCATCGCCGCGCAGCCACCGGCGAGAACGACCGCGAGGGCGAGCAGGGCAAAGCGACAGGGGGCAAAACGAAAGGCAGGCATGGCGGCGGGGGGTTTTCCAGAAAAAGGAAGAGAAACCGACCTACCACGCGAGCCGCGCTCTCTTCGCAAAAAGTAACACGCTGGCAGGCGCGTCGCCCGCCGCCGTCCAGCCCCGCGTTCGCGCATTTTTGCAGAAACGGCCGCGCCCCGCTGGTTTTCGAGAGCGCAGAAAAAGAACTTCGAACGCCCAAATCGACGCCCCAACCGCGCCGCCGCGCATGAAAGACTACCTCGCCGCCCGCCTCCGCGATGTACTCGCCGATCTGGACGACGTGCCCGAGGGCTTCGCGCCGGAGCTGGAAACGCCGGCCAACCCCGAGCACGGCGACCTTTCGACCAACACGGCCCTCCGCCTGGCCAGCGAGCTGGACGGCTCCCCCCGCACCATCGCCGAGGACTTGGCCGAACGCCTGCGCGAGGCGACCGACTCGGCGCGCGTGGCCTCCGTCGAAGTGGCCGGGCCGGGGTTCGTGAACTTCCGCTATGCCGAGAAGCACCTCCAGCGCGGCCTCAAAGCGATCCTCGCTGCCGGGGACCAGTACGGGCGCACCACGGGGCACGTCGGCGAGCGCGCGCTCGTGGAGTACGTCAGCGCCAACCCGACCGGGCCGCTCACAGTGGGCCACGGGCGCAACGCCGTGCTGGGGGACGCCATCGCGCGCCTTCTGGAGCACGTCGGGTACGAGGTCGAGCGCGAGTACTACTTCAACGACGCGGGGCGGCAGATGCGTGTCCTCGGCCAGTCGGTGCAGGCGCGCTACGAGGCGCTTGCGGCCCGGCGGCGCGGCGAGACGGTCCCCACCAAGACCGTCGAGGGCGCCGGCGGCGAGCCGCGCGAGGTGCCCGAACGCTTTCCCGAAAACGGCTACCAGGGCGCCTACGTCACCGAGATCGCCGAGGCGCTGCTGGACGATCCCGCCTTCCGGGAAAAAATCGCGGAGGCGGAGAACGGCGGCCACGCGCCCTTCCAGCAGGCCGCCGAGGAACGCATGTTCGCCGAGATCGACGCCACGCTCCGCAAGTTGGGCGTCGAGATGGATTCGCACTTCAACGAGCGCGCCCTCTACGCCGACGAAGGCGACCGGCAGGGCGAGCACATCTCGATTGACGAGGCGCTGGGCCGGCTCCGTGAGGCGGGCTACGTCTACGACGAGGAAGGCGCCACTTGGCTCGAAACCACCCGCACCGGCAAAGACCAGGACACTGTCCTCGTCAAATCCAGCGGCGAACCGACCTACCGCCTGCCGGACATCGCCTACCACGCGGGGAAGTTCGAGCGCGGCTTCGACCTGATGATCGACGTCTTTGGAGCCGACCACATCGCCACCTATCCCGACGTGCTCTCTGCGCTCGACATTCTGGGCTACGACACCGGGCGGGTGGACGTGGTCATCTACCAGTTCGTCACCCTGGTGCGCGGGGGCGAGCCGGTCAAGATGAGCACGCGCCGCGCCGAGTACGAAACGCTCGACGACTTGGTCGCGGAGGTGGGCCGCACGGTGCTCGAAACCCACGGCCGCGCAGAAGGTGAAGACGGGGCCGCCGACGGCTTTTCCGAGGAAGAGATCACTCGCGCCGGGGCAGATATCGTGCGCTTTTTCTTTCTGATGCGTTCCCCGAGCTCGCACCTGGAGTTCGACCTGGACTTGGCGAAGGAGGCCAGCGAAAAAAACCCGGTCTACTACCTTCAGTACGCGCACACGCGCATCGCTTCGATCCTGCGCAAGGCCGAGGAGGTCGGCTTCTCCTTCGAGCAAACCGGCGCCGACGGCCCCGACTTCTCGCTCCTGACCCACGAGGCCGAGCAGGACCTTATCAAAGCGCTTCTGCGCTTCCCCGAC
Organism: Bacteroidetes bacterium QS_8_68_28; assembly: GCA_003022485.1. Classification (GTDB taxonomy): domain Bacteria; phylum Bacteroidota; class Rhodothermia; order Rhodothermales; family Salinibacteraceae; genus QS-8-64-10. The sequence continues at coordinate 6,222 of PXTS01000018.1, forward strand.
GCGGTGCGCCAGGCCGCCGACGCGCGCGAGCCGCACCGCGTGGTGACGTACCTGCGCGCGGTGGCGAATGCCTTCACCCAGTTCTACGCGCATTGCCACATCATCGGCGAGGAGCGCCCGCTCGCCACCGCGCGGATGCACCTGGCGAAGGCTGCGCAGACGGTGCTGCGCAACGGGCTGGTGGAGCTTTTGGGGGTGGACGCGCCGGTCAGAATGTAGCGATCAGCGGCCAGCCTTCATCGATCAGCCTTTTCGAAGTGAGAGGCTGACGGCCGAGTGCTGACGGCCGGCGCCCCCGTCGCATTTCTGGCAGAGCCCCGCTTACCTTTTCCCCCGCGTTCCTTTCCCCGAACCATCACCCGCAAACCAACATGGCGCTCTCGTATAGCGTGCGTGAAGGGCTGGCCGGTTTCCGGCGCGCCTCCTTTGCGGCTGTCGCCTCCACCAGTGCGATGACCGTGGCGCTCGTCTTGGTGGGCCTCTTCCTGTTGGTCGGCTACCAGGCGCGGCAGGTCAGCGGCTGGTTGCGTCAGCGCGTCGGCCAGTTCAACGTGATGCTCGACACGGAAGCCACCGAGAGCGACGCCGACCAGATCATGCGCCGTGCGCGCCTCTTGCCCGGCGTAGACGAGGTGGAGTACGTCTCGCCGAAGGAGGCGCAAAAACGCTTCCGCAACGTCTTCGGCGAGGGGGCGGAGATCTATTACGAAGAGCCGTTCCTGCCGGCCTCCGTGGAGGTGCGCGTCGCCCCCAGCCACGCCGCCTCCGACAGCCTCCAGGCTCTCATCGGCGAGGTCGAGACGTGGGCGCGCGTGGACGACGTGGTCTTCGACCAGCCGCTCTTCTCGCGGGTGCAGAAGAACCTCCGCCTCATCACGTGGGGAGGGGCCGTTTTGGGAGCCGTCGTCGTGGTGGCTTCCGTCTTCCTGGTGGCCAACACGATTCGCCTCACCGTCTACGCGCGGCGGCTTTTGATTCGCACCATGAAACTCGTCGGTGCGACGGATCGCTTCATCCGACGGCCGTTCATCATCGAGGGGATGGTGCAGGGGCTCATCGCAGGCGTTCTGGCCGGGGCCGTGGTGTGGGGCCTGCACCGCGCGGCGACGAGCTACGTGCCGGGCCTGGCGGAGGTGGGCGGGCTGTGGCTGGTGCTCCCGGCGTTGCTGGTCGGGGGCGTGCTGCTGGGGTGGATCGGCTCGTACTTCGCGGTGCGGCGCTTCGTAAAGAACGTGGCGCTGCACTGAGGAACGCACGTTTGAACGCGCGTTTGAGCGCACCTTTGTAGGTGGAGGAGGTGGGGAAGTACCTTGTCGGCAGGCCGCGCTTTCTTGGGCCGTACTTCCTTACAGTATTGAGGATGCGCGAAGGAGCAGCAGGAGGTCCCGCGCCCCGAGCCGGGACATATGAACCTGTTGGTTCTTCGACTCCTCCGAAGCAGTGAAAATTCGAGTTCAACGGGCGAGGATTTTCCCCGGAACATTCTCCGGCTACATGTATGCATCATACTGTCTTGCAGGGGCAAGCGGCAATGCGGAGGCAACCCCTCCCGACCGCGTTTTTCAGGACGCTTCGAAGGAAGCGTCGTACCAGAGCTTCCAGGCACGGAACCGACAGGTTCCAACAGGAGGTATCCTGGGTTCGCCCAGGTAGCTGGCATCATGGCACTGCCCACAAAGCGGAAGCTGCTTTGTGTAATCCGTTGAGAGATCGACCGCTGACGGAGCGAACGCTCCATTAAGTCGTCTCGTTGAAGCGTGAGAAGGCGGGCAGAACCGCCCAAGAATCTCCTCGCTTTAGCGAGGGGAGTGTCAAGTTCACCCCACCCCCCTATGCCTGCGCGCTCTCCTTCGGTTTTCTTCGTAGTGGGCGGGGCCCTCGCCGGGTTGCTGCTCGCGCTGGGCGGCTGCAACGCGGGAGGCTCGGCGGGCGGAACGCAGGCGGAGGTCACGCGCCGCGTCCAGCGCGGCGTGACGCCGGGCCAGCGGTCGCTCGTCTTCGACCACTACAGCGGCGACGTCACGCTGCGCGACACCGCCGCGCGCGAGGCCGACCTGACGTTCGTAAAGCACGCCCGCGCCGCCAGCCGCGAGGCCGCGCGCAAGCTCCTAAGCCGCATCCGCATCGAGGAGCGGGGCGGGAGCGGCGAGTTCGCCTACAAAATCACCTCCGGTGCGGCCGCCCGCACGAGCGTGGACGTGCAGGGCCGCGTGTCGCGGAAGACGCGCTTGCGCCTGTACCTGCGCGACGGCGACCTCGCCCTCTCGGGGCTGCGCGGCCCGCTGGACGCCACCAACGAAAACGGCAACGTCCGCATCGGGGGGGCGGCGCAGTCGGTGCGCGCGGAGACGCGCAACGGGGCGGTGGAGGTGGGCATGCGCCGCGTGCCGCCGGAGGGAGAGGTGCGCCTCAAAACGCAGAACGGTGACCTCCGGCTCACGCTCCCGGCCTCTGCCTCGGCCGACGTGGCGGCCCGCACCGACGCCGGGGATATCGACGTGGGGCGCGACCTGAACTTCTCGGATCGCGAGCGCGACGCCGGCGGGGCGGGCGGGCGCTTCGAGGGCGAGCTGGGGGAGGGGGGAGCGCGCGTGCGCCTGCGCACCGCCAACGGCGACATCACGCTGCGCCGGGGCACGGTGCGCCGCCTGCCGGGCCTCGGCCGCCCGTCGCCTCCCCGCGACACGACCCAGCGCGACACGACCCAGCGCGACACGGCGCGGCGCGATTCGCTGCCCACCCCGCCCATGCTGCGCCGCCCCGATGCGCAGCAGGACGACGACGCCGGGGCCGCGGGTGCCGACACCGGCGACACCGCAGCGCCGATGCTGCCTGGGCGCGACACGACGCAGCAGTGAGGGGGCGCCGCGCGCCTTCTGGCAGGTGCTGTCTCGCGGCGCGCGCCCCGGCCCGAAGTCGTTCATGTCGCTTCTTCGGGAGCGTCGGGAATCGGGAAGCGCGCTGGCCCCTTCGGGGGCGTTCGCGAAGGGTACAGGACACTGCCCGCGCCCGTCTTTTCGGTTCTTGCCCTTCCCTGTCGGTTCTCTTGCGGGCGATCCCTTCGGGCGGTGCCCCTCGCCAGCGGCCCCCCCTCCTTTAGCCCAGCTTGCCGTAGAGGCGGCCGTCGAGGGTGCGGTCGAGGTTGAAGGCCGCCGATATCATCGCCAGATGC
>PXTS01000019.1 GCA_003022485.1 Bacteroidetes bacterium QS_8_68_28
CTTCCCCTTGAAGCGCCACCACGTCGAATCGGGAGAAGCGACTCCAAGTGTGAACCGGCACTCTTCGTACTGCGGCGCCGAAGTGCCCGTGGAGCGCTGCTGGCAAGCTCCTGCAACTACGAGAAACGTTGCAAGCGCGAACGGCAAGACAATTGAGGAAGCGCGTGACATCGCGTGGGGCGTCTTCGGTGCACATAACTGTGAGTTCACCCGCGAGTGGGCGTTATGGCGTGAGCGCTTCCCGAAGTCGCCAACCGTTTGCCACGCCTCTGACGTAGCAGAAACCGGCAACGCAACTCGTCAGGTGCAACGCTGGGTTATACCGCGTTAGCTTTCTTTAGGCGCGAGAACAATATCGAAAACGCCTCGGCGGTAGGTGCCTCCTGTTCCTTCGACTTCCTCCAAATCGGTGATTAGCGCTTCTTCTATTTTCTCGTTCTCGTTGTTTTCGTCGCCGCGGAAGTAGAGTTGCGTCACCAGTTTTGAGTATCTCGGATGACGCACCATGTAGTGAATGTGCGCGGGGCGTGTGCCGTAACGTCCCGGATAGATCGTCTCGTATTCGTAGTACCCCTTCTTCGTCGGTCGTGAGGCGCGTCCGAAGCTGGACGTTTTCTTCCGCGTCCTCGTACTCGCCTCGAATGTCCGCTTGCCAAAGATCGAGCACCACTCCCGAAAGCGGCTCCCGCGAATCGTAGTCCCAAACTCGCCCGGTAATGGCTAAAGTGTCTCCCGCTTCCAGCGGTGGCGTAACCTTCCCGCGGAAAGGTGCTCCTTCTTGGTAGAACGGACCAAGCATATCGGAAGGCGTGACCTTCCAATCGTCGGAAGGTGCAGGCTGGCGGCGACGTGGTGAAGCCGTCGTTTCCAAGACGTGCCGATGCTCCTGAAAAGTGCCGTCGGCAGGTGTCGGTTCGGCTCCTGCGCGCAACGAAAGCCCGCTGGCACCGATGGCTGCAAGACCTATGGATGTACGTTTCAGAAAATCGCGCCGGGAAGATCGGCTCATGGCATCCGACAGATTTTCGAGAAGTGTATCACCTCTGTTATGGTAAGAACGCTCGCAACGAGAGTCAACGCGGTATAACTGTGTATTATGCGGACAAATGTCTACCGTAATTTTTATTACGGAAGCAGCTATCCTGCTAAAGAACAAGCGCCTGGAAGCTGCGTGGCTTTTTTACCAGCGGAACCCGTTACACGAGTGTTGCTTGCAACGCTTTTTTAACAAATTTAACGCTTCGCAGAGTCAACGTCAAGGCGCTTCCCCGGCGGCCGGCGCCTCCGAAAAGCTGACCGTGCTGGTGGTGGGCAACAGCCTGGCCGCCGGCTACGGGCTCTCGCAGGACGAGGCGTTCCCCGCGCTCCTTCAGAAGGCCGACTCAGCGGGCCTGGGCCGCGTGGAGGTCGTCAACGCGGGCGTGAGCGGCGAGACGACCGCCGGAGGGCGGGGCCGCATCGACTGGCTTCTGCGCCGCAAAGACCTGGACGTGCTTCTCCTGGAGCTGGGCGGCAACGACGCCCTGCGCGGCCTCCCGCCTTGAAGGTGAGCCGCAGCCGCTACGAAGACCTGCAAGACCGCCTCGGCCTGCTACGGTAAAGCAACCCAGCCGCGTGACCAACCGGCCCTCGCACGGAACGCCTTCGCACAGGTCCGTATCACGAATCGTGCCTTCCCCGGAGACGCTCCCTCGCCGACGCGCGCTACTCCTCTTTTTCCTCCCGGGGCTCTTCCCCGTTGCCCATGCGGCTCTGCTCGCGCTCGATCATGAAGTCCTCAATGCTGCCGACGACGATCTTGGTTTCCTCGTCCACCTCCACATCTTCCACGTCGCCGGCGCGGATGAGCTTCTTGATTTTCTTGCGGTCGATCTGTCGGAGGATGCGCCGCGCCTCCGTGCGGCTGACAGTGTCCTCGCGGTAGTCGGCGGCGAAGCCTTCCAGAAAGTCGAGTGTGCCTTCGCTGAGTTCGATGACGCGCACCTCCTCATTGTTTTCATTGAGCGCCCAGCGCAGGTCCGCGTCGATGAGGTGGCGGTCCACCCAGTGCACAATCGTCTGGCGCGAGAGGCGCACCTGCCGAGAAAGCTCGTCGATGGGCATCGTGCGCGTGCCGTTGGAGGTCGCAGAGCGGGTCACGGAGCGGGAATAGGGAAAGACGAAACAACGTTGACGAATCGTTCCATCCACGAAAAAGCGTCCGTTTTGTTCCTGCGTGGGCGCGCTCGCCTTCCGTCCTTTCCTCGCCATGCCGCCTCCCGATCCGCCGACCGAGCGCGCCGACTGGACCCGCCGCCTCTTCGCCGACGAAACGCCCGGCGAAACGCCCGGCGCGCCCACTGGTGACGGGAGCCGGGCCGTGATGCTGTTGGCGGAGGCTTCCGAGCGCATCACCGCGCATCCCGCCGTGCAAAAGTGGCTCCGCGAGGCGGGCTTCGAGGCCGCACGCGGGTTGCGCGGAGGCGACGCGATGGCCCAGGCCCAGGCGCACGGGCGCATGGCGCGGGATCTGAAGGAGCAGTTTCCAACGCTCGTGGAAGCGGTCCGCGAGGCCACGGGCGGCTGTGGAGAGCTGGCGCTCCAGTGGCGCCCTCTCCATCCCAATTATTCAAAAGTGTATCTTTCCTTCTTCGACGACGCGTTCGATCCCGACGTGTTTTGCGCGCTGCGGTCCCCAGCGCTCTCGGCGGTGCGGGACGCCCTGCGGGCCGTCCGCGAGGCCCTGCCGAAGGGCGAGCCGTTCGCGGGACAGCCCAACGAGGCCGCCGGTGTTCTGGAGCACGACGGGCGCTGCCTCGGCGTGCGCTACCGCGAGCGCGCCTCTGAAAAGGAAGGCCGGCCCCGTCGGAGCGTCGCCCTCGTCCCCGCCCCCGGCGACGAGACCGACGAGCACACCGACGAGCAAGCCGCACGCGGCGTGGTCGCCTACTTCGCTCCCGAAGAGCGCGAGCGCTGGTACGAGCGGTAGTTGCGGGAGGGTGAATTGATAGAGGTAGCGTGGGTCGGCAGGTGTGCAGGAGCGAATCGGCGCCCCTCTACGCACTTTCCAACGGACGAACGTCGTCCTCCCCTTCGACGGCCCAGCCGGTTTCCCCGGCCCCTTCTCCGAAAAACAGGCGCGCGCCCGGCTCCAGAAACTCGCTCAGGAGGCGCGCCAGCAGCTCGGGCTGCGGGTCGGGCAGGGCGTCGGCCACAGGCTCGAAAGCTCCTTCCGAGGTGACGCGAAAGAACCCCAGCGCGAAGGGGAGCGGACCTTCGGTCCCCGGCTCGCCGGCCACCCGACGGTACACCTTCGAGCGGCGGCGCAGGTAGTCGGCGATCTCCGGCCCGTAGCGGAGCTGATCCCACGTGGAGAGGCGGGCGTGCGAGCGGCGCCGGTAGAGCCGTGCGATCAGGTCTTGCAGTTTTTCGCGGCGGTCAGGGCGCACCCGAGCCTGCTCGACGCGCACGGGCACTTCCACAGAACTTTTCCCGGAGACGTGTTTCGGCACAGGATTTTGGCAAATGAAGAACGGATCTCGGAGCGAACGGAGAAACCCCCGTCGCACGGCAAAAATAAGAGAACCCTGCATGCACTCTCACCCAACCCTCCTTCTCCCGACTTATGTCCGTACGCACAGCTGACGCCACCTGGAACGGCGATCTCTCCGATGGCAACGGTTCGATGGAAACCGAGAGCGGCGCCTATCGCGGCGACTTCTCGTTCGAGTCGCGCTTCGAGGACACCGGCGGGACCAACCCTGAAGAGCTGATCGCCGCCGCCCATGCGGGCTGCTTTTCGATGGCGCTTTCCAACATCCTTGCCGAGGACGACCATGCTCCCGAGAGCGTCGACACCACCGCCGAGGTGCACCTCGAAATGGTCGACGACGCCCCGACGATCACCCGCATCGACCTCGAAACCGAGGGCCGCGTTCCCGATCTCGATGAGCAGTCCTTCCAGGACTACGCCAACACGGCAAAGGAAAACTGCCCTGTCTCGAAGGTGCTACAAGGAGCGGAGATCTCGCTGAACGCCCGCCTCGCTTCGTAGGACCGCAGCATCAGTTCCTTGTCGTTCCGCGGTTCCTCCCCGACCGGGAAAACGCGGCGTCTGAGCGCGAAGCGGCATCCGAGCGCGAATAAGACACCGGATTTCGCAGCTCCCGGGCGGGGGCTTCTTTCAGGCGGTTGAGGGTGTAGTAGACGTTTTCATTGGCCAGCGGCGTGCCGCCCTCGGTCCGGAGGCCGTTCATCTGGAGTTGGTAAATGTAGCCGGGAACCAGTTCGGCCAGGCGAAGCGACACGCGGCGACGGTCTTCCGAAATTTCCACACCCGTCACCTTCACGGGCTGCCGGTCGAACTGGTCGGAGCCGTAGTCGCGGTGGTACTCGTAGTAATAGCGCGTAAACTGGAACGCCGAGTCGGCCCGAGCCACGCCTTCGGCCAGCGGTCGCGTGAAGACGAGATCGAAGCCCTCCTCGGTCAAGCGCATGTCCTGCACGTCGGCGGGGGTCCGGCCATTCCACGAGATGCGTTGCAGCCCCTGGTCGCCGGGCCAGCCGTGATCGGTCTGGCCAACCCACAGGTCGCCGCCGGGGCCGAAGCGCAGGCGGTTGTTGCCCGTGCGCAAGGCCTCGCCCCGGTAGGCGCTGGAAGAATCCAGGAAGGCGACGGCCGCCCCCTGCACCTGGCCGCGCACTTCTTCGAGCATCACGCGCAAGAGGCGCGGGTGATTCATTTCTCCGATCAGGAGTTGGTCCCCAAACGGACCGAACGTGTCTTCCGGGATCACGACCGGCTCGGTCGGGGAATTGGCCAAGATGCCTTGCGGAAACTGGACCGCTGCCTTCCGCCGCATTTTGTTGAGAACCGGCACAGGCAGGTCCAGCGGCTGGACCCCGTCAAAGCCCTCTTCCCAGACGAGGCTGGCGACGTGACCGTAGAACTGATCTTTCTCGACGTGATAGAGCTTGCTCGTTCCCAGCCAGTCGCCCTGGTTGTCGGTCACGAAAAAGCGGCCCTCGGGGCCGAAGCAGAGGCCGTTAGGGGAGCGAAATCCGTTGGCGAACGGCGTGGTGCGGCCCGTCTGCGGATCGACCTTCAGTACCCAGCCTCGGTACGGAACGGGCGAGTACATACGCCCCGGCCGGCCCTCGGGGGCGAAGCGGCCCCGCAGCTCGTCCCAGATGCCGGCACCGTTGGAGGCGGTATTGAGCGAGATGTAGAGCGCGCCGCTGGAGTCGCGCGCCGGCCCAAAGGCGAACTCGTGGTAGTTGCCGCTCATGCCGAAGTCGTCGGTGACGGTCTGGTAGCGGTCGGCGCGACCGTTGCCGTCGGTGTCGGTCAGGCGCGTGAGCTCGGGGCGCTGCGTGACCAGGACGCTGCTGTCGCTCGTGGCCTTCACGCCGAGCGGGTCGTGCAGCCCTTTGGCGAAGAGGCTCCACTCCTTCGTTTCGGGATCGTAGGTCATCACCTCCCCCCGGTGAAAGATGCCGACGAGCCGCCCGTCGGGCATGAAGTCGAGCCCGCCGGTTTCCGGCACGAGGCCCGGGGGGGGCTGAATGGATTCGATCTTGTAGGGCGCGCCGTCAGCGTCGGTCCCGTTCTGCCCCCTCGTGCACCCGCCAGCCAGGCCGGCCAAGAGCACGAACGCGAGAACGAGCGCATACGGAAGCCCGCTCAGCCCGCGTTGCATATGGGCAGGCGTTTCCTTCAAAACGCGCTGGAAATCCTTCATGGTCGTTGGGTGCTGCATGGAATGTCCCGACGCCGGACGCATCGCTTGCGACTATCTCTTGCGACTATGGGTTCATCGAGGCCCGTTGGCCGACGGGGGAGCGCTTTCCGCGCTTCCCTTCCGCGCGAACGGTCGTGATCGTAAAGGCGCGCGCGTCCGCCGGATCGAGCCGGAGCGTGTCGCCACGCCAGGCGCCGGCAGAGGCCCGGTGGGCAACGCTGTCGCTGCGGCTGGTGACGAAGCGCACAGGGCGGCCCTGCACGCCGCTGATGGAGAAGTTACGGACCAACCCCGGCGCGTCCCCCTCGGCGGGCCGGATGCGCTGGCGCACCGTCGCCCCTTCGACCTCGTAGGTGAACTCCGGGCGCCCCTCCACCAGCCGGTAGCCCTGGAACGAAGGGGCCGGCGGCTCGCCGTCGGTGCCGACGATCTCGGCGCGCTGGTTTCTGACGTGTCCTTTCCAGATCTCGCTGTTGTCGATGAAGCCGCCGCTCCAGGCATAGCGCACCATGCTGCGGCCCGCGTCGAAGGCGTAGGAAACCCCTCCGGTCAGGCCCACGGCGATGGACGCGGGGCCGCTCTCCGGCATGAACGTGCGGTAGATGATCGGCGGCTTCGTAGAGTACGGGTGCAACGTAGTCGCCTCCTGGCCCTCCACTCGGCCGCGCAGGCTGTCGGGCGGGACGAGCGGGTCCTCGCTCAGAGACGGGATCCCGCCGGGGTCGCTGGTGACGCGCATCACGCCGTACATCACGTAACCATGACCCGGATAGGTGCACACGTACGGGTAGGCGCCCTCTTCAGCAGGCGCGGTGAAGGTGAATTCGTGAAAGCCCCCCGGCTTCAGCACGGGCGCGTGCGCCAAGACGCGGTCGGTGTCCGGCACGTAGTCCCTTGCCGGGCCGCGCGAGCCCATCTGGAGGGCGGCCTTGACGATTTTCACCCGGTCGCCCGGTGTGGTGAAGACCAAGTTGTGATTTACGTTGCTCTCGTTGCGAAAGATCACGCGCACCTGCTGGCGCGGCCGGACCGTGAAGCGCACCTTGTCGTATTGGAGTCCCGTCACTCCCTTGATGCGGAGGGTCTTTTCCTCTGCAGGCGGCGCGAGGGGGGCGGGGTTTCCTTCGGTCGTGGGCAGGGAGCGCGGCTCGGTCGCCGGGGCCGGCGTCATGCGCGACGCCTCGACGCGGGAGCGGTCTTCGTCACGCCGAGAAGCGTCTCCGTTCGACGGGTCCTCGCCGCCACGTCCCTCCACGAACACGAGCACGGAGAGGGCCACGGCCACCACGCCTACCACAGCGAGGACGGCCCGATTCCGGGCACTATTTCCGGTGATGCGCATACTTGAAGGCGTTTTGGCGAAGGTGTTGTGTAGAGAAGCGGCGGCGAAACGCTCAAGGCATTGCCCGGGACGTTTCCAGGTCCGCCCGCGTCTCCTCCCCCGAACGCCGACCCCGGACCCCCACAGACAGGACCGCAATGACCGCCAGCGTCCCGATCAAGAGCAGGTCCAGCCGCAACGGACCGACCATCGAGGGCACCACGCCCGCCAGCGACCCGAGGAAGAGCGCCAGCCCGAAGGCCGTAGCAGCGGGCACTTCCGGCCCCGGCGCGTGGCTGCGCCGCACAAGAACGGCACTTAGCACCATCGGCCCCAGCATCGCCGTGCCGCGGAAGCTCGCTATCGCCAAAAGCGCGAACTGGTCGCCGCTGAAGAGCGAGAAAACAAACGCCACGCCTCCGAAGACCACCACGGCGATGCGCGTCAGAAGCAGCGCCGTGTCTTCGCTGTCGCCGCGGTAGAGGGAGCGCACCTCCGTGCCCAGCGCGAAAAGCTGCGAGTCGGCCGTGGACATCGCCGCCGTCAGCAGGCCCACCACGGCGGCGGCGGCGACGATGTCGGCCTGCTCGTAGAGCAACACGTTCGCCCAGAATTCGCGGCTGCTGGCGCCGGCGTACTCGACGGCCCCGTACATCCCGATAGCCACGACCGGCAGCATAATGGCGATCACGAAGCCGCCGATGGAGACGGTCATGCGGTTCATCTTCGCCCGCGAATCCATCGCCGCCAGGCGCGTGGTGATCTGCGGCTGCGTGGCGGGAATAAGTAAGACCCCGAAGAACGACGCCAGTAAGAATTGCGGCGTAAACAGCTCCTTCGGTCCCGGCGTCGAGAGGAGCGCCTCGTCGGTCGCGCGGGCCTGCTCGAACATGGCCTCGACCCCGCCGAAGTAACTCAGACAGCCGATCCCCACGATCCACACGACCGCCAGGAGCGTCAGCCCCTGAATCACGTCACTCAGGATGATCGCGCGCAGCCCTCCGACCTCGCTGTAGACGAGCATCGCCAGCAAGATGCCCCCAGACCACCCCCACATCGGCAGCGCGCCGGGGAAGACCGCCTCCAGAAAGATCGCCAGCCCGCGGATCTGGATCGCCACGTACGGCACCAGAAACAGAAAGACGCCCCCCATGAAGACGTAGCCGGCCACGCGCGTGCTGGTGAGCCGGTTCAAAAGCCCCGAGGTCCCGCGAAAGCCCAGCTCCTGGGCGCGCCGGCGCAGGTGGTAGCCAAACCACACGACCAGAAAGATCTGCGCCCCGTCGCTGACGGCCAGAAAGATCCACCCTCCCACGCCGTGATTGCGAAAGAAGTCCGGCATGCCCATCAGCATGAACGTGCTGAAAAGCGTCGCCGCGTACGTCAAGACCCCCGCAAAGACGCCGATGCTGGACCCGGCCAGCAGGTAGTCCTCCTCGTTCTCGGTCTGTCGCCACGACGTGTAGGCCGCCCCGGCGAGCAGGACGGCGTAGATGCTGCCGAGAATCCAAATCCACGTAACCACGCCGCGTTCGGGGGAACGTGTTCAAAGAAAGATGTCGGGAGGAGGCCGCCAGGGCGCGCCTACTACGAAGAAGGGTACGCCTACGGAGAGGAGCGCGACTCGCGCTTCGGCGCGCCACCGCCGTTTGTTGCGCCGTCGCTGCGCGCCGCGTCTTCGCCGTGCTTCACGTCTTTGCGCTCGGGGAGGTAGGGCCGCCGGGCGGGTAGAGCCGCGTAGCTGCGTACGTCAGCGCGACGAGCGCCGCGGTCACGAGGATGCCCACCCACAGCGTGTAGGGAACGCCTCCGATCATCGGCTCATACGTGCCGGCGGGAATGACCAGCGGCGTGAAGGCGGCGAGGCAAAGCAGCACGGCGGCGATCCACGTCACGCGCCAGAGCGTGCGCCGCCGCGAGCGGCCGGAGGCGGTGCTCGGGGACCCGTCGTGCGGGACGGGGGGGCGGTTTTCCATCGGAGAAGGGGTTTCGTGCAGAGGTGAGGGAAGTGAGCAGCCGTTCGCGCGTTACGACGCCGAGGCCGCGACGGTCGTCTGCCGCCCATCCGCTGGCGGGGCGCCGCCGCTGGTGTCGAGGGCCGGCACGTCCACCCACGCGCGGTTTTCGGAGGACTCGTAGCCCTTCTGCGCGAGCTGCACGCCTTTGGCGCCTTCGAGCAGGTCGTAGGCGAAGGGCTCGCCCGCGTCCACGCTCTGCAGAAAGAGCTCCCACTCGGTGCGAAAAGCGTTTTTGTACTCCTGCTGCGCGGGCACCTCCAGCCAGTCTTCCATGAAGGAGTGCTCCAGCGGCGCGTCGGGGTTCCAGACTGGCTTGGGCGTGGCCGAGAGCGGCTGCGCGTAGCATGTGCGCAGGCCCGCCACTGCCGATCCGTCCGTCCCGTCCACTTGAATCGTCAGAAGGTCGTCGCGGCGCACGCGCGTCGTCCAGCTCGAATTGAACTGCGCGGTGACGCCGCCCTCGAGCTCGAAGATGGCGTAGGCCGCGTCGTCGGCGGTGGCCTCGTAGGGCTCGCCCGCTTCGTCGTAGCGACGCGGGACCTCAGTTCTTGCCCGGGCGAACAGTCCCTCCACCCCGCCGAAGAGGTGGTCGAGCACGTAGCGCCAGTGGCAGAACATGTCGAAGACGATGCCGCCGCCGTCTTCGGCGCGGTAGTTCCACGAAGGCCGTTGCGCAGGCGCGCTCTCGCCGGTGAAAACCCAGTAGCCGAAGTCGCCTCTTGCCGACAGGATCTCCCCGAAAAAGTCCTCGGCGATGAGCCGCCGCAGCTTCTGGATGCCCGGCAGCCAGAGCTTGTCCTGCACGATGCCGTGTACCACGCCGGCGTCTTCGGCCCGGCGGTAGAGGTCGAGCGCGCGCTCGGTGGAAAGGGCCGACGGTTTTTCGCAGTAGACGTGCTTGCCGGCGTCGAGCGCCTTCGACACGCTGGGATGGCGCAACTCGGTGATCTGCGCGTCGAAGTAGATCTCGTTGTCCTCGTCGGCGAGGGCCTCGTCGAGGTCGGTCGTCCAGGCGTCCACGCCGGTCTCGTCTGCAAGGCGGCGCAGCTTGTCGGGATTGCGGCCTACCAGCACCGGCTCGGGCACGAGGCGCCCGTCGCCGCCCGCCGGGACGCCGCCGGCTTCGATGATCGGTAGAATCGAACGCTTTAGGTGCTGGTTGGTACCCATCCGACCCGTCACCCCGTTCATGATAACGCCGATGCGGCGGGGGGAAGCGTTGGTATCGCTGCTCATGCGTGCCAAAAAGGTTCTATCAAGAGAGACGTTTGATTCGGGAGACTTTCAGCGGCTTGCGCCACACTTCCAGGTCCCCTTCGTTGCGGGCTTTCCGGCCCTGCCGCTCCAACGAATCCTGGTTGACGGCGATCCCCTCCTCGCTCGTTGGTCAAGATGCGGCGCGTGGGGTCGCTCATAGTGCGCAGGTCGTTGCCGGCCAACAGCGGCGCGGCCAGCACGGCTTACGGGCCGAAGTGCGCCCTTCTTTATGGATCTTTTTTCGCGTCCTCAACCTCCAGCATGTCCGGGTCGTTCCAGCGTCCCGGCCCGGCGTGTTCGGCCAGCCCCACCTGTTTGTCCAGAATCTACGTGACCGTCTGCTTCCAGTCGGCAAATCTTTCGTGGCAGGAACGCGCGAAGCAGGGTCCGTCGGGCATTTTCTTCGAAGGGGAGAGTGCGGAACGAGGAGAGCGGGAACGAGCAGCGCGCGCTACTTGCCGGGCGCGGCGGCTTCCGCGCCGTATACCTCGATCCAGTCGATGCGGGTGGAGGCCGCGCTGGCACGCGCGCCCCCTCGGTCATCGTTTCGATGTCGAGTGATCGCCACTGAAGCGACTGCACGAGGAAAGCGCGCGTGTGCCACATGCCAGCCAGCGCGTCGGCCTGCTCACTGACGAGCCAGGAGCCGTCAGCGCGCTTCACGATGAGACGGATGCGGCGAAAGCCCGACGGGCGGCTACGCCACTCGACGCGCGCGGCCGCCCCCGAGAGGTCCGCCAGCGCCCCTTCGCGGCTGAGCGCGACAGCCCACGTCCCGTTGCAGCGCCCGCTCCACACGTAGTACGGGTCCAGCGGCGGGTCTTCGTGGTGACTCTTCTTGACACACGTCGGCCCGTTCCCATACAGGTGCAAATTCAGATCGGGATTCGCCACGTGGTCGGGCGTGATGGGCAGGGCCGGCGGCGTCTCGGCCCAGTCCTCGCGGAAAAACAGATCGGAGTCGCGGTCCTGCGCCGGCGCGGTGGTCACGCTGGCAAAGGGCGCCAGAAGCGCGAGGACGAGCGCCGCGCGCAGAGCGCGACCACCGGCGGCGGGGTTCTTTTTGCTTCCGTTCATCAGGTTCACCATGGGCGAGCTTCCACTTGCGTTGCGTTTCTGGCGCCGGTGCTGTCCTGAAGCGACTCGATAAAGAGCACCAGCGACTCGACGGTCCTTATTCGTTTCCTTATTCGTTCAGGAAAAAGAGCGCACAGACGCGGGCGTTCTGCTCGCGAGCGGTAGGCCGGGCAAGGAACGCGGCGCGCGCGGTGGCTGCCTGCGTCGGAGCCGCGCGGCGCAGGGAGCGGTCGTCAGCGTTGCCGAGCTTCTGGGCCCGGTCTTCCTCGACTGCTCCCCGGTAGCGCACCGCCTGCCCCCCGGTGCCCACGTAGTCGAAGCCCGGCTGGTCGAGCGTTTGGGGCGTGCCGCCCGGCAACGCGAGGCGCCCCAGCAGCGTAAAGCGCGCCACGCGCCCCCCGTCGTAGAGCGCGAGCTGGTCTTCGACGACGTACCGGGAGAGCCCGCGCGCCCGGCTGAACGTCTCGACGGCCTCCCCGTGGTCGGCGACCGTCTCGCTGGTGTCCTTGACGAAGACGCGCGCGGCACGGCCGTACTCCAGGCCCCCCTCCGCTTCGCGCACGCCCGTGACGCGCTCGATCACGGCGGGGGCGTCGCGGCCCGGAGCGTAGACGCGCAACGTGACCGGCTGCCCGGCAGTAGCGGCGCGCCCCTCGGCGGGCATCAAGAGCGCCACGAAGGCGTTCTCGCGCCCCAGCAGGAAGCGCGGCGCCTGCGGGCGCAACGATACCACGTCGGTCTGGACGGCGCGCACGACACGCCCGAAGGCCGCGCGCTCGGCGGCGCGAGCCGGGACGAGCCAGGCGTCGGTCGAATCGGACCGGCAGCGGGCGAACGCCTGGGCCGCCGCGCGGCTCGGGAAAGGCCCCAAGCGCAGGCGGTGGTAGATCGTGTCGCTGCGTGTGACCTGAGTGCGGTAGGCCGGCATCCCACGCCGCCGCAGCGAGTCGAGCTGGGCGGCGACCCGATCCGCCTCCGGCGAGGCGTTGATCTGAAGCGCGTACGGGTCGCGCAGGGGCGGCCCCTGCTCCGCCGGGCCGGACTGCGCGCAGGCCGGCGTGAGGCCCCCTCCGCCAATGAGCAGCGCGAGCACGGTCCCCAGCAACCCCCCGATGCGGACCGCCCATCGCCGGATGGAACTCGCTGGGAGCGCCAACAAGACCGCTGCGGAAACGGACGCCGACATAGCAGGCGTGAAGATATGAAAAGAAGCAAGGGACCGGCTCGTACCTCGGGCCGCGCGCGTCGTTTCTACGCGCCCCGCCTTTCCCCAAAGGCGCGAACAAAAACAGTCGGAACGCCATTTTTTTGAAACTGGCTCTCGTCGAAAATCGTGCTTTCCTGCCGCCCACTTCAGCTTCTGCTCCAGACGCCCTTCCGTACGGCCCACGGCACCGACCGGGCGCGCACCAACGCGCTCGTCGAACTGACCGACGCGGACGAGCGCTCGTTTTTCGGCGAAGGGGCGCTGCCGCCGTACTACCCGCACGACGTGGCGGACGTGCACGACTACGTCAAGGCGCTCGATGCGGCGGCACTGCTCGACCGCCCGCCCTTCGCCCTGGAGGCTGCGCTCGCGCGCCTCCCCGAGGGGCCGCCGCCTGCCCGCTGCGCCGTGGACCTCGCGCTGCATGACCGCTGGGCCCGCCACCTGGGCCGCCCGCTCTATGAGCTGCTGGGCCTCGATCCCTCGGATGCGCCGCCGTCGAGCGTCACGCTCTCCCTCACGGGCGACCTCGAGGCCCTGCGCGAGAAGGCCCGGGCCGAACGCGAGCGTCCCGTTCTCAAGCTCAAGCTGGGCGCCGGCGCCATCGAGCAGGACGAACGCGCCGTCCGCACCGTGCAGGAGGAAACCGACGCCGCCCTCGGCGTGGACGCCAACGAGGCGTGGACCGTCGAGGAAGCCGCCGCGCTCATTCCGCACCTGCCGGACTTGCTTTTCGTCGAGGAGCCGATCCGGGAGCGCAGCCCCTCGGCGTGGCAGTCGCTCGCGGGGCGACTGCAAGGCGAGGGGCCGCACGCCCCCCTCATCGCCGACGAAAGCATCCAGCGTCCCGCCGACATCACCCGCCTGGCCCCTTCGGTGGACGGGGCGAACGTCAAGATCGCCAAAGCGGGCGGAATCGCCGGGGCACGCCGGTGGATCGCCGTCGCGCGGGCGCTGGGCCTGAAGGTGCTCCTCGGCTGCATGATCGAAAGCAGCCTCGCCGTCACCGCCGCCACGCACCTGGCCCCGAAGGCCGACTTCACCGACCTCGACGGGGCCCGCTCACTGGCGGAGGACCCGTTCGCGGGCGCACGGATCGACGCGGACGGACAGCTTTCGCTCCCCGAGCGGCCCGGGCTGGGAGCCGCGCCCGCACGATCGTCGCAACGCTGAACGGCGGCTCACATGCCGCCGCCCACGCGCAAGACCAGCTTGCCCGCGTTCTCGTTGGCCTCCATGCGGCGGTGCGCCTCCACCGCGTCGTCCCAGTCGTAGACGCGGTCGGTGACCGGGCGCAGCGTGCCCTCCTCGAAAAGCGGCAGCGCGTAGGCGGCAAATTCCTGCGAGAGGCGAACCTTGTAGCCCTGGGCGCGGGAACGGAGCGTCGTAGCTTTCAGATGCACGCGCTTGGCCATGAGCGCGCGCAGGCTCACCTCCTCGACGGTCGCGCCGCCGAGGGTGGCGAGCTGGATGACGCGCCCGTCGGTCCGCAGCGACTGAATGTTCTTTTGGAAATAGGGGGCCCCGATGAAGTCGAGAATCACGTCCACGCCCGCTCCGCCCGTGAGCTCCTTGACGCGCGCGGCGAAGTCCTCACTCCGGTAGTCGATGGCGGCCCGCGCGCCGAGCTCGCGGCACAGGTCATGCTTCGGCGCCGAGGCGGTCACCAGCACCTCCGCCCCCGCCTCGACGGCGAGCTGGATAGCAGCAGTGCCGACCCCGCTGGCCCCGGCGTGGACCAGCGCGCGCTCGCCTCGCTTCAACTCGCCCAGCCAGTGGAGCGCCTGGTAGGCCGTCAGGAAAACCTCGGGGACGGCTGCTGCCTCCTCGAAGGAAAGCGCCTCGGGAATCGGCATCGCCTCTTCGTGGTGGATGGTCGTGCGCTCGGCGTAGCCGCCGCCGGCGAGGAGGCCGAAGACGCGGTCGCCCGCCGCCCAGCCGGCGCACTCGGCGCCCGCCTCGGCGACGACGCCGGCCATTTCCAGTCCCAGGATCGCGCTCGCCCCCTCGGGCACGGGGTAATTGCCGCGCCGCTGCATCGTGTCGGCGCGGTTGAGGGCGGTGGCGTGCACGTCCACCAGCAGCTCGTCCGGCGCGGGCGTGGGATCGGGGTGCTCCCCGAGTGTGAGGTGTTCGGGGTCGCCTTCTTTTTCAACGAGAATAGCTCGCATAGGCTTCGCGGTTTCGGATTCGGAGGTGCTGCGGTACTGACGAGGTGCTGCGGTACTGACCGGGTGCTGCGGTACTGACCGGGTACATGGGGCGCGGCGTTGCTCACGGCGCGGGCCGCGCAGGCACCGGCTCGATCTGGAACGAGAAGCGGCGGTCCGCCGGCGAGGATTCCTCTTCGAAGGAGCGCCCGGTGGCGAAGGAGCGCTCAACGAACGTCACCGCGCCGGAGCGCCCGACGAGAAGCGCCGTCGAGGAGCGCGTGCCGTAGCCGTCGGTCTGGATGAAGACGGGCGAGAGCGCGCGCTCCAGATCGGGGGGAACGCCGGTGTCGGGAAGGGCGTCGGCGGGGGCGGGCGTGCGGTCGTCCAGCAGGCGGAGGAGCGCCTCGGGAGAGATTCGGTTCTCGTCGAGGAGGCGTTCCAGGCCGGCGGTCGCGCGCTCGACCTTCGGCCAGGGCGTATCGAGCGAAGCGTTGCTGAGGCCGTGCACGCCCGGCGCGACGGGCACCGGCGGGACGTCGTCGTGGGTAGAGAAGTGCGCCAGGCGCGGCTCTTCCGTCCCGAAGGTGCCGGCCAGCAGGTTGAAGCCGTTGTAGCGGCCCGCCCGCTCGGACAGTGCGGTGAGGAAGGCGCGCGGCGAGCGCTCGTCGGTGAGGAAGGCTTTCACCAGGCCGCCTCGGCTGGGGACATTCGTGCGGCGCTCGCCCTGCTGCTCAGCAACGGCGCGCACGTTGGTCAGCGCGGCGAAGCGCCCGCCGCGCGTGACGCCCATCCAGGTGCCGCCGGCCCGTTCGTCGCGCCCGGCCAAGAGGCCCGGCGTGCCCTCCCAGAAGTGCGCCGGCGTCGTGGGGCGGTCGTAAAACTCGTCCCGGTTGGCCGCCAGCACGAGCGCGCACTCGGGGTGCGCATCAAAAGCAAAAGCGATCAAACACATTTGCGGTCTTAGATGCGGGTTTTGGATGGGCTGCTCGACAGGCGGCCTGCTTTTGGAGCGCCCGCCGTTTTTTCAACGACCACGAGCCGCGGAGGATCGTTCTTATGGTTCAACAATCGGTATTCGAAGACACGGAAGCGCGCCTGCGGGAGCGCCTCGGCCCATCGGCGGACGGCCTGCGTCTCCTCGGCCCCGCCGGGGTGGCCGCGATAGCAGACGACCGTCATTGCGCCGCCCTCGGCCAGAAGCGCGGCGGCGGCGCGGAGCGCGGGAAGCGTGGTATCCGGCGTGGTGGTGCGCGTCTTGTTCGAACTGCCGGGCAGATAGCCGAGGTTGAACATCACCGCTCGTGCGCGCCCCTCGACCTCCGGCGGAAGCGCGCTCTGCATCGTCTCGTGGCCTTGCTCAAGGAGCGTCACGCGCTCGCCCAAGCCGCGCTCGTCGAGGCGGCGGCGCGTGGAGCGCAGCGCCTGGGGTTGCACGTCGAAGGCCCACACGCGCCCCTCGGCCCCCACCGCGTCGGCGAGGGCACAGGTGTCGTGCCCGTTGCCCGCCGTCGCATCGACAGCCCAGTCGCCGGGCGCCAGCGCGCGGCGAGCGACCCGGTGCGCAAAGTCCAGAATGCTCTCCACTTTTTGCCGAACGAGTTGGGCGGTACGACCTCACGTGTTGCGCGAACTGATCTATTTATTTTCGGCGGATCTCTCCGCCCCTCGAAAGGATACGTAACGGCCCCTGCAATCGCCACCCCCCCTGCCCCATGTCCTCCGACGCCGCGCTGACCGTTTCTCTCGGGGAGGGCCGCTCGTACCCGGTGCACGTCGCGCCGCTCGGCGAGGTCCCGGCGCGCATGAAGACGGCGGACCTGCGCGCGGGGCGCTGCCTCGTCGTTACCGACGAGAACGTGGCCTCCCGTTACCGCGCGCCGCTGGTTGAAGCCCTCGAAACGGCGGGCTGGACGCCGCACGTAGTGGTGCTCCCGCCGGGGGAGGAAACGAAATCGGTAGAATCCCTCCGTAAACTCTACGACCAAGCGCTGGACTGGGGCCTCGACCGCCGGACGCCCGTCGTGGCGCTGGGCGGCGGCGTAATCGGCGACCTCGCGGGCTTTGCGGCGGCGACGCTCCTGCGCGGCCTTCCGCTCGTGCACGTCCCCACCTCCCTCGTCGCGCAGGTGGACGCCAGCCTCGGCGGCAAGACCGGCATCAACCACCCCCGGGGCAAAAACCTCATCGGCGCGTTCTGGCAGCCCCGGCTCGTGGCGGCCGACCCGCACACGCTGGCCACGCTCCCGGAGCGCGAGTGGCGCGGCGGGCTGGCGGAGGTCGTCAAGCACGCCTTGATCGAAGGGGCCGGCACGACGGGCGAAGAATCCGAAGACGGGTCGCTGCGCGCGTTTTTGGACACCCACCGCGACGCGATCACCGGCCGCCGGCCCGAGGCCGTCGCGGCAATGATTCCGAAGGCCGCCCGCGTGAAGGCGCGCATCGCGGAGGCCGACGAGCGCGAAGCGGGCCTGCGCGCCGTGCTCAATTTCGGGCACACGTTCGGCCACGCCGTCGAGCGGGCTGCCGGCTACGGGGCAGTCACACACGGAGAAGCCGTGGCGCTGGGAATGCGCGCCGCGCTGGTGCTCTCGCGCCGCCGCGCAGGGCTTCCGAGAAACGATGTCGAGCGCGCGTGGCGACTCACGCAGATGGTCGCCGTGCCACCGGAAGCCACGCGCCCGTCACTGGCGGAACTGCGCGCGGCCATGCAGTCGGACAAGAAAAATGTTGGCGATACGGTGCGCTTCGTGTTGCTGCGCGGCCTCGGCGACCCCGAAATAGTCGGCGGGCTCTCCGACGACGACCTCAGCGCTGCGTGGTCCGCCGCTTGCGAGAGCGCCCGAGCGGCGGCGCTGGCGTAACCCTGGCACGCCGCTTGCGGCACGTTTCGTTTCATTTACCTGCGCGCGTTTCATTTGCCTGCGCGCATTGTTTTTCCTTGTACTGCGCGCTGGTTTTGCGCGACGCTCCCCTGCCCTCGAACGTGACTCGCCGCTTTTTCCGAAAACTGCCGCGCCGTACGCTCCAGGGGGTCGGAGCGCTGCTGGTGCTGGGCGTCGTGGCCTTCTTCGGGCTGACGCGCACAGAGGTCGGGCGTGCCCAGTTGGCCCGGCAGATCGAGGCGCAGTTCGACGCCCGCTTCGCCGGCGCGCTGGAGATCGGGCGGCTCACGGGGAATCTCGTCGGCACCGTCTACGCCCGCGACGTGCGGGTGCGCAGTCCCGACGGCCAAGTCGTCCTCTCAGTCGATTCGGTGCGGGCGGCCCCGCGCTGGCGCTCCCTGCTCGGGCGGAGGGTCGTCTTCCGCGAAATAAGGCTGATCGAGCCGCGCGCCGACCTGGTGCGTTCCGCCGGCCCCGACCGGGCGGGCTCTTGGAACGCCACGCGCGCCTTCCAAACGGCGCCCCGCGACACGACGAGCGGCAACGCTTTCGCCCTCCACTTCGCCGACGTGATCGTGCAGGGCGGGCAGGTTCGGACGCAGAATCGCGGGGCTTCGCCCCCAGTCATCCGGCGCGGTCAGCTCTTCGACTACACCGACGCGCGCCTCGCCGACGTGGACGCGCGTCTTTCCTTCGCACGAACGACGGAAAACCAGCTCCGCGTGGACGTGCAGCGCCTGAACGGGCGGCTGGCGGGACCGGGCCTCTCGCTGTCCGGCGACGTGCGCGGCCAGCTTACCGTCGAGGACGGGCGCGTGGCACTCGGCCCGCTTCGCCTTCGACCACGACGAGATCCGCCGTCTCGTGCCGCGCTGGCCCTTGCGCGGGACTACCGCCGCCGCCCTCCAGGCACAGGGACCGCTCGGCAATCTCACCGTCGACAGCCTGCGCGTGGCGCGCGGCGAATCGGTGCTGCGGGCGGCAGGTACGGTGCGCGGGCTCCCCGAACGGCTCGTCTTCGACGTACGCTTTGGCGAAAGCCGCCTCACCGCCGCCGACCTGCGCGCCGTGCTGCCGGCCCTGCCCCGCCGGCAGACGGCCCGGCTGGCACGCCTCGGTACGGCGCGTTTTTCGCTGGAGGCCGAAGGACGCCTCGATGGGCTCTCCGCCGACGCGGATCGCCGGCTCGCCCGCGCCTCCGCCCAGTTTGATCTGGAAACCGCCCGCGCCGGCGCCCTGCACGGCACCGCCGAGGTCGCACGTAGCGGGAGAAGCGCTCCCCTCACCTACGCCGCCGAGGTCGAGGCGAATGATTTTGCCGCCGGGCATCTCACGGGCGAGGGCGCACTCCCCACGCGCCTGACCGGCACGCTCACGCTCGACGGCGAAGGCGCCACGGCCGAGGCGCTGGCCGGCCACCTCGAGGCCCAGTTGGAGCGCTCGACCGTGGCCGGTCGCTCCCTCGACGGACTCGACGCGACTGTGCGCGCCACCGGCGAGGACCGTGTGGAAGGCACCGCCACGCTCCACCAGCGCGGCGGGGCGCTCCGCATCGAGGGCGCGGTGGACCGCTCGGGCGCGCAGCCGGCCTACGACCTCACCGCCCGCGCCGAGCGCCTGGACCTCGGCCCCCTGCTGGAAACCGATTCGCTGCGCACCGCACTGACCGGGACGGCCCGCCTCGACGGACGCGGCACCTCGCTCGCCGCGCTGGCCGGTGAGCTGCGCCTGGCGCTCGACTCCTCGACCGTCACGCGCTCCGGCGGCCCCAGGCGCACGCTTCCGCCCGTCGCCTCCACGCTCGTGCTGGCCCCGCCCGGCACAGCAGGTCCGCGCCTGGCCCTGCGCGGCGACGTGGCCGACCTGACCCTCACCGGCGAGGCCGCCCCGGTGGCACTGCGGGCGCTGGGACGCCTCTGGGGCCGCGCCTTCGCCGACGCGTTGCGCGAGGCATACCACAAGCCCTACCGGCCCGGAGCAGCTGCTGCTGAAGCCGCTGCTGCCCCGCCCGCCTCAACGCCGGACGCCCAGCCCGACGCCCGCGCCACCGCGCGCCGCGTCCTCGCCACCGCCGGCCTCGGCGAAACCGCCGCCTTCGACGCCACTCTCACGCTCGAGCGGCCCGCCGTGCTAAAAGCGCTCCTGCCCGCCCTTCCCACGCTGCGCGACTCCCTCACGCTGGCGGCTCGCGTGGAGGCGGGCGCCGAGACGTTCGCGGCAGCGGGCACGCTCCGCGCTGATCGAGTGCGCACCGGGGGCCTCCGCGCCGCCGAGGCGTCGGGCCAGTTCCGGGCGAGCGCCTCGCTGGACAAACCGCTTCTGGAATCGCTTCGCGCCTCCTTCGACGCCGAGGCCGACACGCTCGCCGTCGGCGGGGCGGGCTTTCGAAGACCGACGCTGGCGGCGAGCTTCCGCGACGAGCAAGGCGAGGTGCAGCTTTCCACCCGCACGGCCGGCAACCCCAGCGGCCACCTCCAGTTGGAGGCAGGATTGCGCCTTTTGCCGGACCGCAACCGCTTGCGCGTGCGCACCGTGCGCTTGGCCGCTGGCGACTACCGCTGGCAACGCGCCGATCCCGGCCCGGTGGATCTCTACGCCGACGCCGTCGCCGTGCGCGGCCTCACGCTGACCAGTCGGGACAGCCCCTCGGGCCGCCCCCAGCGGATGACCTTGCGCGGCACGCTCTCCGCCGCGCCGCAGGACACTCTCTTTGCCAACGCCGCCAACGTGCAGCTGGGCACCGTCTCGCGCACGCTGGGCTTCGAGCGCCGCCTCGGCGGGCGGCTGGGCGCGCAGGTGGCTCTCACCGGGGGGCGCGACACTCCCGAGCTGACCGGCCGGCTCGACGCGCGCCGCCTCTCCATTGGGGACGACCTGATCGGACGCCTCACCGCGCGGAGCCGCTACGTGCGCGGCTCGGAGCAAGTGGCCTTCGACGCGCAAATCCGTCCCGGCGCGCCGCCGGCGGACTCTTCCGCCCTGAGGCGGCAGGAAAACCGCCTCTCGGCCAGCGGGACGTTCGCGCTTCCCGGGCAGCGCAACGAGGCCGGGCGCGCCGGCGCGCTGGACCTCTCGCTCGACGTGGAGCGGGCCGACCTCTTCTTTCTCAACCACCTCTTCAGCAACAAAATCGCCGGGGCCGACGGCGTGCTCTCCGGCGGGGGGCGCATCGGCGGCACCTTCCGCGACCCGACGTTCCAGACGGACTTCCAGGTCTCAAACGGGTCGTTTCGGATTCCGCGCTTCGGGTTGCGCTACGGCGCGAGCGGCCCCGTGAGCGTGGACAAAGAAGGCATCAAGCTCGACGGCATGCGCCTGACCGGCCCTGACGGTGGGAGCGCGCGGCTCGGCGGGGCACTGCTCTTCAACGACTACGACTACTTTTCCTTCGACCTACGCGCGGCCCTCAACGAGCTGCGCGTGATCGACGTGGAAAGCGCGCCGGCCCTGCCCTTCTTCGGCCGGGTCGCCGGAAGCGGGCAGCTGCGCCTCACCGGTCCCCTCTCGGACGCCTCGCTGACGGCCCCGGGCGGCGTGCGCACCACCCCCGAAAGCGAACTGGTCATTCCCATCGAAGAGGAGAACGCGACCACCAGTGAATCGGACTTTCTGATTTTTGCCGATTCAACGGGGCGCCTGCCCGACCTCCAGAACGTCACCCAGCGCGAGGGTCTTTTCGACGACCGCCCCGAGGGAGGACGCAAATTCGTGGACGGCCTGGACCTGGACCTCGGAATCGCCGCCCCCAGTGGCTCGACGGTGCGGCTGGTCTTCGACCCGCTGCTGGGGGATGAAATCGAAGCGGTCGGGGGCGGCGACATCCAAGTGCTGCGCGAAGAGGGCGACTTCTCTCTCTTCGGCACCTTCGACGTGACGGGCGGCAGTTATCTGTTCACCGCCGGGCAGGTCTTCCAGCGACGCTTCCAGATCGAAGGCGGCACGCTGCGGTGGGACGGCTCCGCCGCCAACGCGAGGCTCGACCTGACGGCCACCTACCGCACGCGCGCCTCGCGGGCCGGCCTCCCCGGCGCGGGCGAGGACCCCCGGGGCAGGCGCCTTCCCATCGTCGTGCGACTGGACGTGGGCGGGCGCGTCGGGCAGCCCTCCGTAGATCTCTCGCTGGCGGTGGACGAGAAGGAGCGAGGCTTCAGCGACTACTCTACGACCGGGCTCGAAACGGTCCTCAACCGTGAAGACAGCGGCGATGAATACGCCACGAGCGTGCTTTTGACGAACACGTTTCTCCTGACGACCGACCTGGCAAGCCGAAGCGGCACGTCGGGGCCGGGTTTTTCGGAAACGGGCAACCGGCTGGCATTCAACAGCGTGAGCCAGCTCGTCTCCAGCCAGCTCAACCGCTACCTCGACGCGGCGCTGCCGAACTTGGACGTGAACCTCGGCGTGCAGGGAGAAAACCCACAGGACCTGGACGTGGTCTACGGGGCGGCGCTACGGCTCCTGGACGAACGGCTGATCATTCGAGGCGAGGGCATCCTCGAAAGCGAAAAGGACCAGCGCCAGGCAGAGGGGTTTCAGGGCGAGTTCGTCGTCGAAGTGCGCCTGACGCCGCGCGTCTCGGCGGAGGTGTTTTACCGCCGCGAGGGGAGCCTGCTCTCAAACCGCGCGCTGACCTCGGCCACGGGCGCAGGGCTCTCCTACCAGACCGAATACGCGACGTGGAAAGAGCTGTGGCACCGCCTCTTCGGCTGGCTCGGCGCGGAGGACCCCGGCAGAGACGCCCCGCCCCCCGAAGAGGACGCTGTGGCAGCGGAATGAGCGTTTTGTTGGTCGGGGTTCGTTCCGGGGTCGGGGTTCGTTGATCGGGGTTCGTTGGTCGGGATTCGTGTTTCACCTGGCAACGCGGTTGGCCCGAAAAGACGCGAACCAGCGCGCCGGAGGCGAGCGGACGAACCACGAACCGCCTCTTCCCAAAAACCCATGAAGCGCGCTGCCGGGCCGACCTTTTGTCCGCCGGAGCGAGTATGTATGGGCTGTACGCTCTCTTTTTTGCTTTGCAATAACGGATCCCTCTGTCTCACGTGGCCGCCTCTCCCGACGCCCCCCCCGAACGCAGCGACATTCGCCGTGACGTCATTCGCCTTCTCGAAAACGAAGCGCCGCAGGCGTTTCGCCCCCGCACCCTCGCCGAGCGCCTCGGCTACGAAAGCGAACGCGCCTACGGGCGCTTCCGCGACATCCTCGACCGGCTGGAGGAAGACGAGCGCGTGGCGCGCGTCGGCCTCCGCTACGTCTCGCGCCCCGGCGCTGCCGCCCGCGAGCCGGGCCTGAGCGCCTCCGCCGCGCCCTCTCGGCCCGCGCCCCAGCAGCAATCCGCCAACGGCCACGCCGAACAGCCCCCCGCCCAGAACGACGCAACGGCCGACACCGCCTCTCCCACCGAGGCGACCCCCGACAAACCCCCGCTCCCGGACGGCGGCAGCGCGGACGACGCCTCCGGCCCCTCTGCTGGCGATCCCGCCGAAGACGCCGAACCGGCCCGCTTCGTCGCTCCTGTGCCCGCCGGCCCCCCCGAGCACCCCCAGCCCGACGACCCCAACCGCGCCATCGGGCGGCTGATCGCCAAGCCGCAAGGCTACGGCTTCGTCGAGGTCGAAGGGCGCGAGGAGGACTACTTCATCCGCGAATCGGGCATGGGCACGGCCCTCAGCGGCGACGTGGTGCTCGTCGGGATCGGCGCGATGCAGAAGGACCACGTCAACAAGCGGCGCGAATGCGAGGTGCTCGAAGTCGTCGAGCGCACGCGCACCCAGGTCGTCGGCACGTTTCGGGCGAAGGGCCATTTCGCTTTCGTCACCCCCGACGACACGCGCATCACGCAGGACATCTTCATCGCCGGCGAGGACTTCGGCGGCGCCGAGAGCGGCGACAAGGTCGTCGCCAGCATCGACCAGTTCGAGGACCGTAAAGCCTCGCCGGAGGGGCGCGTGATGCGCGTGCTGGGGCCGGGCAGCGACCCGTCCACGCGCGTCCTCTCGCTGGCGATGAGCATGGACGTGAAAGCCGACTTTCCCGACGAGGTTGAGGCGGAGGCGGGCGACATTCCCGTCGAGATCCCGCCTGAGGAAATCGAGCGCCGCAAGGACCTGCGCGACAAGAAAGTCTTCACCATCGACCCCGAGGACGCCAAGGACTTCGACGACGCCATCCACATCGAGCGCCGCGAGAACGGCTCATACGAGGTGGGCGTCCACATCGCCGACCCCAGCCACTATGTGAAGCCCGGGTCGGCCCTGGATGCCGAGGCCCTCGAGCGCGCCACGAGCGTCTACCTCGTGGATCGCACGATCCCGATGCTCCCCGAGAAGCTCTCCAACGAGGTCTGCTCGCTGCGCCCCGGCCAGGACAAGCTGGCCTTCTCGCTGGTGATGCAGGTGGACCCGCACGGCGACGTGACCAGCTACGAGATGGCCGAGAGCGTCATCCACTCGCAGGAGCGATTGACCTACGAGGAGGCCCAGGACTACATCGACGGCGGCTTTCCCGACGACCCGGTCGCCCGCGAAGTCGTCACGGCCAATCGCCTCGCCAAGACGCTCACTCGGAAGCGGATGCGCGAGGGATCGGTGGACTTTGAGACCGACGAGGTGAAGGTCATCCTCGACAGCAGCGGCACCCCCGCCGACATCGTGCGCAAGGAGCGCAAGCCCTCGAACCGCCTGATCGAGGAGCTGATGCTCCTGGCCAACCGGACCGTCGCGCGCCACATCGCCGAGGCCAACGAGGCGAGCCGCCAAGGCGGCGGCCCTGAGCGGCCCTTCATCTACCGCGTGCACCCCGGCCCGGACGCGGAGAAGATCCAGAACCTCGCCGAGTACATCCAGATCTTCGGCTACGAACTGGAGCTGGACGACGGCAACGCGCGCTCCGCCGAGCTGAACCGCCTGCTCGACGCGGTGAAGGGCACCCCGGAGGAACCGGTCATCACGCGAGCGGCGCTTCAGTCCATGTCGAAGGCGGTTTACCAGACGGAGAACATCGGTCATTACGGGCTGGGCTTTCCCTACTACACGCATTTTACCAGCCCTATCCGCCGCTACCCAGACCTGCTGGTGCACCGTCTGCTGAAGCACTACGCGAAGGTCGGCACCCCGGCGGAGGCGGAGGGCCTGGATGCGCGCCTCAAGCACTGCTCCGAAAAGGAACGCGAAGCGCAGGAGGCCGAGCGCGAATCCGTCAAGCTCAAGCAGGTCGAGTACGCGAAGGCTCACGTCGGCGACCACTTCGACGGCGTGGTGACGGGCGTGACGAAGTTCGGCGTCTTCGTGGAGCTAAGCGACCTGCTGGTGGAGGGCCTCGTGCACGTGCGCGACATGAACGACGACTACTATGAGTACGACGAAGGCACCTTCACGATGACCGGCGAAAAGACCGGCCAAACCTACCGCCCCGGCGACACGGTGCGCGTGCAGCTCGCGGCGGCCAACCTCGAAAAGCGCGAGATCGACCTTCTTTTCGTATAGTAATGGTAGAGAGAGAGCAGTGAACGGTGAGTAGCAGCACGTCACTGCGTTCTCGACCCCCCCTCCGCTCACAACCCACCATGTACCACTCAGCGTCATGTCCACCTACGTGCGGCTCCTACGGCACCGCTGGCGGCGGTTTCGGCGCGGGGGTGCGGCAGGGCCGGCACGCGTGAAGCGTGGGATTCTGGCGTTCTTCGGTGTGTACATCGCTGGGTCGCTGGCGGCGTGCGGATGGGTTTACTACCGGCTCGTCGGCGAGGTGCAGCCAGGCACGAACCCCGTAGCGGCGGCCAACGGGCTGATGCTGAGCGCGGCCGCGGCCTTTCTGGTGATACGGTTCTTCACCCAGCGCTCCACTGCGATGGCGCTGGCGCCCTACTTGGCGCGCCCAGTGCCGCGCGGCAAGCTGGTACGCTTCGTGCAACTGTCCTCGCTGGCGAGCCTGCTGAATGTGTTCGCGCCGGCGTTCCTGCTCCCGCTCTGGTACCGAACGGTGTTGCACGACCCGTTCGGCGCCCCCGCGCCGGAGGCGCTCGCGTGGCTGGCGGCGGCGCTGATGCTGGTCCTATTCACGCACTACGCCAACAACGCGCTGCGCCTGCTGCTGGCGCAGGACGCGCGAGCATTCGCGTGGCTGGCGGCCACCGGCAGCGCACTGCTGGTGGCCGACCGCGTGGGAGGCACGCGCCTCCTGCCGCGCGCCTCGACGGCGCTCTTCGGCGGGCTGTTGGACGGGGCGTTCGCGTGGCTGGCGGTGCCGGCGGGCTTGCTGGCGGCAGCATGGGGGGCGTCGGAACGCCTCCTGCGGCGTAGCCTGCGGCGCGATGATGGGCTTGCGAACACCGGCGCGGCGACCGTGCCCGCCGGGTTTTCACTCCAGCGGGGAGCCACGCGCAACCTGATGCTCCTGGAGCTGAAGCTGGTCGCACGCAACCGGCGTCCCTTCACGCTCGTCGGCATCTCGGCGCTGCTGATTGTGACGTACGGGCCGCTGCTGGTGGTGGGGCGCGACTTCTTCTCCGTCGTCGACGCGGTGACGGGGCTGTTCGTGACCGGCCTCCTCGCGGCCAGCTATGGGCAGCTCATGTTCGCGTGGGAGAGCCGCCACTTCGACGGCCTGATGGCGCGCCCCGTCTCGCCGCGCACGCGAATGCGGGCGAAGTTGCTGCTCTTGCAGTGCGGGTGCGTGGCCTCGCTGGTCGTGGCGCTCCCTTTCCTCGTGTGGTTGGCGCCGGACCTCTTGCTGCTGGGTGCCGGTTTTTTGCTCTACAACCTCGGGATCACCTGTCCGTTCGTGCTTTTCTTTTCGCTGTGGAACCGCAAGCGGCTGGCCCCCCAGCGCAGCGGCCTTTTCAACTACGAAGGATTCTCGGTGCAGCACTGGGTCGGGATCCTGCCGGTGTTCGTTCCACCGCTGGTGCTAGCCCTGACGCTTGACGAGACGTGGCTGCTGCTGAGCGTCAGCGTGGTGGGACTCTCGGGAATGGCTCTCGGGCCGACGTGGACGCGGACGTTCGCGCGGCTCTTCTCGCGCCACCGCCACGCGATGGGCGCGGGCTTCCGGAAGAGCGAGTGAGCGAACGATCAGACGCTAAGAACGTGACGGCCAAGCCCACCGCTCGTTCGAGAAACCCTCCCCCCTGCAACGGCGAAGCCCATGCGCCTCGAAGCTCAGCGTCTCGTCAAGCGATTCGGGGACTCCTTCACGCTCTCTATTCCTCAGCTCGTCGTCGAAGACGGCGCAGCTTTCGGCCTCGTGGGCAACAACGGGGCCGGCAAGACTACCTTCCTGCGCCTCGCGCTCGACCTCCTGCCACCCGACGAAGGGCACGTCGCCCTCGGGGGAGCGCGCGTGGACGAAGGGGACGACTGGAAAACACGCGTCAGCGCCCACCTCGACGACTCGTTCCTGATCGACTTTCTGACGCCCGACGAATTCCTCAGCTTCGTCGGCTCGACCTACGACCTCGACGCCGACACGGTCGAACAGCGACTGGCGCCCTACCGCGACTTCTTTACCGACGACGTGCTGGGCCAGCGCGCACGCTACATCCGCGACCTCTCGATGGGCAACGCCAAGAAAGTCGGCGTAGTGGCTGCCCTCTTGCCTCGGCCCGACCTGTTGATCCTCGACGAGCCTTTTGCCAACCTCGACCCGCGCTCGCAGATCCAGCTCAAAGACCTGCTGCGCCGCCAGCGCACGGAGCACGGCACGACGATGGTCATCTCCAGTCACGACCTGCTGCACGTGACCGACGTGTGCGAACGCATCGCCGTGCTCGACGAGGGCTGCATCGCGCGCGACGAGCCGACGACCGAAGAGACGCTCAAGACGCTGGAAGCGTACTTCTCGAGTGCGGCAGCAGGCAACGGCTCCGCACGGGCCGCGTAAGAGCGACCACGCGTTGCTTCCTCCCTTCCCAAAGCAGACGTCGGCTCCCGGTCCCTCCGCCCACCGCGCCCGCCATGCCCGCTCCCGGCGACAACGCGACGTCCTCCTCAGGCCGCATGTCCTCAGGCCGCACGTCGATCAACCCGCGCCTGTCCGACGGTCCTGCCGTGCGCGCAGACGCGCCCCCGCCGGAGGCGCTGGCCCAGCAGGTGCACGCCGGCGACCGCGCCGCCCTGAGCCGCGCCATCACACTCGTGGAGAGCACGCGCCCCGCCCACCGCCGCGACGCGCGGGCGCTCTTGGACGCCTGCCACCCCCCGGCCGAGGGCTCCGTCCGCACCGCCGTCACCGGCGTGCCCGGGGCGGGCAAGAGCACCTTCCTCGAAGCGCTCGGCACGCGACTGCTGGAAGAAAACCCCGGACGCCGGCTGGCCGTGCTCGCCATCGACCCGTCCTCGACGCGCTCGAAAGGCTCGATTCTCGGCGACAAGACGCGCATGGGGCAGCTGGCTTCCCACGAGCGCGCCTTCGTGCGCCCCTCGCCCACCGCCGGGACCCTCGGCGGCGTGGCGCGCCGCACGCGCGAATCCATCCTGCTCTGCGAGGCCGCCGGCTACGACACCGTCTTCGTCGAAACCGTCGGCGTCGGGCAGGCGGAGGTCGAGGTCCATGCCATGACCGACGTGTTTCTGCTCCTCGCGCTCGCCGGAGCGGGCGACCAGCTCCAGGCCGTCAAGCGCGGCGTCGTCGAGATGGCCGATCTCGTGGCCGTCAACAAGGCCGACGGGGAGCGCACCGAAGCTGCCGAAAACGCCCGCGCCGAATACGAAAGCGCCCTCCGCCTCTTCCCCGTGCCCGAAACCGGCGAGCATCCCCCCGTGCTGACGTGCTCGGCCCGCACGGGCGGCGGACTGCCCGAGGTGTGGCAGGCCGTGCAAGCGTTTCTGGAAAAAAGTCGCGCGCAAGGCCTCTTCGAGAAAAAACGGAAACGCCAGGCGCGCCGCTGGCTCCGCCACGCGGTCGAGGAGCGCCTCCGCGACGCCTTTTTTGAAGACGAAACGGTCCAGAACGCCCTCCCCGAGCTGGCGCGCGCAGTCGAGGACGGCACCACCAGCGTCCCCGCCGCCGCCGAAAAACTGCTCGAAACCTGGCAACGCGGCAACGCCGCCCCCGACCGATAGCATTTCGCCGGGTCGAGTCTTACTCGTCAGAATACTCTTTTGGTTTCACAAACGCCTTCCGACGTGACTGCTCCTTCGGTCGACCCCGAGCCCCCCTCCGACGCGCCGTCGCACTTTATCCGCGACATCATCGACGAAGACCTCCAGCAAGGCACCCACGACGGGCGCGTGGTGACGCGCTTCCCGCCCGAGCCGAACGGCTACCTGCACATCGGCCACGCCAAGAGCATCGTCCTCAATTTCGGCCTCGCCGAGGACTACGCGGCGCGCGGCGCTGAGACGACCTGCCGCCTGCGCTTCGACGACACCAACCCCGCCGGCGAGAGCGAAGAGTACGCCCGCGCCATCGAGGAAGCCGTTGAATGGCTCGGCTACACGCCCGACGAGGTGCGCCACGCCAGCGACTACTTTGAGTCGTTTTACGACTACGCCGTCACGCTCGTCAAAAAAGGGCTGGCGTACGTGGACAGCCAGACCGAGGAAGAGATCCGCGAAAATCGAGGTACCGTCACCGAACCCGGGATCCCGAGCCCCTACCGCGACCGCTCTCCAGCAGAAAACCTTAGGCTACTGGAGCGCATGAAGGCCGGGGCGTTCGACGAAGGCGCGCACGTCCTGCGAGCCAAGATCGACATGGCCTCGGAGCACATGATTATGCGGGATCCGCTGCTCTACCGCATCCGCCACGCCACCCACTACCGGCGCGGGGACGAATGGTGCATCTACCCGATGTACGACTTCGCCCACTGCCTCGAAGACGCTATCGAAGACGTCACGCACTCGCTCTGCACGCTGGAGTTCGACAACAACCGGCGCATCTACGACTGGATCTTGGAGCACGCGCTGCCGGCAGAGGAGCTTCCCGGGCGCCCGCACCAATACGAGTTCAACCGCCTGAACCTGACCTACACGGTCCTCAGCAAGCGCAAGCTCCTCCAGCTCGTGGAGGACGCCACCGTAGACGGATGGGATGACCCGCGCCTCTTCACGCTGGCGGGCCTGCGGCGGCGCGGCGTGCCGCCGGGGGCGATCCGCCAGTTTTGCCGCGCCGTCGGCGTGACGCGCTCGCCTGGGCGCATCCAGATCAGTCGCTTCGAGCACGCGGTGCGCGACTTCCTCAACGATAAGGCCCCGCGCGTGATGGCCGTGCTGGAGCCGCTGCGGGTCGTGATCGAAAACTTCGAAGACGCCACCGGGCTGAACGCGGGCGAAGCCGACTGGCTCGAAGCGAGCTACTGGCCGCGCGACATCACGGGCCGCGAAGGGACGCGCGACGTGCCGTTTACCGAAGAGCTCTTCATCGAACGCGACGACTTCCGCGAAGACCCGCCGGAAGGCTTCTACCGTCTCGCGCCGGGCCGCGAGGTGCGCCTGCGCCACGGCTACTTTCTCACCTGCACCGGCGTGGAAAAAGACGAAGCGGGCAACGTGACCGCCCTGCGTGCCGAAATCGACCCCGACACGCGCTCCGGCCAGGCCCCCGACGGGCGCAACCCCGACGGCACGATCCACTGGGTAAGCGCTTCGGAGAGCGACCCGCTGGAGGCGCGCCTCTACGACCGCCTCTTCACCGTTGAGGCGCCTGGCGACACAGACGAAGACTTCCGCAAGCACCTCAACCCTGATGCGCTGGTGACGCGCGAGGCGGCGCGCATCGAGCCGAGCGTGGCCCGGACGCTACGCGAGGAACCGCAGCGCCCCGACCAGAAGGAAGGAAGTGCCATGGGGCGGGCCACTCGGCTTGGGGTGCAACGCTTCCAGTTCGAGCGCACCGGCTACTTCTGGCCCGATCCCGAAGACCACACGCCCGAAGCGCCCGTCTTCAACCAGATCGTCCCGCTCCGCGACTCCTGGGCGGAGGATGACTCCGGCCTCACCGCCGAGGAGCTGGCCGCGCGTCGCCGCGAGAAGGAACGCCAGCGCCGGCGGCAACGCGAACGCGCCACGGCGGGCCAGCGCGACCCCGTCGAGGATTTCGGCCCCGGGCAGCGCAAACGCTTCGAGCATCTCCGCGACGAGCGCGGCCTGGACCGCGACGACGCCGCCGTCCTGGCCGAGCGCCTCCCTCTGGCCGATTTCTTCGACGCCGCTCTGGATGTCCACGACGCCCCCCAGGCGGTTGCCAACTGGACGATCAACGAGCTGCTGCGCGAGTTGGAAGATGCGGCGCCGGCCGCGTCGTTGGACGCCCTGCCCTTCGAGGCGGCGGCGTTCGGGCGGCTCGTGAAGCTGGCCGACGAGGGAACCGTCTCTTCGGCGGCCGCCCAGAAAGTCTTCAGCGAAATGCTCGCGGAGGGGACCCCCCCCGAGCAAATCGTGGAGAAGCGGGGCCTGCACCGCCTCGAAGATACAAAAGCGCTACGTGACGCTGCCCGCAAGGTCGCGGAGGAGCATCCCGAGGAGGCCGCGCGCTACCGCGAGGGCGAGACCAAACTGCTGGGTTTCTTCATGGGCCAGATCATGCAGGCCACCGACGGCACCGCCGACGCGCAAGAAGCCCGCGCCGCCCTCCGAGACGTGCTGGCGGAATGACGTGCTGCGCGGAATGACGTGCTGCGCGGAATGACGTGCTGCTGGGCGCGGGGCGCGACTTTTTCAGCAACGCCCTGCGCCAAACGCCGAGCGCTACCGGCGCACGGTAACGCGGCGGTCGTGGTACGGCCTCGAATGGAGTCGCGCACTGCCGCTCGGCCAAAAATCCACAAATCTTCCAACCTTCTAACTTTCCGACTTTCACCCCAGCACCTCGACCGCGCGGCGCATCCGGCGCAGGCAGCGCTCTCGGCCCAGCACGGCCATCATCGAGAAGACGCCCGGGCCGTAGCTGCGCCCGCTGGTGGCCAGGCGCGCTGGGTGAATGAGCCGGCCTGCGCCCACGTCGCGCTCGTCAGCCAGGGCGCGCAGGACCTGCTCGACGGTGTCCGCGTCGAAGCCGTCCGAAGTGGCTTCGAGCCGGTCTGCATAGGCGGCCAGCAGCTCGGCGGAGTCGTCTTTCCAGCGCTTCTCGACGCCGGCCTCTTCGTACTCGTCGGGGGCTTTGAAGAAGAAGGCGCCGTCGGTCGCCAGGTCGCCGGCGAAGGTGATGCGGTCCTGCATGACGGCGGCCACGTCGGCGAGGTAGTCTTCGGAAGGCATATAGCCCTCGGCCTCGACCGCCTCGCGGCTGCGGGCGGCCACCTCTTCCGGCGGCAGGCGGTGCAGGTGCTGCTGGTTGAACCACTTGAGCTTATCGAGATCGAACTGCGCGCCGGACTGCGCCACGCGCTCAAGGCTGAACGCCTCGACCAGCTCCTCCAGCGAAAAGACCTCCTGCTCAGTGCCCGGGTTCCAGCCCAGCAGCGCGATGAAGTTCAAGACCGCCTCCGGCTCGTAGCCCTGCCGGCGGTAGTCGCGCACACTCACCGGCAGCCCCCCTTCTTCGGCGTCGCGCTTGGAAAGCTTGCCGCCGGAGGGGCTCATGATGAGCGGCAGGTGCGCGACCTTCGGCATCTGCCACCCCAGCGCGTCGTACATTAGCTTGTGCTTGGGCGTGGAGGGAAGCCACTCCTCCCCGCGAATGACGCAGGTGATCTCCATCTGGTGGTCGTCGACGACATTGGCGAGATGGTAGGTCGGCAGGCCGTCGCTTTTGAGCAGCACCTGGTCGTCGAGGTCGTTGGTGCTGAAGGAGACCGACCCGCGCACCTCGTCGGTGAACTTCACGCCCGTGTCCTTCGGCACCTTCAGGCGAACGACGTGGTCGGCGCCCTCATCCAGCAGCCGCTGCGTCTTCTCCTCGGGAAGGGTGAGGCTGTTTTTCATCGCGCGGCGCGTGCGCGGGCCGTACTTGGGCTGCGGGTTCTCTTCCGTGCGCCTCTCGGCGCGCATCGCCTCGATTTCGGCGGGGGTGTCGAAAGCGTAGTAGGCGTGGCCTTCGTCCACGAGCCGCTCGGCGACGGGGCGGTAGCGATCGGAACGCTCGCTCTGGCGGTACGGGCCGTGGGAGTCGCCTGCGCCGGGTTCGCCGCCTGCGCCGGGGCCTTCGTCGTAGTCCAGGCCGCACCAGTCCAGACCCCCGAGGATGTCTTTCTCAGCCTCTGCCACGGAGCGCGCGCGGTCGGTATCCTCGATGCGAAGCAAAAAATCGCCGTCCTTGCCGCGCGCAACGAGGTAGTTGTAGAGCGCTGTCCGCAGCCCGCCGATGTGGAGCATCCCCGTCGGACTCGGGGCGAAGCGTACGCGCGTGGTGCCAGTAGCATTGCTGGAGCTTCGGGAAGCGGACATGGCAGGCGGAGCAGGAGCAGGACGCGAAAAACGTTCGGGGCTGCCGAGGTGGCGAAACGTACGGGCTTTGGCCGGAAGCAAGCATGGTAGAAAGCAGCGGGCGGCCCCGAAAGGGCCTTCTGTTAAAAATGGGCGACTTCATCGCCAGATCGCTTCGATCCAGAGTGTACAAGAGGCACCGGAGCGCCTTCGCAGCAAGGGGCTTGAGAAAGATCGGCTCCCGCTTTTTCGCACACCGGCGGGCACGTCCAGTAGGAAACAGACCTGTGGCCGTCAGGTTGAACGAGCGTCCTTTTTGTGCGTGCCTCGGCCTGAACGAACGGCCGCCCGCTCCTTTCTTTTTTGCAAAAGCGCTCGTCTCGCTCTTGTCCTCCTCCGCCCCGTTCACGCGCTGCGTCGTTGCGCGTCCAACGCCTCTGCTGCTCGTCCTCGCGTTCCTGGCGGCGGCGAGCCTGGCGCCCGCTGCCCCGGCCCGCGCGCAGCAGCCTGCCGACACGCAAAAGCCTGCCGACACGCAAAAGCCTGCCGACACGCAACAGGCGGCCGGCGGGGGCGCGGTCGTGGACGAGATCGTCGCGGTCGTGGACGACGACGTCGTTCTGCGCTCGGAGGTTGAGAGACAATTCCAGGCGCTCTTGCGGCAGCAGCGCCAGCAGCAAGGCCGCCTCCCCCCGCGCGAGCAGCTCTGGAACAAGGTGCTCCAGAGGCGCATCGACAATCAGGTGATGATCGTTCACGCCCGACGCGACACGACGATCACCGCTCCCGACTCGCGCGTGCAGCAGGTGCTGGCACGCCGCATCGACCGGCTCGCCCAGCGCGCCGGCGGGCGCGATGCGCTCGAGCAGGAGTACGGCAAAACGATCAGCCAGCTCAAGGCCGACTTCGAAGAGCCGGTGCGCGACCGACTGTTGTGGCAGCGCCTCCGGCAGGAACGCCTGAACGAGGTCAGCGTCACCCCCAGCGAGGTGCGCGAATGGTTTGCCGACGTTCCCCGGGACTCCCTGCCGACGGTGCCGATGACCGTGCAGCTCTCGCACATCGTGCGCTACCCCGAGGCGTCCGAGAGCGCCCAGCAGCAGGCCCGCGAGGTTGCCAGCTCCGTTCGCGACTCCGTCCTCGCCGGCGTGCCGATTGAGGAGATGGCCCGCCGCTACTCCGACGACAGCGCCACGGCCTCCCAGGGCGGGCAGATGGAGCGGCAGCTCTCCGAACTGGTGCCCTCTTTTGCCGCCGTCGTCTCGCGCGCGCCCATCGGCGAGATCACTCAGGTGTTCCAGACGCGCTTCGGCTACCACGTCGCGCGCGTCAACGAGCGCTCCGGCAACACGGTCGATCTCAACCACGTTCTCATCGAGGTGGACAAGAGCAACGCCTCCGGGGAGAAAGCCAAGCGCTATCTCAGCGCCGTGCGCGACTCGATCACGAATCAGAACGCCCCGTTCGGGCTGATGGCCAGCCGCCACTCTGAGGAGCAGCGGTCCGCGCGCCAGGGCGGGCGCGTGACCGACCCGGAGAGTGAGGAAAGCACGCTGCGGATGAGCAAGCTGAACGCTTCCTGGAAAAGCACGTTGCGCGACCTGGAGGAAGGCCAGATCAGCCAGCCCCGCGAGGTGCAGCTTCTCAGCGGGGAGCGCGCCTTTCACCTCGTCAAGCTCACCGAGCGCACGCCCCGCCACCAGATGAACCTCGAGCAGGACTACGCGCGCATCAAGCAGTTGGCCCTGCAACGCAAAAAGCAGCGCATCTACCGCAAGTGGGTTCAGGAGCTGCGTGAGGAGGTGTACGTAGACGTGCGCGTCCAGCCGGGCGACCTTTCCGCCAGCGCCCGGTAGTCGCCGGCGCTCGCGCTGCCGGCGTGCGAAGACGTGCGCGAACTTCCAGCGACGGCGCGGGGGCGCGCGTGGGAGGAGCTGTGGACGTAGAGCTTCCTCCAAATTACATCTCTCCAAGCGTACGTCCCTCCAAACGGCCTCTCCGGCCCCGCGCTCTCTTCCTCGACCAACCCTGCCTGCCCTCATGGCCGACGCGCCCGTCTCTTCGAGCCCCGACGCCGCCCGTGCTGCCGAAAACGGCGACCTCGCCTCGGGCCAGCTCGACACGCTCGACGAGCTCGAAGGCGCTTACGACCGCCTGCGCGAAGAGATCGGCAAGGTCATCATCGGGCAAGCGGAGATCATCGAAATGGTGTGCGTGAGTCTGATGGCGCGCGGGCACGTGCTGCTGGTCGGCGTGCCGGGGCTGGCCAAGACGCTCCTGGTGCGCACGCTCGCCTCCGCGCTTTCGCTGGACTTCAGCCGCATCCAGTTCACGCCCGACCTGATGCCCTCCGACATCACGGGCACCGAAATCATCCAGGAGCGCAGCGCTAACGGAAGCTCGGACGGCGGCGGGCGCGGGTTTCGATTTGCGCACGGTCCCGTCTTTGCCAACGTCGTGCTCGCCGACGAGATCAACCGCACGCCCCCGAAGACGCAGGCGGCGCTGCTGGAGGCGATGCAGGAGCGCCACGTCACCGCCGCCGGCGAGACGTACGACCTGGAAGCCCCATTCTTCGTGCTCGCCACGCAGAACCCCATCGAGCAGGAAGGCACCTACCCGCTGCCGGAGGCCCAGCTCGACCGCTTCATGCTGAACCTGTGGCTCGACTACCCCTCCTTCGACGACGAGGTGGAGGTGGTGCGCTCTACGACCGCCGGGCACGAGGCCCAGGCCGAGCCGATCCTCAGCGCCGAGGAGGTGCTGCGCTACCAGCAGCTCGTGCGCCAGATCCCCGTGCCCGACAACGTGATTCGGTCGGCCGTGCGTCTCGTCAGTCGCACGCGCCCGGGCGGCGAGGCTCCTGATTTCATAGGCGAATACCTGAGCTACGGGGCCGGGCCGCGCGCCTCGCAGTACCTCATCCTGGGCGCGAAGGCGCGAGCGGCCCTCGACGGGCGCGCTACCCCGCTCGAAGAAGACGTGCGCCGCATGGCCGTGCCGGTCTTGCGCCACCGCATCGTCACCAGCTTCAACGCCGAAGCCGACGGGGTGACGCCCGTGGACGTGATTGAGCGGCTGCTGGATGGAGCGAAAGCGTAGGCAGGCGCGACCGAGCGGCGCGTGCGCCACTGGTTCTGTCTTTGCACAGAGCATGGGGGAACGGCTTCCCTCTTCTGCTGCACGCGCGTCGATGCAACTCCGTGCCCGCGTTGCCGCAAAGTGCCCGCGTTGCCGCAAACCTCTTCGTTCGATGAACGCCGCAAAGTTTCGATGAACGCCGCGAAGTATTGCCGCGTCCGCCTCGCCGAGCGGATCGACTTTACCGACGACCTGGCCGTCTTTCGCTTCCGGCCTGAGGAGACGCTCGGCTTCACGCCGGGGCAGTACGCCACGCTCGGGCTCGAGGTAGAGGGCCGTGAGCGCCCGCTCCTGCGCCCCTACTCAGTGGCCTCGGCCCCGCACGAGGACGTGCTCGACTTTTTCGTGGAGCGGCTCGACGAAGGCACGCTCACGCCACGCCTGTGGGACCTGGACCCCGGCGACACCGGCTGGGTGCGCCGCCGCATCGTGGGCCTCTTCACCCTCGAACGCGAGACGGACCGCCGGCGCCACCTGATGGGCGCGACTGTGACCGGCGTGGCCCCCTTCGTAAGCATCGCGCGCGCCCAGCAGCACGCCCTGTCCAACGGAGCACACGCCGGCGATCCGCACCGCCTGCTCCTCGTGCACGGCGCCAGCCACCCGCGCGAGTTGGGCTTCTACCACGAGGAGTTCTCCGCACTGGAGCGCGAAGGCTGGCTGCGCTACGTGCCCACCGTCAGCCGCCCGTGGGACCATCCCGACTGGGACGGCGAAACGGGCCGCGTGGGCGACGTGCTGCGCAAACACGCCGACGCGGAGGGCTTCACCGCGCAGAACGCCGTGGCCTACACCTGCGGCCACCCCGGTATGATCGAGACCGCGCACGCCATCCTGGAACGGGCGGGCTTCGACGACGAACACCTGCGTGAGGAAAAATACTTCCGCAATGCGTGAGCGCGGAGGCAGGGGAGAACGAGAGCGTGGGAAATCGCTCCCGTTCACCCGCGCTCAAGATGTTGTCGCAGCCGCTCGCCTGCGTCCAACCCCGACTCGACGGCGGCCCCGACGCGCCCCCGTCCCGCCAGCGCATCGCCAGCGAAGAACAGGCCTGCCTCCGCCCCGTCGGCGAGCGCCTCGGCGTCGGCGGCATCTTCGGGAAGGGCGTAGCGCCAGCCCTGCTTATCGGCCCAGTGCGGGCGGCTCACGTCTTTGTTCAGCAGCTCGCCGACCAGCGCCGTGACCTCCGGCACCAGCGCGCCTCGCCCCGAGCGAAAGCGCGGGCGACTCCAGCTCGGTCCCATCTGCGCGACGAGGACGCTCTCCGGCGCGGGGCCGGCGCTGCCCGGCGCGGGCACGTGGCCCGGCTTTTCTTCCTCAAATCCCAGCCACGCAATTTCGTGCGCGCCGTCGGTGTTGAGGAGAGCGTAGCACCCGTCGGGCCGCTCGACGCGCCGGCGGTAGGCCAGCACGAGCGTGAGTTGTGTGCGGTAGGACGCCGGCGCCAGCGCCTCCGTCAAGTGCTTTTGGAGGACATCGTCGCCGAGCCGGCCGGCCTTGAGAAGATCGGCCGTCTGCGGGGCGGGCGGAGTCAGCAGGACGGCCTCGAACGGGCCGTGCTCGCGCCCCTCCGCGTCGGCGAGCGTCCAGGCGTTGCCCTCGTCACCGTTTCGGGCAAGGAGCGTGACGCGCGTCTCCGTCTGGATCTCCGCCCCGGCGGCCTCGGCGAGGTGCTTGCCCAGCCGACTCACGCCGTCGCGGTAGGTCCACTTCGCCTCGGCGTTTTTCTCGGGGTCGCCCTCTTGGAGCCGGCCGCCCTCTTCAAAGGTCCATACATTGCCTGTAATCTCAACGAGGTCATCGGTGGGAAGCTGCTCTCGGACAAGGGACCCGAAGCGATCGGTTTTGATTTTGAAATGGTTGGCCCCGTGGTCGTATCGTACCTGCCCGCGCCCGCGCGTGGCCGCCCGGCCCGAGACGCCTCGGCTTTTCTCGAAGAGGGTGACATCCGCATCGGTATCTCGGAGCACGTACGCGGCGGCCAGGCCGCTGAGGCCGGCCCCGACGATGGCGAGCGACATGGCAGGTGAAGGTCTGGGGGCAAAACAACGCGCCTCCTCGAAGCCGAGCACGGCCGAAACGATCCCGCGCGACAGGAAACGATCTGGCGACTGCGGGTTTCTATGAGCCGGCGCGCCCGCGCGGCTCTCGCCGGGGCGCCGCGTCCCCTCTTTCCTTTCCTCCCGACCCGCCGCGCGTGAAGACGCTCTTTCGCCTGCTCACGCTGTTCATGACGGTTCCCATCGTGGAACTGTTCTTTCTGATCCAGGTCGAGAAGTTCTTCGATGCTTGGACGGACGGCAACGGGCTGCTCCTCACCGCCGTGCTCATCATCGCCACGGCGGTGGCCGGGAGCTACCTCGCCAAGCGCGAGGGCCTCTCGGCCTGGAACCGCCTGCAAGGAAGCCTCTCGGAAGGCAGCCTGCCGGGAGACGAAATCCTCGACGCGGTCATCATTCTGGTCGCCGGGGCCTTTCTTATCACGCCGGGCGTCCTGACTGACCTGGTGGGGTTCAGTGGGTTGATCCCGCTCACGCGCAGTTGGATCCGGCGCGCGGCCAAGAAGCGCCTCAAAAAAGCTGCCCGCGGGGGCCGCATTCAGACGAGCTTCGGCGTCTTCGGTGGACCCGGAATGACGGGCGCTCCCGGCACAGACGCTCCGGGCGAAAGCGCCGCCGACCCCGAAACGCCCGCGACGGGCGGCCCCGAAGTCGGCGGCACGCCTTCGCCGCGCGGCCCTTCGACGACGGGCAACGGCGCATCTGCCCCGGACGGCCCCGCCCCGGGCGACGACGGGTCGGACGATTACGAACGCCCCCAGCACTTGGGGAAGGGGACCTCGGGCGAGCACAGCGCGCGTTCGTCCCCCGAACCGTAGGCGCAGAAAGCGTTTCCCTCAAAAGCGTTTCCCTCAAAACACGCGCGCCAGCCCGAGGCTCACGCCCCGGCCGTCCGCCGCTGTCGAGACGCTTGGCCTCCTCCACCCGGGCGACGCCGAGCAGCCCACTGAGGCCGACCTCACGGTGAAAGCCGCTGGAGGACGCGTTCGGCGGATAGCCCGCTGCCGCCAGGCACCCGCGGCGCGCCTCTGCCAGCTACGTGCGCGCAAGGCGGATAGGATCCTTGCCTCTTGCTCTTTCGCTCGCCTGCCTCCACCCCGTGGCTGCTTCCTCCGATCCCCCTACGCCCGACGATTCAGCAACCTTTGCCCTCGCACTTCTTTCCCTCGACGGCGTGGGCCGTGTGACGGCGCAGCGCCTCACCGAGCA
Source organism: Bacteroidetes bacterium QS_8_68_28 (assembly GCA_003022485.1). GTDB lineage: Bacteria > Bacteroidota > Rhodothermia > Rhodothermales > Salinibacteraceae > QS-8-64-10. The sequence goes on from PXTS01000019.1 coordinate 39,345, forward strand.
CTTCGACGGCCCGGGCGACCTGCGCAGCTACCCGCGCGAGCAGGTCTTTCTGCGCATCAAGGGCGTGGCGAACGCGGAAGCGATCACCGAGCGCCTCTTTGAGGGCGACGCACTGCCGGAAGCCCGTGCCCGCGCCGAGAAGCGCATCGGAGTCCTTGCCGAGCAGGGCGTGCGGCTGCTCTGCCCGTCCTCCGACGACTGGCCGCGCGGGTTGGACGCGCTTGGACGTCCCCATCGCCCGCTCCTGCTCTGGGCACACGGCTCTACTGACGCCCTGCACCCGCCGTCGGTAGCGTTCCTGGCGCGCCCGCCGATGGACGAAGGCCCCTTCGAGCGTGCGCAGGCGCTGGCCGGGCACCTCCTCGCACGCGGCGGCGTGCCAGTCGTGGGTGCGCAAAACGGCTTCGACGTGGCGCTCGCCAAGCGCGCCGCCGGGCAGAACGCGCCTGCCGTGCTGGTGGCCGCCTGCGGGCTGGCGCAGGTGCCGCGCAAGCTCCGCCCCGCCGCCAGCCGGGCCGTGCGCGCCGGCGGCCTCCTGCTTTCGCCCTTCCCGATGCAACACGGCCCCTTCGACCACGATGACCGCGAGGGCGCACTCGTGCAGGCCGCTCTCGCCCGTACCGCCGTCTTCGCGCTCCCCGAGAGCGACGACGCGCCCGAAGCCCGCGCCCTTGAATGGGCCATGGGCGCCGACCGCCCCGCTTTCGTGCTGGACAAGCACGCCCCCAGCGGCGCGCGTCCCGTACGCGGCCCCGACGACTTCGACGCCGTCCTCGAAACGGCCACGCGCGAGAACGGTGAATCGTAGATGGTGGGCGGTATGGCGCCGTTCACGGCCGTTGCAGCAAAAAAGCCTGCGATGAACGCATCAGGGCGTGGCAGGCCCTCACTCACGACCTTCCCACTCTCTCCTTTTTCTCTTGCCAGGCGTCCTCTTCGTCTTCCTCGACGGCATCGGGCTGGAGCCGCCCGGGGCGGGCAATCCGCTGTTTGTTAACGACTTACCGGCCTTTCGAACACTCGCCGGCGGGCACGACTGGACCAGCGAAGCCCCGGCCCTCGGCACGGGCGACCACGTCTTTCGCCTCATTGACGCACGACTGGGCACGGACGGCCTCCCCCAGAGCGGCACCGGCCAAGCCACGCTCTTCACCGGCGAAAACTGCGTGGAGCGCGCCGGGCGCCACTTCGGCCCGTTCCCGCACTCCACGGCCAAGCCCGTCCTCGCCGAGCGGACCGTCTTCCACAAAGTCCAGGCGCGCTTCGGCGAAAGCGAAGCGCCGTGCGCTTTTGCCAATGCCTACCCGCCGCGCTTTTTCGCCCACGCTCAGAAGCGCGGGCGTTGGACCGTCACCACACGCGCCGCGCGGGGAGCCGGCGTTCGCCTGCGCCGCCGCGCCGACCTCGACGCCGGCCGCGCCCTCGCCGCCGACCTCACCGCCGACGGATGGCGAGAGCACCTCAATCTCGACGTGCCGCGCCGCACGCCCGCCCAGGCCGGGCGCCGGCTCCTGCACCTCAGCCGCGATTACGCCTTCACGCTCTTCGAGTACTACCTCACCGACAAGGCTGGTCATGGGCGCGGACCACGCACGCCCCAAAGCATCCTTGTCGACCTCGACGCCTTTTTCGGAGCGCTGCTGGACGACTTCCGCCCCGAGGAGGAACTGCTCGTCGTTGCCAGTGACCACGGCAATCTCGAAGACCCGTCGCGCAAGACGCACACGCTCGCGCCCGTGCCGCTGGTGGCCTACGGGCATGGCGCCCCCGCTTTCGCCGACGTCGAAGACCTGACGGGCGTCGTGCCCGCCGTGCTGAAAGCGCTACGCGCCGGAACTCGCGCGGATCGTCCCTCCCTGGAACCTACGGGATGAGGTGGGAAGCGCCCCCCTTCCTTTCGATAAAAAGGGGACCTTTTAGAAGAGGATCTTTTTAGAAGAGGATATTTCGCTCCGGTTCGTCGCTCCGGCCCGCGCGTGCTCACTTCTCTTCCCCGAACCCCTCCTCGAAGAGCTGCGCCAGCGCCTCGGCGGCCTCTTCCTCGTCGCCCCCGTCGAAAACGAGCGTGAGCGTGGCCCCCTGCTCGGCGGCCAGCGTCATCACCCCGATGATGCTCTTGCCGTTGATTTCGTAGCCGTCCTTCTGGATGAGAAACTCGGCGTCGTAGTGGGAGGCTTCGCGCACGATCATTGAGGCCGGGCGCGTGTGCAACCCCGCGCGGTTGGTAACGACGACCTCGCGCTCGGTCATGGCTCGGGCGTTGCGGGTCTTTCGGAAATGGAGCGGCGCCGGTCTGCACGTGCGGCGGTCTGCACGTGCATGCGGCGGCGGCGTTAGTGCAGGCGCGCCTGCATCTTACCAATGAGCCAGCGAAGCGTGCCGGCCGCCCCTCGCGCCCGGGCGTCTTCCGCCCGGCCGTCTTCCGGGTCGCCCGTCTCGCTGGGTAACGCGCGGTCCAGGTGCGCGGTGGCTGCCTCGGTGTAGCGCGCGACGGCGCGGCGCGCGTCGCTCAGTACCCCGAGCCGCGCCATCCGGCGGCGGGCCTCGTCGATCTCACCGGAAGCCAGCCCGCTCTCGGCGGCACGCTCGAAGAGGGCACGCGCGTCTTCGGCATCGTCTTCGGCGGCACGCTCGCGGGCGCGCACCAGCAGGAACGTTTTCTTGCCCTCCCGAAGATCGCCGCCGACGGGCTTGCCCCAGCGCTCGGAGTCGGCGGTAAGGTCGAGGAGGTCGTCTTGGATCTGGAAGGCGCGGCCCAGCGCGGCGCCGGCATTGCGCAACGCTTCGGCGCGGGCGGGCGCGGTATCGCCGCAGAGGCCGCCCAGTTCCAGCGTGGCGCTCAAGAGCGCACCGGTTTTGCCATCGATCATGTCCAGGTACTCCTCGACAGAAACGGCCTCGCGCGTCTCGAAGGTCTTGTCGAGCGCCTGCCCTTCGCAGAGGCGGCGCGCCATGCGGCGGAAGGGACGCATCAGCGCCGCGAGATCCGTTTCAGCGCCGGCAGCGGCTTCGGCCAGGAGGTCGTAGGCGCGCACCAGCAGCAGATCGCCGGCCAGCAACGCCGTGCCGGTGTCCCACCGGCGGTGCACGGCCGGGCGCCCCCGACGCTCCTCGGCGTGGTCCATCACATCGTCGTGCACAAGCGTGAAGTTGTGGAAGGCCTCCACCGCCAGTGCCGCCGGGAGGGCGTCCTCGGTCTCTGCCCCGAACACCTCGGCCGCGAGCAGGAGCAGGACGGGCCGCAGGCGCTTGCCGTCACCGCCCAGGACGTAGCGCACCGGGTCGTAGAGTAGCGCGGGTTCTTCCCGAAGCTCCAGTTCGGCAAGCGCGTTATTCACCCGTTCGCGCAGGTGCTGGACGCGGTTTTCGGGAGCGGCCGAGGAATCGGCTTCGCAAGCCGAGTCGCGGCGCAAGGCGGCGGGCTCAGGCATGGCGCGCAGGAACTTCAGGGCAAAAAAACGTCTGCCGCGTCAGCGCTCGGCCCGGGCCGGGGCTGCTGTTTCTTCGAGGACCGTCTCGATACGACCGTACACGTCCTCGAAGCTGCCGGTGCCGTCGACGCTCCGGTACGTCGCGCGGCCTTCATAATACGCGCGCACCGGGGCAGTTTCCTCGCGGTACACGTGAAGCCGCTTGCGGATGGCCTCGGGCTGGTCATCGGGGCGTTGCACGATGAGGGCGTCGTCTATGTCGTCGGGGGGCGGCTTGGCTTCGAGGTGGAAGTTTTCGCCCGTTTCGGTGTGCACGCGGCGCTTGGAGAGGCGCGCGATGATCTCTTCGTCGGGCACATCAAGGTTGACGACCGCCGTGAGCGAGGCGTCTTCCTTTTCCAGAAACGCGGTGAGCCACTCGGCCTGCTGGAGGGTGCGCGGGTAGCCGTCCAGCACGAAGCCGCCCATGTCTTCGTCGGCGATGGCGTCCTCGGCGAGGCGACGCACCACGTCGTCGGGCACCAGCTCGCCGTCTTCGACGTAGGATTTGGCCTCCCGGCCGACGGGCGTTTCGTTTTCCATCGCCTCGCGGAGGATCTCGCCGGTCGAAATGTGGCGCAGGTCGTGGCGCTCGGACAGGAGGCGCGCTTGCGTGCCTTTGCCCGCGCCGGGGGGGCCGAAGAGTACGATGCGCATAGGGGGCCGCAAGGAAGACCGTTCGGAGAAAGCGAAGCGAAAGCGTCGCCGTCAGAGACGACCAAGGTAGCACGCCGCCGCTTCGCTCGCAACGCCGCCTGCCTGCAAAAGCACGCGCAGCACGTTTTTTGCCGGCTCTTCGCGCGCCAAAGGCAAGAACGCCTTCGGTCGCTTCCAGCAAAAGCCCCCGCGCTGGTGCCGCGCGTACACCAGCGCGGCAGCCAGGGCCAGCCCTCGCACTACCGCACCCGGGGCCGCGTGCACTTCACTCCTGGCTGGACACCGCGCCGGCCACCGGGGCGGCCTCCTCACTGGCCGCCTCGACCTCGCGCGCGTCACCGGGCGGCAGCATTTGCTCGGAGGCAGCGTCCACGGCATATTTGACAGCCACGCTCACGAGAGTGCGCCCGGCCAGGTCCAGCACGGTGCGCAACAGGCCCTTCGACTCCGTCGGCGTGGCGGCCTTCCCTTCACGCACCACGAGCGGTTGCGCGCCGCTCAGGAGGCGTTCGGCCACCTCGCCGGGATCGTCGCCGCGCCGGGCGGCGGCACGCACTTCCTCGCGCACCGCGTCGCGGTAGTCGTCCAGCGGGGTGCGCGCGGCGGCCGCCTCACGCTTTTTGCGGCGGCGGCGCACCAGCCCGTAGCCGAGGGCCGCGCCGGCCAGGCCCAGCCCGCCCAGCACCGCCAAGGTGTATTGCTGCACGGTGCGCTCGGTCGTCTCCTGCGCCTCTCGCCCCGTGGCTTGTAGCTCCTGCCCGAGCCCGTCGAGATGCCCGTCCATCGACTCGGAGCGGCGGCGAAGCTGCTCTTCGATTTCCGCCCGAGTCAGTTCGCGCTTGGGCTCGGGCTGATCGGCGGGGGGCTGGTTCTGGGAGCGGGCGGTTGTCGTCTGGCCGTTGCTCATGCGGGGCGGCGGGAAAACGGTCACGTAGGAAAACGGAAAAGTCGCCGCGTGGCGACTGCGGCAGCGCGCGAGGCGGCGGCCTCTACGCGCCATCGGACGAGGAAACGCGCTCCCCAGCGGCGCGCCCTTCCATGACGCGATCCTCGGAGACGGCCGCGCGCGTCCGGCTCGTGAACAGGCCGAAGCGCGGCTTCGCGGCAAAAAACAATCCCGCCACCGCGAATAACACGACGGCGACTCCCAGAAACCCCAGAAAGAGCGCGCCAATCGTCCAACCGGTCCACGCGCTGATGATCCAGCTCACCCCGAAGCTCGCGGCCAGCAGCAACATGAGGCCGCCGACAACTCCAATCGTCCCGACGATGAAGTAGAGCACGAGCTTGTCGCCCCGCTCGTCGAGGCGCTCGAAGACCTTGATCTTGGCCAGCTTGTAGCGCAGCTCCAACCACGCGCGCACGTCGTCAGAGAGGCCCGTGGCGTGGCCGGCCAGACGACCCAGCGGGCCGCGGCCGGACGCGAGCTGGGGACCGGCGGGCGAATCTTCGGGGGAGGGAGAAGAAGCGTCGGATTCCATAGACAGGGCGATGCGGGCGGCTATCGGGCGAACGCGCGGCAGGCGACCACGCGAGAACAAGTAAGAGACCGGAACGGAGCCGTGCTGCCTCCGGCAGCTATAAACACAGGCTTTTTACATCGAAAAGCAAACCGCTGCGCTGCGTGCCCGGCCCGTCGGCCTGCGTCTCTGGCAGGCGCGTTCGTAGGTTGTTGCCGTTGCCGCTCTTGCTCCCGCTTTTCGCCTGCCCTATGCCGGATTTCAACACCGAGTCTACGCCCAACCCCAACAGCCTCAAGATCACCACCGACGCCGGTCCGTTCATCGAGGAGGGGCTGGCTTCCTTCGGCAGTGCCGAGGAGGCGGAGGGCCACCCGCTGGGGGAACGGCTCTTTTCCCTCGCGGGCGTCGAAAACCTACTCGTCATGCCCGAGTTTCTGACTGTCACCAAAGGCGCCGGGACGGAATGGGACCTGCTCTTGCCGAAGGTCGAGCGGGTCTTGGAGGCGCACTTCGACGCGGCCTCGTCCTCTGACGAGTAGGAAGGAGCGGGCGTGCGCTGTGTCCAATCGTTGCCAGCAGGGACATTGCCAGCAGGGGCCCCGCGGAAGACCGTGCGTGGTCAGAGGCCGGCGGCAAAGTCGAGCACCTCGCCTGCGCCGGGCGCGTTCAGCAGCCGGCGGTGCGCGGTGCCCGGCGATACCACGGGCGCAGGGCCGGCCAAGCGTTCGTGCAGTGCGGGACGCGCGACGACGGCGTGCACGGGGCTTTCGTCCCTGTCTCCCCGCGCATCGAGCCCGTCGTGCACCTCGCCCCGTTCGTCGTACTCGGTCCAGCGCAGGTGGCCGGGCGGCTGCACCTCGGGGGCACCCCGGCTCACGAGAAACTCCAGTCCCTCGCCGTGGGCGTGCGACTGGCCCTGCGCTTCGAGAAAGGCCTTCTGCATCTGGAGCGCGCCGGGCGTGTCTTCGTGCGCGGGAAAAACGGCGCGGAAGCGGGCCATCGCGTCGAGGTACGGGTCGGGCGGCATGCCGGCGGGGGCCCAGACGAGGCGCACGCTGCCCCGCCCCCGGCCTTCGTAGAGCAGCGCGTCCTCGGCCAGTCCCTCGCGTGCGTCGCCGTCCTCATGCCCGTCGAGCACGGCGACAGTGAAAGCCATGACCCGCCAGCAGCGCCGCTCGGGCGGAATCTGTGCCTCCGCGCAACGCGCCTCGAAGTCTGCCCGTGCCTCGCCGTCCCCGCCCCCGACGGCCGCATCGGCCCGGTCCAAGGCATCCGTCAGAACCGGGCCCGTGGCAAAAGGGTCTTCGCCGGTTTCCTGCTGGAGGGTTGCCAGGAAGCGCGGCACGAGCGCGGGCGACGCTTCGGGCGGGCAAAAAACGCAGCGGTGGCCGGCGAGCCAAACCGCCAGCGCGGCGCGCAACCCCGCCGTCGGCGCGCCCTCTTCGCCAGGCGCTACGGCGACGGTCCTCGGCTTCGCAGGCGCGGTTCGCTCGCCCAGCCATGCGGTGAGCCGCTCCTCCGTCAGGCGGTGCGTGGCCGCGTTGACGGCGAAGGCAAGCGCCTCTTCGGTGAAGCGGTTCGGCGCCTCGAGCGTCTGCCCGACGGCCTCGGCGCGGGCCTCGTGCTCGGGATTGCGCCAGGCGCGGGCGGCGCGGGCCACCGCCTGGAGGCGCTCCAGGGCGTGCTCGCGGAGAAGCGGGCGGTTCATGACCGGGCCGGCGAGCGGTTTTCGAGCACGAGCGCCGGGCCGCCCTTTTCCTCACGCACCTGCTTCGCCGCGTCGCTCTCCCGGAAAAGCTCCGTCCCGTGGCGGTGCAGCATCCACAGCTCGGGGATGATTTCCGAAACGATCTCCCCGCTCTCGAACAGACGTACGACCGAGCTTTCGGAAACGACCACGCCGACGGCCGGGGTGTGCCGCGTCACGGCCGCGGCGGCCATGTGCCGGCTACCCAGCCCCAGCGGCAGCTCGATCCCTTCCGACGAGGCGTCGAAGTAGCGCGCCGCCGACTGCACGACGCCTTCGTTGGAGACGACGAAGCCGCCGTCGAGCAGGGCCAGCTCCTTGACGGTCTCGCGCATGTCCGCCCCGCCGAGGACCTTCACGTCGTCGGGGTGGCCGCGTAGCGGGTCGAGAATGAGCGGGCGCGAGTGCGCCAGCACCGCCTCAGCGCCGCCCACGGTAAAGATCGTGCCGATTTTCTGCCCCTCACGCCCCTCGCGGGCGATCTGCACCGCCAGCGTCAGTACCGACTCCAGCACATCGGGAGCAATGCCGGCGCGTTTGGCACAGATGCTTTCCAAGGTCGTCCGGCGGACCGCCGGCTGGCCGTCCGTCGCTGAGTTCTCCGTCTCGTCTTCGGCCTCGTCTCGTGTCGCGTTGCTCATGGCGGCGGGCATTTTGCCCAGGGAAGACGGGAGGGTCATATGCCGCTGCCCCCAAAGGGTTTTCACGAAAAGAGCGCATCCGGCGGCGCCAGGCACGAGATCACCAAACACGTGCAACACCGCCCGGGCCGCCGTGGACGAGCACGCGCTTCCTCGGCTCGACGCCCGCCGCGCGGGTGAGCATCTGGTAGGCCGTCATCCCGGCCAGCACGAGCGACGCTGCCTCCGCCGCGTCGAGCGCGCTGGGCACCGTCGCCAGCGCGGCGGCAGGCACAGCTGCTCGGCGTGCCCACCCGTCTGCACGAGACCGGCCACGCGCTGCCCGACGGCCAGCTCCGTCACGCCCGCGCCCCGCTCCGCCACGCGGCCGACCACGTCGTAGCCGGGCGTGATCGGCGGGCGCTCCAAGAGCAGCGGCGGGTAGATGCCTTTGCGCACCATCGTATCGGTGTAGCTGGCGGTGGCAGCTTCGACGGCGAGGCGCACCTCGCCGGGTCCCGGCTCGGGCACACTCGGCTCGTCGGTGACGCGCATCACCTCGGGGCCGCCAAAGGCGGTGACCGTGGCTCTTCGGTAACTCATGGGAACCAGTTTGGGGTTGAAGGTTGGGGGGACTCAGGCGCCGAGCGCCGGGCCGTGCGCGACGAGCACCCACGCCGCCAGCGCGCCCAACACCAACGGCGGCAAGAGCCGGCCCACCGGGTCGC
>PXTS01000020.1 GCA_003022485.1 Bacteroidetes bacterium QS_8_68_28
CAGCCCGATAGCCACCAGCTCCGCCCACCACGTGTAGCGCGGATGCACGTAGCGCGTCACGTAGCCGATGAGAAACAGCCCCAGCAGCGCCGCGCTCAGCGCGTAGTAGACGTAGCGAGCGATGCGACGCATTCTCTGGGTGCGGGGGAGGTTGGGGGTGTGAGGGGGAGAAACGTCGGCGTGGGACCGAGCCGAAAAAGGCAAACCGCCTGCGGGGGGCTTCACGAGGTTCGATCACACGGTCAGCGTGGCGCCCCGGACTCTCCCACATTTCCGCACGCTCTCACTCCCGCACTCACTGCCGACTGGCGTCTTCGAGGGTGCGCTTCTCGTCGTCGCTGAGCGCGTCGTAGCCTTTTTCGCTGATCTTGTCGAGGATGCGGTCCACCTCCTGGCGGCGACGGCTCCGCTCGGCCTTCTTGCGGTCGCGCTCCTGGCGCAGCGTCTCGCGCCTGTGCGAAGAGGAGCGACCGCCCCTGCTCCTGCTCTTCCCGAAGAGCCCGCCGAACAGCCCGCCGCCGCCCGACGACGACGAACCGCCGGAGGAGCGCCCCGGCGCGTACCTACCGCGTGAACGGCCATCGCCCGAAAAGAAGACCTTTGCCCAAGAGGTCAGGTCCATGCCGCGCTCGCCGGCGCGCACGAAGAGGTAGCCCGTCCCGGCCCCGCCCAGGTGCGCCAAGATGGCGGTGTTGGAATTGCCGCCGGCGGCCCCCAGCAGCACGTCGAGCGCCAGGAAGACGGCTACGACCCAGAGCAGCCGCACCGTCCCGAAGAAAAGCAGCCGGATCCTCTTCTGCGGGTACAGCGTGACGACCGCTGCCATCACCGCCAGCACCGAAGCGCTCGCCCCGTGGACCACCGCGACGCGCCCCATCAGCGCGTAGCCCAGCACCGAGAGCAGCCCGCCCCCGATCCCGCCGATCAGGTAAAGCGCCAGTATCTGGTGGGGACCGTGCAGGTCCTCGAACTCCCGCCCGATCCACCAGAGCCAGAGCATATTGAAGAGAATGTGCAGAAACCCGAAGTGCAGGAAGTTGTACGTCACGAGCTGCCATGCCTCCAGCACCACGCCCGGCAGTGCCGTGTTGAGCGCCAGGTGGTTGCGAATAAAAAAGCTCGTGGTCGGGATGCGCCCCAGCAGCAGGAGCCATGCCAGGTAGAACACTACGTTGATGGCAATCAGCGTGCGCAGCGCCACCGGCTGGCGCCGATACCAGAGCTTGAAGCTGTTCACGAGCAGACGTCAGGGCGTTTCGGGGAAAAACATCAGTGCGCCCCCGCTTCGGCGCGCGGATTGTTACCGAAAAGCGAGTTTGAAGTTGCGAGTTCAGAGGGCGGCGCTTTCGACGAGTCCCCCCCTGGACTCCAGACCCGAAACTGCCGCAGGCTACCATCGCATCGTGCGCTCCGGCTGGGCCGGCAGCTTGCCGCGCCAGTACTGAATGAGCAGAAAGCCAAAGACCGCCCCGCCGAGGTGCGCGAAGTTGGCCACGCCCGCCTGCGTGCCCGTCGCCGCGGAGTAAAGCTCCAACGCCCCGAGGCCCATCACGAACCACTTCGCTTTGATCGGGATCGGCGGGATCAAGAGCATGATGCGCCGCTCGGGGAACATCATCCCGAAGGCCAGCAGGATTCCGAAGACTCCGCCGCTGGCGCCGAGGGTGGGCGTGGGATCGCCCCACATGACCATCATCTGTGTGAGCGCCGCACCCAGCACGCATGAGAAGTAGAAGATCCCGAAGCGCCGCGACCCCCAGGCCGCCTCGATCTGCGCGCCAAACATCCAGAGGGCAAACATATTGAAAAACAGGTGCCCCAGCCCCCCGTGCAGAAAGGCGTAGGTAAGGACCTGCCACGGCTGGAAGCCCGGCATCACGAGCGCCTCGGGGGCGGCCCGCCCGAAGATCGTGGGCACCTGCCCGCCCAGCTGGGCCATCTGCATCAGCGCTTCCCCCGAGCCCGGCGGGTAGAGCGCTCCGGCGGCCAGCACCTGGATCATCCACCCCGTTCCCGTCATCTGTGCCACGATCTGCGCAAAGTATACCAGCGCGTTGATGATGAGCAGATTCTTGATGACGGGCGGAAACACCGAAAACCGCGTCGGCATCCGGTGGGTGGGCTGTCGCTGCGGCATGGGAAGGCGCGGGGAGAAAAAGAGCGTGCGCCCCACCTAAACCGCCGCCGGCCCAAATAGATGCACGTCCTCGTGAAACGTGGCCGGTGGCGCGTGTTTTGCGGGAAAAAAGAGCGCCCGCCCCGCCGGCAACGCAGGCCCGCTCGCGGCAAACAATCCAAGACCCGAACCCAAAATCCGAAATTTTTTCCGCTGGTTCGTGGCCGTCCCGCTGGCGCTCGGCGCCGCGCTGGGCGGGGCCGTGGCGCTCTGGGGCGCAGCGTGGCTGGGCACCACCGCCGCCCGCCTGCCCGACGCCGACGGCCACGCGGCGGGCGATCCCGCGCTGGCGACGGTGCTCCTCTCGCGCGGCGGCACCGAGATCGCCCGCTACTACCGCGAAAACCGCACCTGGACCCCCTACCGAAAGATCGGGAACCCCGTCCGCCAGGCACTCCTTGCCACCGAGGATCACCGCTTTTTCGATCACGCCGGCGTGGACGGGCGCCGCTTGGCCGAGGCCGCGTGGCAAACCCTGCGCGGCGACCGCCAGGGCGGCTCCACGATCACCATGCAGCTCGTGCGCAACCGCTATGGGCAAATCGCCGACGACCCGCCCTACGCGCGCAAGGCGAAGGAAGTCCTCATGGCGCTGAAGCTGGAGCGCGCCTTCGACAAAAAGGACATCCTCGAAGCCTACCTCAACACGGTGTCCTTCGGCCATGGCGCGCACGGCATCGGGGCGGCGGCAAAGGTGTACTTTGACACCACCGCCGCCGCGCTGGGGCCGGCCCGCGCGGCGCTCCTGGTGGGAATGCTCAAAGGGCCCTCCCGGTACAGCCCGACGGGCCATCCCGAGCGCGCCCAGCGGCGCCGCAACCTCGTCCTCCGCCAGATGCAGAAGCGCGGGTTTCTCTCCGAGAGGCGCGCCCGCCGCCTCCGCTCGGAGCCGCTGCTTCTGAAGATGGAACGGCCCTCGCTGGCCGGCAGTCCGGCCCCGCACTTTGCCGAGGCGGTGCGCCGCCGCGCCGAGCGCTGGGCCGCCGCGAACGGCCGCGACTTCTACACCGGCGGCCTGCGCATTCACACCACGCTCGACGTCTCGATGCAGAAAAAAGCCCGCGCCTCCGTTAGCACCCAGGCGCGCAAACTCCAGGCCGTGGCTGCCTACGAGTGGAGCCGGTCCGCCCCCCGCCTGCTCTCCGAGAAGATCGCCCCGTACGTCCAGCGCGCGCAGGCGGGCGCCTTCGAGCCCTTCGCGCGTCTCTTCACCGAGCGGCCCGCGCTGGCCCGGAGCCATGCGCGCCGCTCGGCCCGCTACCGGCAGGCCCTTCGCGCCGGGGCGGACTCCAGCGCGGTCCTCGAGCGCCTGCTGGGCGACGCGGCCTTCACAGACTCGCTGCGTCGCGCGGTCGCGCGCCTTCGGGCCGGCCTCGTGGCCGTCGCGCCGCAGACCGGCATGGTGCGCGCCTACGTCGGGGCGCGCGACTTTGAAAACGACCAGTACGACAAGGTGGGCCTCGCGCGGCGCCAGCCCGGCTCCACGTTCAAGCCAGTCGTCTGGGCCGCCGCTCTCCAGCACGGCTTCGCCCCCCACGACGTCATGCGCGGCGGCGAGCTGCCCGATCCCTTCACCGCCAACCGCCGCCGGCAAGCTGGCACGGGGGGGCTGACGCTCGCGGACGGGCTGGCCTATTCGAGCAACCGCATGGCAAAAGCACTCACCCGCACGGTGGGGCCGCACGAGGTCGCGCGCACGGCCCGTCGCCTGGGCATTCGGAGCCCGCTACGGGCCGTGCCGTCGCTGGCGCTGGGCACCAGCGAGGTGCGTCTGCTGGAACTAACCGGCGCCTACGCTGCCCTCGCGGACGACGGGCGGCCCCAAGCGCCGCGCCTCATCACCCGCATCGCGGGCCCCGACGGGCGCACGCTTCGGCGCTTTTCCCCGAAGCGCCGGGAGCGCGCCCTTTCACGCCATCCCCACTACACGCTGCTCGACCTCATGCGCGGCGTCATCGACCGGGGCACCGGCCGCCCCCTCCGCAAAGACTGGCAGATGCGCGGGGCCGACCTCGCGGGCAAGACCGGCACCACCCAGCAGAACGCCGACGGCTGGTTTCTGGCGATGCACCCCGAGCTCGTCGCGGGCGCGTGGACGGGGTTCAACGACCGGCGCGTGGCCTTCCGCACCGAGCACTGGGGGCATGGATCGAGCAACGCGCTCCGCCTCGTCGGCTCATTTCTGGAAAAAATATTCGCCGCGCACCCGTCGTGGACGGAGGCGACCTTCGCGCCGCCGCCGGGCTACCGCACGTCGCGCCCGCCGCGCGCCCGCCCCCTGGATTCCGCCTACACCGGCTACGAGACCGTCGCGGGCGCCTACGAGGCCGATCCCGCTGCCACCGACCACCGCCTGCGCGACGCCGTCGGCCAGGGCCTCGACTCCACCCGCGCCGGCCTTTCCGCCAACGGCGGCGCGCGCGACGACGAGCTCCCCCGCCGCGCCGCCGCGCCCGAAGCTGCCCTTCGCAACACGTTGCCCGAGCGCGCCCCCGGCGCGTCGGCAGGCGCGTCGGAAGACGCTGCCCGGGGCTCTTCCGCCACCGGGGGCGATGCGTTGCAGCCCGCTCCCGTCCCTGCCCCTCCGACCGGCAGCGCGAACCCTGACTCCAGTGCGCCGCGCGAGGCCCCGGCGTCCCTCCGCGCCGGTCAACTGGACGAGCGCATCGGTACCCGGCGCGATACGGCGCGCGACGAGGAGCAGTAGACGACGATGCAATAGACGACGATTCAGTAGACGACGGCCCGGCGCCCGAGCGCCTTTCCCCTTTCTCGCTTCCGACAAACACGCCCCCACGCCCATACCCCCGCACGCTCACACCCTCCTCGTCGGCGACATGCACTTCGGGCGCGGAAGCGCGGCGTCGGAGCGCGAAAAGGAAGCGGCCCTCGTCGGCTGTCTGCGCGCTCACGCCGGCCACGCCGAGCGCCTCGTCCTGATGGGCGACGTCTTCGATACCTACATCGAGTATCGCACGCTCGTGCCGAAGGGCTTCGCGCGCTTCAAGGGCCTGCTGGCGGAGTGGACGGATCGAGGCGTGCCGGTGACGTACCTCACCGGCAACCACGACCTGTGGCACCGGGGCTACTTCGAGCGCGAGCTGGGCGTGGAGGTCGTGCCCACGCGCTGGACGGGCCGCCTGGCCGGGCGCCGGGCCGTCCTCACCCACGGCGACGCCTACGACTCCTCCGATCCGCTCTACCCGTGGATTCGCCCGCTCCTGCGCTCGCGGGCCGTTACGGATCTATACCGCCGCGCACTGCCGGCCGGCGGGGCGCTGGCCCTGGCGCAGGCGTTCAACCAGCGCTTTCACGAAGAGCAAATCGAGCCGAAGCGCGTGCAAGCCCTGCACCGGGCCGCTCGCCGAATGCTGCGCCGCACCTCCGCCCAGCTCGTCGTGATGGGCCACAGCCATCAGCCCGAACGGCGCGTGGGGCCGGCGGGCACCTACCTCAACACCGGCGCGTGGCACACCGGCCGCACATTCGCGCGCCTTTCGCCGGGCAACGCTCCTCGACTCTTCCGCTGGAACGGCACGCGCGCGGTCGGCATTGAAGCGCTCGAACACCGCCCGTCGCACGTGCGCACGTCGTAACGCACGCTTCCTTTTCTTTCTTCTCCGCGCTCTCGGTCATGGCCGACCGCCCCTCCTCCTCCAGCTCCAACGCCCCCGGCAACGCCCGCGGTGACGCCCCCGGTGACGCCGGCGCGAACTATTCCGACGAGGAGCTGGAACGCTACTTCGACGACCCTTCGCAACGCGAACGCCCCGCCGAGGCATCTTCGCCGGGGTCTTCTTCATCGAGGGGGTCTTCCTCATCGGGAGGGTCTTCCTCATCGGGAGGGTCCCCATCGGGAGAATACGCCCCGCCGCGTGCGTCATCGTCCGGCGGGAGGGCCGGCGCGTCGGGCGGCCCCGGGGGAGGCGCCGGCAACGGCTTCGGCCCCGGCGGGGGCGATGGCAACGGAGGCAATCGCAACGGAGGCAATCGCAACGGAGGCAATCGCAACGGGGGCTCCGGCAGCGACGGCCCCAACGGCGGGGACGCTCCCTGGTCAAACCGCCGACGGCCCCGGAGCGGAGTACGCGGCTTCTTTCACCGCCGTCTGGGGCCGAAGGCCGCGCAGGCCGCCTTCGTGCTGACGCTCATCGCCGGCGCGGCGCTACTGGGCGTCCTCGCGCTGGGCGGCTACGTCGCCAGCCTGGCCGTCAGTTCGAACCTGCCTTCGACCAAGCAGATCGAGAACCCCGAGCTCGACCAGGCCACCGTCGCCTACACCGCCGACGGCGAAGTGCTGGCGCGCTACGCCACGCAGAACCGCTCGATGGTCAGCATCGACGAGGTCAGCGATCACGTCGTTGAGGCGCTCGTGGCCACCGAGGACCACCGCTTCTATGACCACTGGGGCATGGACCTGTACCGCACGATCGGGGCGGTGGGGCGCACGCTCGTCAGCACCGTCGCCGGCATCGGCGACCGGCAGGGCGGCTCCACGATCACGCAGCAGCTTGCGCGCAACCTCTACAACAAAAAGATCGGGCGTGAAGTCACCGTCGGGCGCAAAGTCAAAGAGATGATGACCGCCGTGCAGATCGAGCGGCAGTACACCAAGCCCGAGATCATCGAGATGTACCTCAACACCATCGAGTTCGGCAACAATGCCTTCGGCATCGAGGCGGCGGCGCAGACGTACTTCGACACCACGGCGGCGGGCCTCAACCGCCTCCAGGCGGCCACCTTCGTGGGGATGCTCAAAGCGCCCAGCTACTACGACCCGCTCGACAATCCCGAGCGCGCAAAGAGGCGTCGCAACGTGGTGCTTTCCCAGATGAAAAAGCGCGACGCGCTCCCCGAAAACTTCTACGCTGAGCACAAAGACGACCCCGTCGAGACCGACTTTCAGTCCTCCCAACTCAAGGCCAGCCTTGCGCCGTACTTTGCGGAGTTCGTGCGCGGTTGGATGAAGGACTGGGCGCGCAAGAACGGTCGCAACTTCTACACCGGCGGCCTGCGCGTCTACACTACGCTCAACGCCGACATGCAAAAAATGGCCAACCAGGCCGTCGAAAAGCAAGCCGATGGACTCCAGAAAGTGGTCGACTACGAATGGAGTCGTGCCTCCGGCTACAAGCGCGGCGAGCGCCTCGAAGACTACGCCGATGCCAATCCCGAGGAGCCGTTCAGCTACTACATGGAGAGCCATCCCGAGGTCGTCAATGACCACGTGCGCGGCTCCGAACGCTTCAAGACGCTCACCGGAGAGAAGGGCCTGAGCGAAGAAGAAGCCCTCGACAAGCTCAAAAGCGACGCGGCGTTCATGGACCAGATTCGCAAAGAACTGGGGCACCTGAGCGCCGGCCTCGTGTCGGTGGACCCGCGCTCCGGCTACGTCAAGACTTGGGTGGGCGGGCGCAACTTCGAGGAGGGCAAGTACGACAAGGTCGCCCTCGCGAAGCGCCAGCCGGGGTCCACGTTCAAGCCCTTCGTCTACACCGCCGCCATCGATAATGGATACTCGCCCTACTACCAGGTCAAAGACAGCGTCTTCACCTACACGATGGAAGGCGCCACCGCGGAGAACAAAAGGTGGTCGCCGTCGAACTTCGGCGTCTCGACCGGCGAGATGAAGACGCTGCGCGAGGGCCTGGCCAATTCGCTCAACACGATCACTGCGCGGGTAATGATGAAGCTGGTCAACCCGCAGCAGGTGGCCTTCTACGCGCGCCACATGGGCATCCGCAAGAGCGAGCTCAAGGAGGTGCCCGCCCTCGCGCTGGGGGCCGGCGAGGTGACGCTCCTGGAGATGGCTGCCGCCTACTCGACCCTCGCCAAAGGCGGGCTCTACCACAAGCCGCAGGTCGTCACGCGCATCGAGGACCGCAGCGGCAACGTGCTCTACGAAGCGCAGCCCCGCCCCGAGGAAGCGCTCCCGGAGCAGACCGCCTACACCGTCGTCGACATGATGCGCGACGTGATCGACTACGGCACGGGCCGACGCATCCGCTACCAGTGGGACCTGAACGACTACGACCTGGCCGGCAAGACCGGAACCACCACCGAAAACGCCGACGGCTGGTTCATGCTGATGCACCCGCAGCTCGTGACCGGCGCGTGGGTCGGCTTCAACGACCGGCGCGTGGCGTTCCGCTCCACCTTCTGGGGCCAGGGCGCCCACAACGCGCTCTTCCTCGTGGGCGACTACTTTCAGCGCCTCGCGCAGTCGGAAGAGGTGGACCTCTCGAAGAGCGAGGAGTTTCCGCTCCCGGCGGGCCTGGGCGAAGGGCAGGTCGGCCCGAGCGGCGGCGGGCAAGGCCAACAGCAGGGGGGCGACGAGGAAAACCGCGTGGGATGGTAGGGCCTGTGATGGGAGGGCCTGTGATGGGAGGGCCTGTCGGCCCGGTTTGGAGTTCGGGGTCGCGGGTTCGGAGTTCGTCCCGTTGCGAGTTCGGAGCTTGTTTGCGAGTTCGGAGCTTGTTCCCTCTGCACCCCCCCGAACCTCAAACCTGAACCCCCAAACCCGAAACCGAAGCTGTGAAGCTTCTCCACACCGCTGACATCCACCTCGGGATCACGACCTTCGGGCACGTAGATCCGGAGACGGGGCTGAACACGCGCCTCCTCGACTTTAAGCGCTCCTTCGAGTTCATGGTGGAGCGCGGCCTGGAGGAAGGCATCGACTGCTTCCTCTTCAGCGGCGACGCCTACCGCACGGCCGATCCCACACCGACCCAGCAGAAGATCTTCGCCGAGTGCCTGCGCCCGGTCGCGCGCGCTGGGGTGCCCATCGTCATGGTCGTGGGCAACCACGACCACCCCGTGACGTTCGGGAAAGCCTCGGCGCTGGAGATCTTCAACCACCTCGACGGGGACATCCATGTCTTCGACCAGCCGGAGCGTGCCGAGATCGAAACCCCTGCCGGGCCGCTCCAGCTCTTGGCGCTCCCGTGGCCCATTCGCTCGAAAATCCTCTCGAAAGAAGAGCACCGGAGCAAGTCGCCGAAGGCGTTGCGCGAGTTCATCGAAGGCCGCTACACCGACTTCATCGAAAAGCAGACCGCCGCGATGGCCCCGTCCCTTCCGGCGGTCCTGGCGGGCCATTTCAGCGTGCGCGGGGCCGAGATGGCCGGCTCGGAGCGCACCAGCCTGATCGCCCCACATCCACCAGCACCAGAACCGCAACGAAGGCGGCGCGGGGCCGCCGGTCATCTACCCCAGCAGCATCGAGCGCGTCTCCTTCAAGGAGTGGGACGAAAAGAAAGGCTTCGTGCTGGTGGACATCGAGGCCACCGACGACGGCGAAAAGACCACGCGCCACGAGTTCGTCGAGACGCCCGCGCGGCCCTTCGTGGCGCTTCGCGTGGACGCGCGCGAGGCCGAGGACCCGACCGCAACGATCCTGGAAGAGATCCAGAAGCACGATCTGGACGGCGCCATCGCACGGGTGCGCTACCACATCGCGGAGGCGCAGGTGGCGGACGTGGATACGCGTCGCCTGCGCGAGGCGCTCGGTGAGGCGCATGCGGTCGCCGCCCTGGAGCGCGACGTGGATCCCGCCGAGCGCGAACGCCGCACCGTCGTTACGCGTGACTCCGGCCTCGAAGACGCCCTCCGCCAATACGTGGCCCAGCGCGAGGAACTGGCCTCCGTCGAAGACGACCTCGTGGAGGCGGCCCTGGAACTGGAAGCCGAGTACGACGCGGAGCGGCGCGATTAGGCTGGGAGTGCGCGTAGGGCAGGTGAGTGGTCCTCTCGCCAGACCCTCATTGTTTTGGATGCCCTTCTGAAGCTTGGCCCGAGAATCTCTCCCCGAGGCGAGAAACGAAAAAGTAACCGCTTCCGTTTGCAGCGGCCCGGTCTGCTTTCTATGTTGTCGTTTCTCTTTCTCTGCTTTCCTTCCACGCCCCCAGCGTGAACGCTGAAGACCAGACCGTTACGGTTCCGCGCCGCGAAAACGCCACAACGGGCGACGCCCAGGGGCCGACGAACGTATGGCCGCTCATCGAGGAGGCCCTCGATGCCATCGGAGCTGACGACATGACCTACGAAGCCGCCCAGGACGCCCTGGAAAGCAGCGACGGGTGCGTCGTCCTGGCAATCTACCTGCAGAGCGAGGCCGAGCACGTTCCCGAGGCCGACCAGCGCTTCAAAGTGCCACTCATCGTGCTGGCCGCCCACCACGCCCGCTCCGACGGCAGGGCCGACGCCATCTACGACCCGGCCGACGAGATGCTCTACTTCGAGACCGACACTGAAGACTACGCCTTCGAGGTCGGGGATGCCTGGACGGTGGACTGGCCCGCCGTGGCCGACGAGCAGGTCGAAGGCTACTCCTACACCGGCGGCGAGCACGGCCCCTACGCCCTCGACCGCCTCATGGGTTACCTCGAAGTGGACGCCAGCGACTACCTCCTCGATGATGACGAAGACGAGGACGAAGGCCCCCAGCACTTCAGCCGCGTTTGATGGTGTTCGAAGGCTGGGGTGTTGGGGGGCGTTGCCGGCCCAGCGATCCCCGAACAGCCCGACGTCCCAACACCGGCCCCCTATCCAGCTTCCACGCGAAGCACCTCCATCGGCGGGCGGGCGTAGAGGCCGCGACTGTTCCACAGGCCGATTCCGGCGGTCAACGCGGGCACGGCGGCCCCCACGAGCGCCATCGCACGCGGCGCCAGGGCCAGCGGCGCCTCGAAGACGAAGTAGGCCAGCGCCCACGCGGCCCCGACTGACAGCACCAGGCCCGCCAGCGCAGCCAGGAGCCCCAAAAGCAGGTGCTCCGCCAGCATAATCTGGAAGACCTGCCGCCGCCGCCCGCCCAGCGTCTTGAGGAGCACGCTCTCCTCCGCCCGTTGGTACCGACTGGCCGACACCGCCCCGGCCAGGACGACCAGCCCGGTAAGCACGCTGAAGAGCGCCATGAAGCGCATCACCTGCGCGAGCCGGCCGAAAAGGCGGTTGAACACCTTCAGCACCAGCGACAGGTCAATCGCCAGCACGTTCGGGAACTGCCGCGCGACGGCCTGCTGGAGGCCCGCCGAGGCGGCTTCGCTCCCGGCGCGGCTGAGAACGGCGTAGGTTTGAGGTGCCTCCGCCAGCGCGCCGGGCGGGAAGACCATAAAGAAGTTCGTCTGCACACGCTGCCAGTCCACTTTGCGCAGGCTCGCCGCGCGCGCGGTGATCGGCACCCCCTGCACGTCGAAGGTAAGCGTGTCCCCGAGACTCACGTCGAGGTCGCCTGCGATGTCCTGCTCGACGGAGATGGGCACCACGTCGCCGGGCCCATAGTCGCGCTTCTGGCGAACGAACGCGCCGGCGGTGATCCGCTCGGAGTCGATCAGGTGGTCGCGGTAGGTGGCGCGGAAGTCGTGGGCGTGCGCCCACTCGTCGTCGCCGGCGGCTTTGATTTCTTCGATGGAGCGACCCTTCACGCTGTCGAGCTGCATCGGCACGATGGGGACGGTATCGAGCACGGGCAAATCTTGCTTGCACACCGTCTGCGCCACGCCTTCCACCTGGTCGGGTTGCACATCGAAGAGGACGATATTCGGGCGCCCCGCCTGGTCGGCCACTTGGAGTTGTTCTCGCAACGTGCGCCCGGCCAGCAGCAACGTCAGGATGAGAAACGTCCCGAAGCCCAGCACGCCCACCAGCAGGCGCGTCTGGTTGCCCGGGCGGTGCAGGTTCGCCAATCCCTGCCGCCAGGCGTACGGCAGCGCCGGCAGTTCGAAGGCCCGCGCGGCGCGCACGATGCCGGCTGCCAGCAGCGCCAAGAGCGCGAAGACGGCGACCACGCCGCCCGCGTAGCCGAGCCCCAGCCGCCAGTCCGGCGCGAGCTGCACCGAGAAGCCCGCCGTGCCGACGGCAATGAGCGCCCACACGCCCCCCCGCAATCCCCGGTTCGCGCGCGCCTCCCCATCCGCCACGTCGGCGCGGAGCGCCCGCATCGGCGAGACGCCGCGCACCTGCAAGAGCGGCAGGAGCGCGAAGAGTAGCGCTGCGCCGGTGCCCACCGCCATCCCCCCGCCTACCGCCGGCCACGACACCTCGAAGTCTGTGCTCACCGGCAGGAAGCCGCCCAGCAGGTCCGGCAGTAAAAGTTGCACGCCCACCCCGAGCGCCGCCCCGAGCGCAGCGGCGGCGGCGCCCAGCCCGGCGGCCTGCGCCAGAAAAACGCAAAACGCGCGCCCGCCCTTCGCCCCCAGGCAGCGCAGCACTGCCACCGTCTCGATTTCTTTTTTGACGTACACATTCATCGCGCTGGCCACCCCGAGCCCGCCCAGAAGCAGTGCCGCGAAGCCGACCAGCCCGAGGAAGCGGTACAGGTTCTGCACGCCGGCCTGCCAGTCGCCGGCCACGCTGCTGGGGGTGCGAACCTGCACCTCATTTCCTTCGAGACGCACGCGCAACTCGCCGGCCAGCAACGGGAGATCGGTGCCCCCCGGGAGCTTGACGTAGGTTTCGTACTCCACCCGGCTGCCGCGCGCCAGCAGGGTCGTGTCCACTGTGCCGTAGGGCACGAAGACGCGCGGGCTCACCATCGAGGAGGTGGCCGTCGCGCCGGGGCTCTGCTGCAATTTTCCAGCGATGGCGTACGTGCGCGCGCCGATGCGCACCGAGTCGCCCGGCTGCGCGCCGAACTGCTGGAGAAGCGCCCCGTCCACCAATGCGCCGCCGCCTTCCCGGAAACGCCCCGCCGCTTCCGGGGGGGCGGTCGTGAGGCTGCCGTAGAAGGGATAGCCCTTTTCTACTGCCCGGATCGAGGCGAGGCGCGTTCCGCCGCCGCGGCCTGCGGAGGGGAAGGTCGCCATCGAGGGAAACGAGAGCCGCCGCGCCTTGTGCGCTCCCGGCAGGCCGGCGAGCGAGTCAACGAGCGCCTGTGTGGAGTCGGAAAAGGGCTGCCCGCGCTCGAACTGGAGATCGGCCCCCAGCAGCGCTTTGGCCTCCTCGCCGACCGCGCGCGTCAGATTCGTGCCGAAGCCCTGGAGCGCCACGAGGGCAGCCACGCCCAGCGCCATCGAAGAGAGGTACAAAAGCAAGCGCCGCCGCCGCCCGCGCCCCAGGCGCCACGCCATCTTGATCGTCCAGAAGCCGAGCATCGGTTTCGGGGTTGGCTTTTGGGGTTTGGGGTTTTTCGCGCGGCGGGCGTTGCGCCGGCAACGCTGTGCGGGTCTGTTTCGGCACGTGCGCGGCCGAAACAGACCTCCACCGCATCCGTCGGTGCATCGCCGAGAACCCGGCCCAGTGGCCGCGCGACCGCCTCCACCGCTGACACCGCCGCCCCCCGTGCGTCACTCCTCCGGCGGCTCCTGCACCAGCGCCGAATCGCCGGTAATCTCGCTCCCGACGGCATAGGTCTGGCATTGTGCCTGCACATCGTACCGCGCGCGGCGGCGTTCGCACTGCTCCTTCGCCGCGTTGATGGCCTGCATCTGGCTCTCCTGCCCGCGCGCGAAGCCGTAGGCCCAGTTCCCGTCCTCACCGTTCGCCAGGGCCAAGGCCTTCTCCGCCTCATACTGGCGGTACTGCGCGAAGACCATCCGAAACTTCTGCTCGAAGGCGCGCTCTGCCTCACGCGCCTGTCCGCTCGACCCGCACCCGGTCCCTGTGCCCAGCAGCGCGCTTGCCAACAGGACCGTCGCCAGAACTCGAAGCCGCATCCGTCGTGGAGGAAGTCGTTCTCGAGAAGCACGGGCGAAAACGACCCGTCGCCGTGTTTGATTCCGGGGGCCGGGCGTCGTCGTAAAAAGGGAGCCCCGGGCTGCCCCAAACGCCTGTGCTGGCTTTCCTCTTGCCGAACTCTGCCCCCGAACTCGTCGTTTTTCCACCCCGCAAACTCGCCGACCGACGCCCCCTGCCGAATGTCCGACGCGCCTGCTCCCCGCGAAAACGGCGCCGACGCCGAGAACGACGTGCCCGAGCACGAAGAAAGCAACGCAAACGGCTCCTCCGACGGCAACCTGCGCCCCAGCGAGGCGCTTCAAAAAAAGCTCGACCACCTGCCCACTGAGCCCGGCGTCTACAAACACCTCGACGGCGAGGGGCGCGCTCTCTACGTGGGCAAGGCCAAGAACCTGCGCTCGCGCGTGCGCTCCTACTTCCACGAGAGCCGTCCGCGCGACGGCCGCATCCGCGCGATGCTCAAGAAGGTCGAAGACCTCGACGTGATCGTCACCGACACCGAGGCCGAAGCGCTGATCCTGGAAAACAACCTCATCAAAGAGCACCAGCCGCGCTACAACGTCAACCTCAAAGACGACAAGACCTACCCCTACATCTGCGTCAAAAACGAGCGCTTCCCGCGCGTCTTCCCTACGCGCACGCTCGAGGAGGACGGGTCGCAGTACTTCGGCCCGTACACCGACTCGGCCAATATGAAGCAGGTGCTGGAGGTGGTGCGCTCGGTCTTCAAGCTGCGCACCTGCAAGCTGGATTTGAAGCCAGAAAAGATCGACGCGGGTACGTACGACGTGTGCCTCGAATACCACATCGAAAACTGCGAGGGCCCATGTGTGGGCAACCAGTCGGAGGAAGATTACGACGAAACCATCGAGCAGGTCGAGCAGCTCCTGCGCGGCCACGTGGACGCGCTGACCGACCGCCTCGAAGAGGAAATGAACGAGGCCGCCGAGGCGAAGAACTACGAGCAGGCCGCCCGCAAGCGCGACCAGATCAAGGCGCTCCGGAAACACGCTGAAAAGCAAAAGATCGTCGCCGAGGATCGCGCCGACCGCGACGTGTTCGCCGTCTGGGCCGACCGCGAGGAAAGCGTGGGCGTCGGCGTCGTCTTCAAGGTGCGCGAGGGCAAGGTCGTCGGACGCCGAGAGCGCCGCTTCGAACGCGTCGAGGAGCGCCCCGACGAGGAGCTGTTGCTGGCGTTTCTGGAAAACTACTACGCCGACGCCGCCTTCATTCCCCGGGAGGTCCTCTGCTCGGCCGATCCCGACGAGGCCCCCGCCGACGATGCAGCGGCCCTGCGTGAGCTACTGGCGGAGAAAAAGGGCCGCCAGGTGCCCGTCCGCACGCCCCAGCGCGGGGAGAAGGCCAGCCTCGTGCGCATGGTGCGCTCCAACGCGAAGCTACTCACCAACGAGTGGAAGCTCCAGAAGCTCAAGCGCGGCGAGAAGCGCGTCCCGCATTCGGTCAAAGCCCTCCAAGAGTCCCTGCGCTTGGACGACCTGCCCCGGCGCATCGAGGCGTTCGACATTAGCCATCTCTCCGGCAGCGAGACGGTCGCCTCGCTGGTCGTGTTCAAAGACGGCAAGCCGCGCAAGTCGGACTATCGCACGTTCAAGATTCGCGGCGCGGAGGGCACGTCCGACGACTACGCGGCGATGCGCGAGGTGGTGCGCCGCCGCTACCGCCGCGTGAAAAGCGAAGACGGCCCGTGGCCGGACCTCGTCGTCATCGACGGCGGGAAGGGCCAGCTCTCCAGCGCCGTCGAATCGCTGCGGGAAAAGGGCGTCCACGGCCGCTTTCCGGTTATCGGGCTGGCCAAGCGTTTGGAGGAAGTCTTCGTCCCCGGCGACTCGGAGCCGAAGCTGATCGCCAAAGACTCCTCGGCGCTCCAGCTGCTGCAGAAGGTGCGCGACGAGGCGCACCGCTTCGCCGTGACTTACCAGCGCAAGCGTCGTGAAAACAAGACGTTACGCTCCGAACTGCTCGACATCAAGGGCATCGGTCCGAAGACGGCGCAAGCGCTGCTGAGCGAATTCGGCTCGGTGAAGCGCATCCGCGAGCTGGACGAAGAGACGCTGGCGGCGGAGGTCGGCCCGGCGAAGGCGGGGAAAGTGGCCGCGTATTTTGCCGAAAACGGCGTGGCGGAAGAACCGGCCGAGGCGGCGTGAGCCTTTTCGGCACACCGCCTCCTTCCACCGAAGGCCCCTTCTTTCCGCGCTCCTCTCTCAATCCCCCCCCCCGTCGTCAGCGCGGTACTCCCGTGCCACTTTGTGATTTATGGCAACGATGAGCAGCCACATCACGGCCCCGCCCGCGTAGACGAAAATCCGCAGTGGGTCGGAGGAGATGAACGGGGCGACCGTCACGCTCATTAGC
>PXTS01000021.1 GCA_003022485.1 Bacteroidetes bacterium QS_8_68_28
AGCCGTGATCTGCCAGACGAAGCAAAGCCCACGTCGGTCACGCTGACGAAAGACCCGGCCGGTCGGTATTTTGTGAGCATCACCTGCACGCTCCCCGACGCTCGGCCTGAGCCCCCCGTGACCGATGAGAACGGAAACCGAAAGTCCGTCGGCGTTGATCTGGGGCTCAGCGACGTAGCCGTCACCTCCGACGGCTACAAGTCGGGAAACCCGAAGTATCTGAACGACGATCTCTACCGGCTTCGCAAGGCGCAGCGGCGTCTTGCTCGGAAAGAGGAAGGCTCGGAGAACTGGAAGAAGCAAAAGAAGCGTGTGGCGAAGATCCACGCCGAGATCAAAGACAAACGGAAAGATTTCCTGCACAAGCTCTCTCGGCGGATCGTTGACGAGAACCAAGTCATCGCTCTGGAGAGCTTGAACGTAAAGGGAATGCAGCAGAACCGAAATCTGGCCCGGTCGATCAGCGACACGGGTTGGTCAACGCTCACTCGAATGATCGAGTACAAGGCCGAAGAGGACGGGCGCACCGTAGTTAAAATCGACCGCTGGTTCCCTTCGACGAAGCGTTGCTCCGAATGCGGATACGTCACCGAGAGCAAGCCGCTTTCGGTTCGACAGTGGACATGTCCGCGTTGCGAGCGGCATCACGACCGTGACATCAACGCCGCCGAAAACATTCGTACCGCCGGGCTGGCGGGAGAAGCGCGCATGGTCCTACGAATGAGTAATTCTTTTCCGCGCGGGGGAAGAATCCCCCGGATCCCATCCGGGGGAGAAGTCAACAGGATCCCATTCGAACTTCATGCGATTGTATGCACGTTCGTGCACATGTTCCTGAGGGGCGTAGCTTCTGGCCGGTCGCTCTCACGCCGCCTCGCGCCGAGCGCCCATCCCGCGCGTAGCCGAAAAAAGGACCGCTGTCTTCGGTCCGCCGTCCGCAAGCAGCGCAAGTTACCGCGTCCACACGTTGTTGTTGCGGTCGGTGTCGGGGTAGTAGCGCGCCGCGTCGATCTCCACGCGCTCCGCCGGGGCGCTCGCCTGGATCGTTGCAGTGGTGGTGCGCTGGCCGCGCAGCCACGGGTCCACCGGCACGCGGTGCTGGAGGGTGTCGCCGTTGGCCAGGGTCACGGTCAGGTCCACCGGCATCACGGCGTTGCCCCGATCGCGCACGGTCACGCGCACCCCGCCATCGGTGTTTTCGACCGACTGCACCGCCTGGTCGAGCGTCCAGGTTTCGTCGTAGAAGCTGTCCCAGAACCAGCCCATGCCCTCGCCGTGGGCGGCCTCGAAGAAGCTGAACAGATCGTAGGGCGTGGGGTGCTTGAAGGCCCAGGCATCGTAGAAGTCCTCGTAGGCTTGGCGGAAGTCCTCCGCGCCCATGATGCCGCGTAGGGCGTGCCAGAGCGCTGCCGGTTTGGGGTAGGAGGCCACCCCGTAGGACGCCGAGGTGTAGTGATAGTCCGACCAGCGCATCAGCGGGGCCTCCACACCCGCCAGCGCGCCCTGAATGTAGCTGCGCGCGTCGGCCACGTGCGGCCGGGTGCCGTTGTCGGGGAAGAAGTCCTTGCGCGCGGCGGCCTCGTTGAAGACGGTCGCTCCCTCGTCGATCCAGGCGAAGCGACGCTCGTTCGTCGAGAGCGTCATCGGGATCCACATGTGGGCCAGCTCGTGGGCGGTCACGTTGTAGAGGTCGCCGGCGCCGCCGTCGTTGTAGCCGCCCATCAGCGTCATCATGGGGAACTCCATCCCCCCGCCGATGATGCCCATGCCCTCCACAGCGCTCATGTGCGGCCACGGGTACTCCAGCCCGGTGAACCTGGAGTGGTGCGTGATCGAGTGCTGCTGGTAGCGCGTCATCTCGCTCCAGAGCGGAGCCTTCGGGCGCCAGAAGGAGTTGATGCGGGTGGAGTCAGTCTGCCCGTCGCCCGAGCGGTCGCCAACGGGGGTGCGCGCGCCTTCCCAGTGCCAGTCGCCCCCGCGCATCACGCTGAAGGCCACGTCGCGCACGTTCTCGGCGCGGTACTCCCAGGTGAGCGTCTCCGTGTCCGTTTCGGGCGTGGCGCGCTCGCCGGGCTCGAGGATCGTCGTCGGCTCGCCCGACTGGTAGGCCTCCTGGCGGCGTTGCCGCACTTCGCCGCGCAGCACCTCGCGTGGGTTTTCGAGCGTGCCGGTACTCTGGACGGTCCACGCGGCGGGCGCGGTGATCGAGAGGTCGTACGAGCCGTGGTCGGAGTAGTACTCCGCGCGGCCCAGGTAGCGGTCTTCCATCCAGCCGCCCTGGTCTTCGCGGAAGCGCACGTCGTCGTAGACGCTCACCTGGGGGTAGAAGTAGCCAATGTAGTAGAGATTCGTCTGGCCGTAGAGCTCCTCGCCGCTGTACCCCATGCGGGAGCTGATGCCCTGCTCGGGCACGACGAAGCCGTACTCCACGTCCAGCGAGGCCGTCTCGCCGGGCAGGAGCGGCTCGGCCAGCGCCACGAACAGCCGCGTGTCGTTGACGCTGTACGTCGGGCGGCTCTGCGCGTCGGCTTCGAGGGCGGTGCCGTTCGCTGCGAGGCGCTCGATGTCCACCCCGCCGGTAATCATGGTACTCTCGTTGCGCTGCACGCCTTTCTTGTGGTGATTCTGCGCCAGCTCCAGGACGAGCGCGCCCAGCGTGTCGGGCGAGTTGTTCTGGTAGCGGATGCGCGCGCGGCCGTCGAGGTACGGCGCGCCGTCGGGGCCGCCCTCGGGCTGGAGCGCGACGTCGAGGTCGTAGGTCGGGCGGTTGACCCAGTAGTTCGGGCCGGGGCGTCCGTCCTCGGTGCGCGTGCCCTGCTCGACGGCGCGCTCGTAGGCGGGCGGCGCCTGGATGGCGTCCGGCTGGGGGCGGCGCGCGGAGAGGTCCGTCGAGAGCGCGTCGCCGCCGCTGCTCGTGCCGCTTTCCGCCGGGCGCGTGTCGGGGTCGGGGTCGTCGTCGGGGGCAGGGCGGGAGGTCGCGCAGCCGGCCCCCAGCAGGAGCGCGAGCGCGGCGAGGGCCGGCAGCGAAGGCGAGCGAAAACGCATTTTTGGGAAAAGGGAAGTGGAGAAAGGGGACGGGGCGTCGGGGCGCAGCGCGCCGGCTCGACGGGGCATTGCCGACAAGCATTGCCAACAAACCCGCAGGGGCGCGATGCATCGCGCCGGAAGGCCGCCGTGCGCTCAGCCGTTCGCACGAAAAAAGCCGGGCGCCCGCCGGAGGAAAGCGATCCTCTGGAGGAAAGCGATCCTTCCACCAGAGCCCCGGGTCTCAAAACATACGCCGGCGCACGTCCCGTACGCAACGCCGCGTTGCTGCTGGGGCGCACCGCTTACGGCTGCCGGTGGTCGTCGCTGCTGTCGATGTCCCCGGGCGTGGTGCTGGCGGCAGCCGGGCCGCCGTGGTAGGCGGACAACTCGCGCGCGCGACTCCATTTCGTAAGCGCCGTCTCGAACGTCTCGTCGGCGCGGAGCTGGACGCGCTGCGCCTCGCGCGTGCCATAGAGCCGGCTGGCGAGGACGTACTTGAGGTGCGCTTTGATCTCGTCCTCACTCGCCTCCGCGCGCGAGCGGAGGAAGACGGCGTCGTCGGGGTCGGCCGCGTCCTTCTCGTCGGTCAGCGCGAGGCCCTTTTCCTCGGCAAAGGCCCAGAAGGCATCCATCATCTCCGCATCCACGGTGTAGTCCGAAATGAAGGCGTCGTGGCGGCTCTTCCACTCCTCGCGCAGCCGGGTTTCGTTTTTGGCGAACCACTGGTTGACGAACGCGCCCGGCAGGTTGCGCTGGCGCACCTGGTAGGACACGGTGCTGGTGTCGGGTGGAACGATCACGTCCGGCAGGATGCCGCCTCCCCCGAAGACCTCGCGCCCGTGGTCGGTGCGGTACGACAGCGAGTCGGCGATGCTCTCGGTGTACTCGCTGGGGTCGAAGGTTGCCTTGTCGAAAGAGCTGAACTTGTCTTGGTAGTAGCCTTTCATGTCGTCGCCCTCGTAGGGAGTCTGGATGAGGCGACCGACGGGCGTGTAGTAGCGCGCCACGGTCATCTGCAGGACGCTCTCGTCGGGGAGGGAAAACTGTTTCTGCACCAGCCCTTTGCCAAAGGTGCGTCGCCCCACGATCAGCGCGCGGTCGTGGTCTTGGAGCGCGCCGCTGACGATCTCGCTGGCGGAGGCAGAGCGCGCGTTGACCAGCACGATCACCGGCTGCTTCTCGAAGCGCCCGCCGGGCCGCGCGGCGAAGGACTGGTTGGCGCTGGCCTTGCGCCCCTTGGTCTTCACGATGGTCTGGCCTTCCGACAAAAGCTCGTCGGCGATCTTGACGGCGCTCTGCATCACCCCGCCGGGGTTGGACCGCAGGTCCAGCACCAGCCGCTCCATGCCCTGCCCTTCGAGCTTTTGCATGGCCTTGGTGAACTCCTGGGGCGTCTTCTGCGAGAAGCGCGTGACCTCGATGTAGCCGGTCTCTTCCTCGACCATGAAGCTCGACGGGATCGAGCGAATCGGAATCTCCCCGCGCTCGATGGTGAAGTGGTAGCGTTCCCGAATGCCGGGGCGCTTGACGGTCACGTCCACGTTTGTGCCTTTCGGGCCCTTGAGCTTGGTCTGCACCGCCTCGCGGGAAAGCCCGACAGCCGTCGAGTCGTTGATCTCGATGATGCGGTCGCCGGGCATCAGGCCGACCTCCTGGCTGGGCCCGCCGTCGATGGGGTTGATGACCTGTGCGGTGTCGCGCACCACGTCGTACCAGATCCCGATCCCGCCGAAGGATCCCTGGTAGCTCTGACGCACCTCCTTTGCGCGGTCGGCGGGAATGTAGGTGGAGTGCGGGTCGAGCCCATCGAGCATGCCTTCGATGGCGTCGCCGGCGGCGTTCTCGGCGTTGACCTCCTCCACGTATCGCTGGTTGACGACCATGAAGGCTTTGCGGAGCTTCTTGAGCTGGTCGAGCGTATCCTCGTCGCTGAGGGACTGCTCGATTTTCATGCCCAGCAGCGTGCCGACTGCCAGCATCGCCAACGCCGGCAGGGCGTACTTCACGAAGGGGTGCTTGACGAAGTGTTTCATAGAGGAAGAGAGGAAGCGGAAAGAGGGCCTGCGCGCCGAAAATCCATCGCGCTACGGCCCGCGCGCGGCCTGTCCGAAGAAGTAGACGTTTCGTAAAGGAGCGACGCCGCGTTTTGTTGCACGAGACGGCGTTCTTTTTCGGCGGGCGTCTTGCCCTGCGCCCGTGCCGGAGCGAAAGGATCTGCACAGGGCGGACGAAGTACGAAACCACATGCCGCGTCACCCTTTCGCACTTCTTCCGTCCCCTGCGCCCCGCTTCCATGAACGATACCCAGCAACGCGCCCGCACCGTCTCCTACGGATCGGGCGACTTTGAAGAGGCCACCGGCCGCATTGACGAGGCCCTGCGTAGCGGCACGGGCATGGTCTTTTTGTTCGTCGGCGCTTCGCAGGAGGAGAAACAGGAGGCGCTCACGAAGCTCTCGGCCCCGGATCGGCTCAACCTGCATCGCTACAGGGTGCCCAACCTGATCGGCGAGCGCCTCGTGGAAACGCAGGGCCATCTGCGCGAAGCCTTCGACGCCTCCGACGAGCACGCCGCCATCGTCTTCTTCGACGAAGCGGACGTGCTACTCGATCCTTCCCACGACGCGAATGCTGATGAAGACGACGCGGCGCTGAGCGACTACTTCTTCGACCGCGTGGAAAACTACCCCGGCGTGGCGGTCGTCTGTTTCTCCTCGCAGGAGTACGTGGGCCGCCTCGAAGGGCACGGCGCCGACGTGGTCGTGACGTTTTGAGCGTTTTGGTTTTCAGTTTTTCAACCCGCAAGCATGAACGAAGAAGACGCCCAGCAGCAGCAAGGCCCTGACCGGCTGGCGGTGCTTCAGTCCTTTCATGAAGAAGATCCCGGGGATGCGTTCACCCGCTTTGGACTGGCGCGCGAGCACCTCAAGCGCGGCTACACCGATCGCGCACGGGCGCTCTTCGAGGCGCTGGTGAAGGACGAGCCGGGGTACACGGGCACCTATTACCACCTCGGCAAGCTCTACGAACGCCTGGGCCGCCCGGAGGACGCGAAGGCCACCTACCGGGCCGGGGTGGAGGTCTGTGAGGACCAGGGGGCCACGAAAGATCTCTCCGAGCTGCGCGACGCGCTGATGCAGATGAAAGTCGAATAAGGGAATGGGGGGCTCTACTGCCTTACCACTGACCTCTACCGTCGGAAGGGGACGCCCCCGCCGAGCGCCCTGTGCCAAACGCTCCGCGCCTCGCCATGCGATTCGCTCTTCGCGCCCGCCGTGCCGCGTACCTGGCCGGCGCTCTGTCGGCTCTGCTGCTGGGAGGCGCTTCGCCTGCCTTCGCCCAGCAGGCCACGGACGGCGTCCACGTCGTCGAAAAGGGGGACACGCTTTACAGCATCGCGCAGGCGCACGACCTCAGCGTGGCCCGCCTGCGCGCGCTCAACGGGCTGGAGGGGAACACCATCTATCCGGGGCAGGAGCTGCGCGTGCGCTCGCCCGCTGAAGCCGAGGCGCCCCTCGACCGGGAAGCTCCCCCCTCGGCTGCTGACACGTCCTCGGCTGCCGACGCGTCCTCGGCAGCCGACACGTCGGCGCAGGCGTCGCCTGGTTCCCGCGGCGCGCCGCTCTACGGGTCGCACACCGTTCGGACGGGCGCCACGCTCTACCGCATCGCCGCGCGCTACGGCACTCCCGTCGATTCGCTCGTGGCACTCAACGACTCGCTGCTCGCCGCGACGGGATCCGTCCTGGAGTCGGGGACCACGGTGCGCCTCCCGCCCGCGCTGGGACCGCCCACGCACACCGTCGAGGAGGGCGAGACGATCTACGACGTGGCCCGGCAGTACGGGGTGAGCGTGAAGCTTCTCCAGCGCACCAACGATTTGAGCCGAAAGAAGGTGCGGGCCGGGCAGCGCCTGCGTATTCCCGGGCGCGAGGCGCCGCAGCCGCAGCCCCGTGGCACGCGCCGCCCGGTCAGCGAGCGCGGCCCCGTGGCGCGCTACCCGGCCTCCTACGAGGACCGGCTGATGGCCGGCGGCGCCCGCTACGACCCCGAACGCTACGTCGCCAGCCACCCGTCGCTGCCCATCGGCACGGTCGTGCTGCTGACCCATCCCGAAAACGGCCGCCGCACCTTCGCCCGCGTGGCCGACCGCGGCCCCCTCGACGAGGCGTTCGTCATGGACGTGTCCGCCGCTGTGCATGAGCGCCTGGGGCTGGACAGCGCGGAGAGCGACCAGCCGGTCACGGTGCGGGTGATGGATTGAGTTTGAAAGTGTGAGGGGGGAGGGGAAGGAGGGCTGGCAACGCGGGCGGCAAGAGAAGCGCCAAGCGCTCCGCGCCGCGTGCAACGCTGGCGGCGGGAGTTTTCGTCTACTGGGGAGGGCCGCCTCGGGCCGAAACTCTTCAACCTCGTGACCTTCAACCCGAAACTGCGAAGCCCATGCTCGACCCTCCCTCCAAACCGAACTGGTGGGCGTACCACCGGGCCACGCGCTCGGCCACGTACGGCTTTCTGGCGGCCCTGCCGCTGGTGGGAGTTTACGAGGTGCTCATCGCCGTCGTGAACCTCTCACGGCCGTTTGCGCCGTCAGTGCGCGTGGGAGCCGAGGCGTGGCTGAAAATGTTCGTGCCCGCGCCGTTGGGACTGGGGCTCGTCGTGCTGGTGACGGTGCTGGCCGGGCTCGGCGGCGCCATCTTCTACCTGGAGCGGAACCGGCGCATCCCGCTGCGGGCGCGCTACTTCGCGCTTTTGGTGGGGGAAAGCGCGCTCTACGCCTTTGCCGTGGCCGCGTTCGTCTCCAGCGTGGTGGCGGTGCTCTTTGCCGGGGTCGCGTCGGTGGAAGCGCAAGCGGGACCCCGCCCGGGCGGAATGCTCGCCCGGCTCGCGCTCTCCATCGGGGCGGGGGTGTACGAAGAGCTGTTCTTTCGCGTCATCCTGGTCGGCGGGCTGGCGTGGGGCCTTCGGCGCGTGCTGGCCCGAAAACGCTACGCCTACGGGCTGGCGGCGCTTCTGGGCGCTTTTCTATTCAGTGCCGCGCACTACACCGGCCTCTACGGCGACGCGCTGGCCGCCCCCTCGTTCGCCTTCCGCTTCCTCTTCGGCCTCGCGCTCAACGGGCTCTTCCTGGCAAGAGGCTTCGCCGTGGCCGCCTGGACGCACGCCCTCTACGATGTGATGGTCGTGACGGGGGTGCTGGGATGAACATTGAAGGTCGAACGTTGAAAGTCTTGCAGAGCGCGGGAGCCTGGAACGGTTCTCGAACGTACGCCCTTTGAACGCCGAGGAACTCCAAACGCAAAACCCGAAAATCGCACCGCATGAACTACTTCCGCACCGCCGGCCTGATGGCCATTCTGATAGTGCTCTTCGCGCTCGTCGGCTCCTTTCTGGGCGGGACGAACGGGATGCTGATCGCCTTCGGCGTGGCCATCGTGATGAACGCCGGTAGCTACTGGTTTAGCGACAAGGTCGTGCTGAAGATGTACGGCGCCGAAGAGATCGATCGCGCCGACGCGCCGGAGCTCTACGACGCGGTCGACCGTCTGCGGCAACGCGCCGATCTGCCCATGCCGCGCGTGGCGGTCATTCCGTCGGAGCAGCCGAACGCCTTCGCCACCGGGCGCAACCCCCAGCACGCCGTCGTGGCCGTGACCGAGGGCATCACGCAGATGCTCGACCGAGACGAACTGGAGGGCGTCATCGCGCACGAGCTGGCCCACGTCAAAAACCGCGACATCCTGACCTCCTCGATTGCCGCGACGATGGCGGCGGCGATTACGCTTTTGGCGCGCTTCGGCTTCTTCTTCGGCGGCGACGACGAAGGCGGGGGCCTCCTCGGCGGGCTCCTGATGCTGATTCTCGCACCGGTGGCGGCGTTCCTCATCCAGGCGGCCATTTCCCGCTCGCGCGAGTACGCCGCCGATCGGGGCGGGGCCAAGATCTGCGGCCGTCCGCGCGCGCTGGCCGGGGCGCTCAAAAAGCTCGAAGCCGGCGCCCAGCAGGTGCGCATGAACCGGAGCGACCGGGCGAGCGACGCGACGGCGCACATGTTCATCGTCAATCCGTTCAGCGGCGGGATGAAGGGACTGCGCTCACTCTTCTCCACGCACCCGGCCACCGAGGAGCGCGTGCGACTCCTCGAAGAGATGGCATGAGGGGGTCCCGGACGCTGACAGGAGGCGGGGGCTGTGTCACTAACTTCTTTACAGTATTGAGTAGAGCGCGAGAAGAGCAGCAGGAGGTCCCGCGCCCCGAGCCGGGACATACACGGACTCTCCCTCGTCCGGCGGGACGGAGTGAGCCGGAAATACTCTCGGCTTCAGTCTGTGCGCATATACACGGACGTGGAACTCCGCAGGTCAAAGCACGATTTTGTAAAGCACAATTTTGTTGATTGCCCTCGCGGGTAGTCGGCAGTCGGGCCTTTCGCTTTGAGCCTAGCTTTACCTGCCGGAAGCCGCGAGGGCTTTTCTGTCCCAAGTATGTATTTGACCCGTAAATTCCACGTTGAGGGCACCGATCAGTTGGAGCGGCTGTCCCGTTCCTCCGCAGGCCTGTGGAACCGGATCTGCAAGTGGTATTGGCGCACCGCGGGCCGCCAGGACCACTGGCTTAGCAAAACGGCCACACAGCGTTGGCACTGCAAAAAACATGAGTCTCTTCCGTCTCAGACCGCCCAAGCGGTTGCCGATCAATTCTATGATGCTGTCGGCTCGTGGCACGAAAGCGACCGGCAGGGCGATCCTCCAAAGCGCTGTGATAAAACTCACAACGTGCTGCGCTGGAAAAGTCAAGGTGTAACTCTTCGAGACGACGGCGTTCTCCGTC
>PXTS01000022.1 GCA_003022485.1 Bacteroidetes bacterium QS_8_68_28
TGGGTACGCCTGGGAGGAGTCGAACCCCCGACCTTCGGTACCGGAAACCGACGCTCTGTCCGACTGAGCTACAGGCGCGCGTCTCTGTTCTGAAAGGTGAAAACGGCGTGGCTCGGTGAG
Source organism: Bacteroidetes bacterium QS_8_68_28 (assembly GCA_003022485.1). GTDB lineage: Bacteria > Bacteroidota > Rhodothermia > Rhodothermales > Salinibacteraceae > QS-8-64-10. Next base: position 121 of record PXTS01000022.1, read on the forward strand.
GTTCCGCCCCGCCGCCCGTGTGCAGATGAGCGGCCGGCAGATATTGCCTCGGCGCGTTCGTACGTTGAACGCACCGCCCGTTCGCCTTTTCCCGACGACGCGCGTGCCATGCCCGACGCTCCCGACTCCACTCCGCGCCGCCGTTCACCTGCCGAAGAGGAAGACGCGGCGTCGCCTCCGCACGTGCCGCAACGGCGGGGCGCGCAGAGCGCGGGCGGCCCGCGCCTGCCGGACCCCTGGAGCCGTCGCGGCCCGCTTCCGCTGGACGGCTACTTCGAGCGCGAGCAGTTCTCCCCGCTGCTGATGGCACTGGGGGTGCTGGTGATCGGCTTCGTGGCCTTCCAGGTCATCGGGGCGCTGGCGACGGTCGCGCTGCTCATTCCCCAGATTGCTGCCGGCGGAGAGGTGTCGACCGGCGACCCCCAGGCGATGATGCAGTCCATCGGGGCCGAGGCGATCCTCGGCAACAGCATGGGGCAAGCGCTGGGGCTGGGGGGGCTGACCGTGCTGGTGGCCGGGGGACACACCCGGCGGCGATGGGGCTTTCTGCGCCTGCGCCGCCCGCCCTGGCAGGCGGTGGCGCTGGGCCTGATCGGGCTGGTGGCCCTGACGCCGGCGCTCTCCGAGCTCATCCGGCTCAACCAGCAGCTCCCGCTCCCCGAGTCGCTGCGCTTCCTGGAGGACATGCGCACGGAGACGATTCGCATGATCCTCGAAAGCGACCTCGGGCTCGTGGCCAACGTCGCCGGGCTGGCGGTCGTCCCGGCGCTCTGCGAGGAGCTGCTCTTTCGCGGCTACGCGCAGCGTCAGCTCGAGCGCGCGGCGGGGGCGGCCGGCGGGATCGCGCTCGCCGGCCTGCTGTTCGGAATCTACCACCTCGACCCGCTCCAGGCACTGCCGCTCTCCATGCTGGGCGGGTACCTCGCCTACCTGACGTGGCGCACCGGGAGCCTCTGGCCGGCCATCATCGCCCACTTTGCCAACAACGCCTTCGCCGTCGTCACGACCGAACTGGGCGACGCGCAGGCTGCCGAGGCCGCCGTCGGGGCCGAGGGCGCGGCGAACTGGCCGTGGTACGCCGTGGTGGGGGGGCTGATTTTGTTCGCGACGGTCCTTTTCTTGCTCCACACCCGCGCGCCCCGGTGGCGACCGGCCGATGAGATCGTAAATGGTGGATCGTAAATGGGGGATCGTGTCGAACGGGCAACGCGCCCGCAGCCCGAAAACCAGCTACCGTCTACAACCTACCATCTACTTCAGGAACGCCGGCCACGCGCCTGCTGGCCGCATCCTCTTTTTCCTTTTTCCTCTTCCCGCTTTCCCAAAAATGAGTGACAGCCGCACCTACGAAGACTGGGTTTCCGTTTTTGAAACGGGTACCGATTACGAGGCCGACCTCGTGCGCGACCGCCTCGACGACGCCGGGATGACGGCCGTCGTGCTCACGCAGCGCGACCACGCCTTCAACCTCAACGTGGGCGACCTCGCGGCCGTGCACGTCATGGTCCCGCCGGGCACGGTCGAAGAGGCGCGCGAACTGCTCGAACGCGAACCCTTTTCCGACGAAGAGCTCGACGAGGCGGCCCTCAGCGCCGATCCCGACGCCGAGCCCGCCCACACCGACCGCGAGGAAGCCGTCCTCGACTCCAGCCCCAACATCGCCGGCGAAGACGGTCCCATCGAGGAGCCGGGCGTGCACCAGACGGGCGACGACAAGGGCAAGGAGGCCGACCCGCAGGCCAAGCGCCGTCACCGCGAGGAGCGCCGCGCGCGCCACGAGGGCGAAAACCGCCCCCCCGACGCAGACCCTGAGAGCCTGGCCCGCGAGAGCGACGAGCTCCGCGAAGATCGCGCCTCCGACGAAGCGGGCCGCGACGAAGACGGCGCGGATGCCCGTTCGTAGCGACGGGCCCGCGCCTCTCGGAGACGATGCTCCTCCCCGCACCGGCGTTCCCGGCGGATGCCCCTCGGAGAAAAGATTCCTCTGCGCGATTCGCTCCTGCGCGTCCTCACCGCCGTGGTGGCCGCGCCGGTGGTGCTGGCGCTGGCCTGGTGGGGAGACTGGCCCTTCGGGCTGCTGGTCCTGGCCGGCGCGCTGCTGATCCAGTGGGAAGTCTACGAAATGATGAACGCCGGCGGGGGCAAGCCGCGCCGCCTGCTGGGGATGATCCTGGGCGCCCTCTCGATCTTGAGCATCCTCGTACCGGCCGTCTGGCCGCTCGTGGTGGTCGTGCTGCTGGTCCTGATCGGGCGCATCCCGTTCGAGCACGTGCATGAAGACCCGCTCGTGAGCCTCGCCGACACGGTCTTCGGAGCCGTCTATCCCACCGCCCTGCTGGGCTACGTGCTACGCCTGCGCGTGGCCGACGGCCTCGATATCGCCCAGAGCGAAGCCTTCTGGCTCACGCTCTCGCTCTTCTTTCTGGTCTGGGCGACCGACACCTTCGCCTACTATGTGGGCAAGTATTTCGGGCGCCAGGCGCTCGCCCCGCGCGTCTCACCGAACAAGACGTGGGAAGGCGCCGCCGGCGGCCTCGTGGGCACGATCCTCACGGCCGTGGTGTTGCGGGTCGCCCCGCTGGAAGCATTCGGGAAGACCGAGCCGGTACTCGCGTTCTTGGCGTGGCCCAACGTCGTCGTCCTCGCGCTGATCTGCGGCATCCTCGGGCCCCTCGGCGACCTGGCGGAGAGTAAACTTAAACGCTCCGTCAGTGTCGAGGACAGCGGGACGCTGCTGCCCGGGCACGGGGGCCTGCTCGACCGCTTCGACTCGATGATCTTTGCCGCCCCCGTGGCGTACCTCTACCTCTCGTACGTGGCGGCGCTCTTCGGCGGCGTCGGATAGGGGAGATCCGTTGGAGGAATGGTAAATAGCTCCACCAACGGCCTCATCAAGTGAGCGGCATCGCTTTTCCCATTGCCCGTAGAGCGCGGTCCTGTGTCACGCCCTCGCGGCGGGGGGCGCCCGTGCGTGTCCGCCATCGGACGCCTTGCTGGACGGGAGCGTTCTTCGCTGGACGGGAGCTGTTCTTCTTTTCAACTCATCCCGCAAGAGGAACGTCGCGCGGGCGCGCCAGGTATAAATGCCACAGGCAGTTCGCCCCGGTGTTTTCTCGCTTCTCCCACGTCCCCCGATGGGTTTTTTGGACTTTGGCAGCCGCAAGGCGCCGCGCGGGTTCGACTACGAGCCGCGCTACTACGACCCCGAAGAAGATGAGGAAAAGCAGCGCCACGAGCGTGTAAAAGGCCGGATGCGCATGCGCAGCAAAACGCGGCGTGGCAAGTCCACAAGCCTGCTCTATCTGGTTGCGCTTCTGGCGTTTACGATCTACCTCTACCTCTCGTTTTGAGCGCAGAGCGGGGACGCCCCTCGGCGGATCCGTTTTACTCGACAAATGCCCGACCTCCCGTGGCCGACCCGGCGGCTCCCGCGACCGGCAATGCGCTTCCCGAAGAGGCCCCCCCCGGGGAGGAGGAGGACGGCGGGTTGATTGCAGTGATGCCGGAGGCCCTGGCAAACAAGATCGCGGCGGGGGAAGTCGTGCAGCGCCCCGCCTCGGTGGCGAAGGAACTGCTCGAAAACGCGCTCGATGCCGGCGCCTCGGAAGTCGAACTGATCGTCAAAAAAGCCGGGCGTGCGCTCGTGCAGGTCGTCGACGATGGCTGCGGCATGGCGCCGGCGGACGCGAAGCGTTGCTTTCAGCGCCACGCCACCAGCAAGCTGCGCGACACCGGCGATCTACAGCGCATCCAGACGCTCGGTTTTCGCGGGGAAGCGCTCGCCTCCATCGGCTCGGTCGCGCAGGTGGAGCTCAAGACGCGGCGCCCCGGCGACGCGGCGGGCCTGCGCGTGCGCCTGGAAGGCGGGGAGCAGGAGGAAGCCGCCCCCTGCGCCGCGCCGGCGGGCACCTCGGTGGCCGTGCGCAATCTCTTCTACAACGTGCCCGCGCGGCGCAACTTCCTCAAAACCGATGCGACGGAGTTCAAGCACGTCGTCGAGACCTTCCAGAAACAGGCGCTGGCACATCCGAGCGTGGCCTTTCGGCTCGTGCACAACGATCACGAGGTCTACCGTCTCGCGGGGGGCGCGGAGGCGTTCTTGCCGGCCCTGCGCCGCCGCATTGGCGCGCTGCTGGGGGAGGACCGCACCGACGGCCTGCGCCGCGTCGAGGACGAGGCCAGTTACGTGAGCGTGTGCGGCTTCGCCGGGGCGCCCAAAAAGAGCCGTCGTAGCCGCTCGGAGCAGTTCCTGTTCGTCAACGGGCGCCCAGTGGAGAACCGCTACCTGGCCCACGCCGTGAAGACCGCCTACGGCGCGCTGCTGGAGGAGGGGGACTTCCCGTTTTTCGCGCTCTTCCTCACCCTCGATCCGGCGCGGGTGGACGTAAACGTGCACCCCACGAAGGCGGAGGTCAAGTTCGAGGACAAAAGCGGAGTATACGGGCTCATTCGCGCGGCGGTGCGCGAAGCGCTCTCGACGGAAGAGCTGGACGCGCCGCAGCTTGCGGCCGGAGGGGGGCGCCGCTCGTTTCCCAGCACCGAAGCGCAGCGGGCCACGCCCGATTTCGACGACGACGGGCGGTCCCGCGCGGACTTCGGCGGCGCAGACGCTGAGAAAGCCGGCGACGGGGGTGCTTCTTCGCGCCCGAGGCCTTCGCCGACGGACCGCGCGCCGTCGGGCGCCTCGGCAGGCGACCTCTCAGCTCGCCTCTATGCGCCGCCGGAGGAAGAAGACGCCGCTTCGTCTCCTGAGAAAGCATCCCCCGGCGGAGGCGTGACCGGGACCGAGGCGCCGTGCTGGCCGGTGGGCGGGCGGTTCGTGGCCGTTCCGCAGGACGGACGCCTGCTGGTGATCGACGCCCCGGCGGCGCACCGGCGCATCCTCTACGAGCGCGCCCGCCGCCACACCGAAGAGGACACCGACCACCCCTCCCAGCAGCTCCTCTTCGCCGAGACGGTCGAACTTCCCGCCGCCGACGCGGAGCTTTTCGAAGACCTCCTGCCGAACCTGCGTCGCCTGGGATTCGACCTAAAACGCTTTTCGGGGCGCACCGTGGCGGTGCAGGGCCTGCCCGCCGGGGCACGCGGCACCCCCGAGGCGCTCTTGGAGGAAGTGCTCGACGAGTACCGCACGCTGGGCCCGGCCGGCGGCGAGGCCTGCGCCGACCGTCTCGCCAAGAGCCTCGCGCGTCGGGGCGCTGTGGGAACCGAGGCGTCGCTTTCGCCGGAGGAGTCACAGGCGCTCGTGCAGTCGCTCTTCCAGTGCGAGATGCCCTACGCCGATCCGTCGGGCCACCCGACGCTCATCCGCTTCACGCCTGAGGCGCTGGCGGAGCGCTTCGAGGCGTAGCCCGCCGGCCTGCTGCGGCCTGCGACGACTGCAGGGAAAAACAGCTTTCTTGCCCCCGCGATCTTGCCCGCGATGAGCACGCCGTCGTCCCGGCCTTCCGAGAAGGGCCGCCGCCAGGCGGTGCGGGAGCACCTCGGGAAAGAAGACCCCGCTTCCAACGGGTTTCAGGGAAAGATGGAGCGCGTCACGCAGGGGCGCACGGGGCGCTGGCTGGAGCGGCTCACGCGCTTCGGCTACGGCACGCGCGGGCTCGTCTTCGCGCTGGTGGGGCTGGTGGCGATGCGCGCGGCCTGGGGCATCGGGCAGGCCACCGGCACGCGCGGGGTGATGCGCGAGATGAGCCGCCAGCCCTATGGACGCACCCTTCTGATCGTGATGACTGTCGGGATGGGGGGCTACGTGCTGTGGCGCTTCGTGCAGGCGGCCCTCGACCCGTTCGTCAGCGGCAGCGGGGCGCAGTCGAGCGTGCGCCGCATCGGCTATTTCGGCAGCGGGCTCTTCTACGCGCTGCTCGCGTTCACGGCCGCGCAGCTCGCCTTCGACCTCGCGCAGGTGGAAGACGCGCGCCGGGAGCTGACCGCCTGGGCGCTGGAAATGCCATTGGGGTCGTGGCTGGTGGGCTTCGTGGGCGTGGTCCTGATCGGGGTGGGCGTGCACGCGCTCTGGCGGGCGGTCACGGCGTCATTCATGGGGCTGTACCCGCCGCCGCGCCCGCACACGAGTCGCAAGCGGCGCCGGTTTGCCAGGCGCATCGGGCAGGTGGGCCTTTCGGCATTGGGGCTTACGCTCTGCCTCATCGGCGGCTTCGTCACCCTGGCCGCCGTCTACTCCGACCCGGGGCGAGCCGTCGGCATCGGGGGGGCACTGACGGCGCTCCAAAACGGCCCCTACGGCGCGCTCCTGCTCGGGGCGGTGGGCATCGGGTTCGTCTTCTACGGGCTGCACTGCTTCGTGCTGGGGGCCTACCGCCGCGTGCGCCCCGAAGGCGGCACAGGGCGAGAGGGCATGGAGCAAAGCAAGCGTGCAAAACATCCGTAGGCGGCGGCGCGGTCCTGCGAGCGTTTCCGCACCTCTTGGCCTGAATTTCCTTATGCTGCTCGAAGCGACCGACCGCTACACCGAGGAGCACGCGCTCTTGCCGCCGCCCGGAGAGGGGCGCGTGGTCGCCGGCCTCAGCGGCGGCGTCGATTCAGTCGTGCTGGTGCACTTGCTGCGAAGGATGGGCCACGCCGTGACGGCCGCGCACGTCAACTACGGGGTGCGCGCGGAAGCCGCCGGCGACGAAGCCCTCGCGCGCCGCTACTGCGCCTCCTTCGAGCCGCCGGTGCCGTTACGGGTGGGCCGGCGCGACGCCGAAGCGCGAGCTGACCGGCGCGGCACGTCGCTCCAAGAGGCCGCCCGCGAGCAGCGCTACGCCTTTTTCCACGTGATCGCGCAGGGGGAGGACGCGCGCCACGTCGCCGTGGGCCACCACCGCGACGACCAGGCCGAGACCCTGCTCCTGAACCTCGCGCGGGGAAGCGGCCCCGAGGGCCTGGCCGGGATGCGCCCCAAACGGCGGTTGAGAAACAAGAAAGAAGGGGAGAGGAAAGAGACGGCGTCGCGTTCCGGAAGCTCCCGTACTCCGCCGCTCTCCCATACCCAACTGGTGCGCCCGCTGCTGGGGGCGAGCCGCGACCAGATCGAAGCCTACGCCCGCGAGCATGAGCTTCCTTGGCGTGAGGACGCTGCCAACCGCGACGCGCGCTTCAAGCGGGCCGCGCTGCGCCGCGACGTGCTGCCGGCGCTCGAGGCGCACTTCCCCGGCGCGTCGGAGCGTCTTGCCCGCGCCGCCGAGTTGATGCGCGGCTACGTGGACGAGAGCGTGCGCCCCGAGCTGCGCCGCCGCTTCGAGGAGGCGCGCGGCTCGGGCGGCGGACGCCTGCGGCTGGAGGCGTTGCGCGCCGCGCCCTCGGTGTGGCAGGGGCGGCTGCTGCTGGAGGGGCTGCGCCGCTGGTGTCCCGGCGCGCCGCGCAGCCGGGCCGTGGCGCGCGAGCTGCGGGACCTGCTCGACGCCCAGCCGGGGCGGTACGTGGACTTCGCCCATACTGACTCCACCCATGCTCGCGTGTGGCGCGAGCGCGAGGCGCTGCGGTTCGTCGCCGAAAAGCGCAACCCGGAAGACATTGCGCCGCAGTCGCTTGCGCCGGGCCGTCCCGCCTGCCTGCCGGGCGGCATCGTGCGCGCCGAGCGACTCCGCGCGCCGCCGGACGACCTCGCCGCCGGCAACCCGCGCGCCGCTGTGCTCGATGCGGAGCAGGCGCCGTTTCCGCTGGCGGTGCGCCCGTGGCGGGACGGCGACCGCTTCCAGCCGCTGGGAATGGACGGCCACACCCTCGTCAGCGACCTCTTGACCGATGCGGAGGTGCCCTCGAGCAAGCGCCGCCGCGTGCCGGTCGTCTGCGCCGGGGAGGACATCGTGTGGGTGGCCGGCCACCGCCTCGCCGAGAAGACAAAGGTGCGCCCGTCCACGCGCCGCGTCGCGCGGCTCACGTTCGAGCCCGCCGAGTGAGCCAGAAGAGAGCAGGCTTGCAGAGCAAAGCACCAGCGTGTTACCTTGCGTGCTTTACGCTACGGCGCGGAGCGCCCGGCGTCCCGCTCGATTATTCTTTTCCTTTTTTCGCTCCTATGCTTCCCGACGAACGATCTGCAACGACCGCTCCCGGCGACGCGCAGGCGTCCGTCACCTGTCGGGGGGAGCGCTTCGATCTCTACCTCCCAGCCCGAGAGATCGGCGCGCGCGTCGAAGAGCTGGGGGCGGCTCTCAGCCGGGACCTTCAGGGCGAGCGGCCGATCTTGATCGGAGTCCTCAACGGCGCGTTCGTCTTCATCGCCGACCTGATGCGCGCCCTCTCCATCGAGTGCGAGGTCGACTTTATGAAGCTCTCCTCCTACGGCGCGGAGAAGGTCTCCAGCGGCGAGGTGACGGAGCTGAAACGCATCGACGCGGACCTCGAAGGCCGCCACGTTGTGCTCGTCGAGGACATCGTGGACACCGGGCTGACGATGCAGTTCATCCTGAACCGCCTCGAAACGTTGGGGCCGGCCTCGGTGCGCGTGGCCACGCTCCTGCACAAAAAGGAAGCCACTGAAAAAGACGTCCCGCTCGACTACGTGGGCTTCGAGATCCCCGACCGCTTCGTGATCGGGTACGGGCTCGACTACGGCCAGCTCGCGCGGCGTCTGCCGGCCATCTACGCCCTGGCGGAAGAAGAACGTTGATCTTTACTTTTGAACCAAACCCGGCGCGGCCCGTACAGCACCCCTCATTCCCCCTCACAACAACACCCTACGCGCACGCTCCCCCTTTGCGCCGGCTTCCGCCTGCGCCGAAGGCTTCGACGATCCTCAGGGAGCCTGCGCTGGTACCCCACACTATGGCACAAGGAGAAGTTAAATGGTTCAGCGCTGAGAAAGGATACGGCTTCATCGCTCCGGAAGACGGAACGGAAGACGTGTTCGTCCACAAAAGCAACGTGGAAGGCATAGGCTACGGCGAAGGTCTCGACGAAGGCGAAACGGTTGAGTTCGACACCGAAGAAACCGACAAGGGCCTGAGCGCCATCAACGTACA
>PXTS01000028.1 GCA_003022485.1 Bacteroidetes bacterium QS_8_68_28
GATGGTCGTCCCGGACCCGTGGCAGGGCCGGACGCTGCGCGACCTGAGCCTGCGCGCGGACCTGGGCCTGACGGCCATCGCCATTCACAACGTGGATACCGATGAGGTATCGGTTCCCCCCGACCCCGACCAAGCGCTCACCGCCTCCGACGCCCTGCTCATTGCGGGCCGCGAAGCTGAGCTGAACGAGGCCGCGTCGGCGTACTGACGAATCGACCCTTGGGAGCGAGAGATTGGGAGCGAGAGAGCCGGGCTGCCGGGTTTGCACGAGGCAAAGCCGCGAAATGCGCTAAGTGACGAAACTCCTCGCTCGTGCCATTGAGGACGGTCTGGGGTATCACGGCGCGGCCCTTGCCTTCTTCGGCAGTCGGTCGAGGAAGCACAACCGGCGCAGCTTCATGCTCGCCGAGCTGAAACGCCTCGATGACACGGGCCATACGTGGAGTGGCACAGGCCATACGTGGAGTGGCACGGGCCGTACGTGGAGCCCAATCGACTGGAACGAGGGAATAAATAAAGTGGCCGCGCGTTTATCTCCCCCGCTCCCGGGCGCGGATTTCTCTTGCAGTTGCTCGGGCATGGGCACCTTTGCCGCGGGGGCGCGCCTGTGCTACGGCGGAAACGCAGGGAAGACTGCGCGGTAAGGAGCGCCACCGCCCGGAAGGCAAGCCCGCGGCCCAGGGCCTCCGGTTTCACCGTCGAAATTGCCTATTGCCCTCTTCCTTCGTGAGCGTACACGCCATTCTCGTCAGCATTGCCCTGGTCATCGTGCTGGGGGTGAGCGCGCAGTGGCTTGCCTGGCGCTTTCGGCTGCCGTCGATCCTGCTACTTCTGCTCTTCGGTTTCGCGGCGGGGCCGGTGGGGGGCATCATCGAGCCGCAGGCGCTTCAGGGCGAGTGGGTCTTCGCGTTCGTTTCGCTCTCCATCGGCATCATTCTCTTCGAGGCAGGGCTCACGCTACGCCTGGACGAGCTGCGCGAGGTGGGCGACGCGGTGCGCAATCTCATCACCGTGGGCGTGGCGGTGACATGGGCCGGCACGGCAGCCGGGGCCTACTACGTCGCGGGCTTCGGGGGGGAACTGGCCGTGCTCATCGGCGCGCTGCTGACGGTGACGGGACCGACGGTCGTCGTCCCGCTGCTGCACTACGTGCGGCCCCGGGGGCGCGTGGGCACTATTGCCAAGTGGGAAGGCATTACCATCGACCCCATCGGAGCCATTCTGGCCGTGCTGGTGCTCGAAACGCTCCTGTTCATGCACGAGGGGGCGGCCGGCGGCAGGGGCGTGGCGCTCCACGCCGCAGAGGGGCTCGTCGCCGTTGCCGTCGTCGGCATCGGGATCTCGGCGGCGGGGGCGGCGCTGCTGGTGCTCCTGCTGCGGCGGCGTCTCGTGCCGGACTACCTCCAGAACGCCGTCGCGCTGATGGCCGTCGTCGCCGCCTTCGCGCTCAGCGAAACGCTCCAGACCGAGTCGGGCCTCTTGACGACCACGCTGATGGGCATCATCATGGCCAACCAGCCATACGTCTCGGTGCGCGAACTGGCCGAGTTCAAGGAGGACCTTCAGGTGCTGCTCTTGGCGGTGCTCTTCATCGTGCTCTCGGCGCGGCTGGAGCCGGCGACGCTGACGCACCTGGACGTGCCAGCGCTGCTGTTCCTGGCGCTCCTGGTGGTGGTCGTGCGCCCGCTGGCGGTGTGGGTCAGTTCGTGGGGCACGCCACTGAACTGGCGCGAGTGGGCGTTCCTTTCGTGGTTGGCCCCGCGCGGGATTGTGGCCGCAGCGGTGGCCGCGCTCTTCGCCTTTCGCCTGCAAGAAATCTTTCCCGCCGAGGCAGATCGCATCTCGCCGGTCGTCTTCCTGATTATCGTGGGGACGGTGGCCATCTACGGCCTCACCCTCCCGTCGGTGGCACGGTGGCTGGGACTGGCCCAGCCGAATCCGCAGGGGGTCCTCATCGTGGGGGCGCACGGCTGGGCGCGCAAGATTGCGAACGCGCTCGACGACCAAGGCCTGCGCGTTTTGGTGATCGACTCGAACGCCGGCAACATTCACCGCGCGCGCCAGGAGGGACTACTGGCCGAGCGCGCCAATGCCTTGTCGGAGCGGATCATCGACGAGCTGGACCTGAGCGGCATCGGGCGGCTCCTGACGCTCACGCCCAACGGCGAAACCAACGCCCTGGCGGCATTGCACTTCGCCGAGGTCTTCGACAGCGCCGAGATCTTCCAGATCCCGACGCGCACCGCCGAGGAGCGCGAGCGCGAAGGCGGCGACCTGCCGCGCCACCTGCGCGGGCGCCCGCTCTTCGACGAGGGCGTCACGTATGCCGATCTTGCCGACCGCTTCGAGGCCGGCCACGTGATCCGTCCCTTCCGGCTGACCGAGGAGCGCACCTACGAGGCAATGAATGCTCACTACGGCGAGGCGTTCTTGCCGCTCTTTCTGGTGCGCGGGTCGGGACAGGTGCTCGTCTTTGCCGAAGACCCCCAGCCGGTCCCCCAGCCCGGCGACAGGCTCCTGGCGCTCGTGGAGGAGCTGGAGGCCCAGGAATCCCCTTCGCTGCCCCTCCACGCCGCGAGCACGGGGCGGCAGCGACGTGACGAAGAAGTGGTCTTCGACGATGTGGTCGAGCGGGCCCCCCTCGTGGATCTGCATGAGGCCGTCACCTACGAAGAAGTGGTCGAGCGCGCGGCGGCGCTCCTGGCGGAACGTACGCCCGTGCAGGCCGACGAACTGGAGGCGCGCTACCTCACCGGGCGCGAGCGCACCGTCATCTCGCACGGGGCCGCGCTTCCGCACGTGCGCACCTCCGCCGTGGAGCAGCCGGAGATGGTCGTCGTGCGTTGCCGGTCGGGGCTGTGCATCGAGTTCGGCGACCCCCCTGTGGAAGCCGACGGCCACGCCCCGGTCCCCGACGGCGACCCGGGAGACGATCCCTCCTCGGGGCGGACGCGGCCCGTCTACGCGCTCTTCTTCCTGGTTAGTCCCGAGGCGCACCCCGGACGCCATCTGCACCTGCTGGCGGAGGTCGCCAGCCGCGTCGACGACGAAGGCTTTCAGGAGGCGTGGCGCGCCGCCGAAGGCGAGGGGGGCGTCAAGGACGTACTGCGCGAGGAGCCCGTCTCGTAGTTCGTTTTGTGAAAACGGGCGTGCTGCCCTCATGAACAATCGCCCCTCCAAAATCGCCCATCCGGGATCGCTCGTCGCGCTGCTGGGCCGACCGGTGGCGCACTCCCTCTCGCCGCTGATGCACAACACCGCCTTCCGCGCGCAGGACGTAAGCCACGTCTATGTCGCCTTCGAGGTGGCTCCCCAGGCGCTCGGGGAGGCCGTCGCGGGCCTGCGCGCGCTGGGCTTGGCCGGGGCCAACGTCACCGTCCCGCACAAGGAAGCGGTGGTCGAGCATCTCGATGCGTTGACCGAACGAGCCGAAGCCGTCGGCGCGGTGAACACGCTCTTCTGGAAGAAGAACGGCGCGCTTACCGGCGACAACACCGACGCGGCCGGGTTCCTCGCGCCGCTGGAGCCTCGCTCCGACCGCCTGCGCGGACGGAACGCCCTCATCTTCGGGGCGGGCGGGGCGGCGCGAGCCGCCACCTACGCGCTACTCACGTCGGGGTTTGCGCTCCGCCGCCTCACGCTGGCAGCGCGCACCCCCAGCAGGGCCGAGCGCCTGGCGGCGGATCTCGCGCCCTTCGACGAAAAAGGCGCGCTGGCGGTCGTGCCGGAGGGCGAGGCCGGCGAAGCCGTGCGCTCCGCGCACCTGCTGGTCAACGCCACGCCGCTGGGAATGGAGCCGGACCCCGAGGGCACGCCGTGGTCCGACGCGAGCGACTTTTCCGGCGGCCAGCTCGCCTACGACCTCGTCTACGCTCCGCGCGAGACGCGCTTCCTGCACGAGGCCGAGCGCCAGGGGGCCACGCCCATCGGCGGGCTGGAGATGCTCGTCGGGCAGGCGGCGGCCAGCTACCGGCGCTGGACCGGGCGCGACATGCCGACCGGGGCGGTGCGCCAAGCGTTGCGCGAGCACCGGCGCGCGTGAAAGCGGCGCCCTTCTCGCAGGAGCCGGAGAAGCCTCCATGACCGAAGCCGTCCCTGAGCCGCAACGCGGCGACCGTCCGTGCCCGGTCGTGAGCGACGACTCCTTCAACGCTGGGCCGGCCGGGCTGATCGTCGCCTGCCCGATGACGACGACCGAGCGCGGTATGCGGGGGCACGTGGAAATCACGCCGCCGGAGGCGAACCTGGACCGGCAGCGAGCGCTCGTTGACGGGCGCTCGTTGAACGGCAGCGTGTGGCTTCCTTTCTTGCAAGGCCCCCGCTGCCTTTGCCTCCCTGCCCGCTCGCAATGCCCGACGACGCCGACCCCGAAATCCCCGACCCCGAAACCGCGCAAGCCGACCTCTTCGCCGACCTCGACGAGCGCCACGCGGACGCCGAGCAGGGCGGCGGCCCGGAGCGTATCGACCGCCAGCACGAAAAAGGCAAACTCACCGCCAGAGAGCGCCTGGACGTGCTCCTCGACGAGGACACCTTCGAGGAGTTGGGCACCTTCGTGCGCCACCAGGAGCAGCACTTCGGCCTGGACGAAAAACGCCCCTACGGCGACGGCGTCGTGACGGGCTACGGGCGCATCGAAGGGCGCCTCGTCTACGTGTACAGCCAGGACTTCACCGTCTTCGGCGGGTCGCTGGGAAGAGCGCACGCCGACAAGATCGTCCGCGTCATGGAGCTGGCGATGGAAAATGGCGCCCCCGTCGTCGGCCTGTGCGACAGCGGCGGGGCGCGCATCCAGGAGGGCGTCGTCTCGCTGGGCGGCTACGCGGACATCTTCAAATTGAACACCGAGGCCAGCGGCGTCGTCCCGCAGATCAGCGCCGTGATGGGGCCCTGCGCCGGCGGGGCCGTCTACTCGCCCGCGATCACGGATTTCACGTTCATGGTCGAGGGCACGAGCTACATGTTCCTCACCGGCCCCGACGTGGTCAAGACCGTCACGCAGGAGGAGGTCACGAGCGAGGAGCTGGGCGGGGCGCGCACGCACACCGCCACGAGCGGCGTCGCGCACCGGCGCTTCCCCAATGACGTGGCGTGCCTGGAAGCGATTCGCCGGCTCTTTTCCTTCATCCCGCAAAACTGCGAGGACCCGCCGCCCCGGCGCCCGCCCGAGCAGGTCGAGGCGCCCGACGAGGAGGGGCTCGGGCGTGTCGTCCCGCCGTCGCCGAACCAGCCCTACGACATGCACGAGGTCATTCGCCGTCTCGTGGACGACGGGAAAGGCGGCGAGCAGGGCCACTTCTTTGAGATCCAGCCCGACTACGGCGACAACCTGCTGACCGGCTTCGCGCATCTGGGCGGGCGGCCCGTCGGCCTCGTGGCCAACCAGCCGGCGGTCCTGGCGGGTACGCTCGACATCGACGCCTCGATCAAGGGCGCGCGCTTCGTGCGCTTCTGCGACGCCTTCGGCGTGCCGCTGCTGGTGCTGGAAGACGTGCCCGGCTTCCTGCCCGGCAAAGAGCAGGAGCACGGCGGCATCATCAAGCACGGGGCGAAGCTGCTCTACGCCCTCGCCGAGGCGACCGTGCCGAAAATGACCGTCATCACCCGCAAAGCCTACGGCGGGGCCTACGACGTGATGAACTCGCGCCACATCGGCGGCGACCTCAACTTCGCGTGGCCGACTGCCGAGATCGCTGTGATGGGACCGAAGGGCGCCGTCGAAATCATCCACCGCCGCGAGCTGGCCCGCCTTGAAGAGGAGAATGAAGCCGACCCGGACGCGCGCAAGAACGAGCTGATCGAGGCGTACCGGGAGCGCTTCGCCAACCCGTACGTCGCCGCCGAGCACGGCTACGTCGACGACGTGATTAAGCCGGGCGCGACGCGCCGCCGCCTCATTCGCGGCCTGCGGATGCTGGAAAACAAGGTGGCGAACGCGCCGGCCAAGAAGCACGGCAACCTGCCGCTCTGAGCGCAGGGGCGCAGAGGCATGTGGCGCGGCGGCGTTTATCGGAGAGCAGGCGTTTGCGTCGAGAAGCAGCGCCCTCTGCTCTACGCGAAGCGCCACAAACGGACCTCGCCGTCATCGTCCGGCTACGAGCACGTCACCTCGCCGTCTGTTTCTCGGTTGAGGAAATGGAAGGCGGGCACATTCACCTTCGGCTACACGATTACGGTCGCTGCCGACACCGACGAGCAGACGAACATTTCCGTAGACGGTCTCATCGTGCCGAAAAATGCGGAGTGCCGAAGAATGCGGAAGCGGACGACCTGCCGCTCATCGTAGAGGCGAAATCTGCCGGCGACTTCGCGAATCCGAACAAGCAAGGAAGAGGCGCCGCGTGCGTTTGCATTTGCCCGGCGCCCCGCGTTTTTCTGACGATTCCCTGCCGATCCTCTTGCCGGACGGGAAAACGAAAGCCTGCCGCTGCAAGACAACCGCCGCCTTGCCCCACGAAGCGCCGCTGGGCTCGCCGGGACGCGCCCCGCGCCGCGTGGAACGCAAGTTGGGGAGCTCCAAAGGCGAACCGCCTCACCAAGCACGCGCGTCCCGTTTTTTCTCTCCTCTTCCCTTCCCCCGTTGCTCTTGACCCGCTCGAAGCCTTTTCTCGCCGGGGCCGGTGCTATGCTGGTATTTTTCCTGGCCGTTGCCTTGGTGGCCGCGCTCCCTCCGTCCTACCGCGCGCAGGTTGGGTTGCAAAGCATGAACCTGGCCGCCGCCGCTTCTTCCTCCGCCGCTTCTTCCTCCGGGGCGCTCGCTGACGACGACGGCCGCTTTGCTCCAGGAGAGACGGTTCGCTACGACCGCGCCGCGCTGGCCCTCGCGCTGCCGTCGGGGGCGTCGGCGTTTGAGGAGCCTTCTGCTACCCCGCTGACGGAGAGCGAGCGCCTCCGGCGTATGAGCCGGCTCTACCGCTACCAGGCCAGCTTGACGGAGGCTCGCGCCGCCGGCGACGAGGCGCAGACGGGGCGCGTGCTCGACCAGGCCCTGCGCGAAATGCAGGCGCTGGCGCGCCGGCCTGGGCTGTGGAAGGACGCGCAGTTTCAGCGGGTCTACGGCCATCTCGCCGAGGCCTACCGCCGCCACTACGGGGCGCCCGACACCCTCCGCGCCCCGCGCGGCGAGATCTTCGCCACGCGCGACAGTCTCTTCGCTGCCGTCGAGCGGGCGCGCGTCGAAGCCGCTGCCTTCGGCCTTTCCGACGCGCCGCTTCTCTCGCAATCCGGCACCGAGGCCCTCGCCCCGCAAAACACCGAGGTCGGGATGCCGGTCAACGACCTCACGCGCGGAGCACTGCGCTACCTCCAGCGCGAGCCCGAGGACCACGTCTACCGCTGGATGCGGCGCAAAGAAACCTACTTCCCGATGATCGAGCACATCTTCGCCGAAGAGGGCGTGCCCGACGAGCTCAAGTACCTGGCGCTGGTGGAGAGCGGCCTCAACCCGCAGGCCGAAAGCCGGGCCGACGCCGCCGGCATCTGGCAGTTCATCCCCGAGACGGGCCGCGCCTACGGCCTCAAGATCACCCCGTGGGTGGACGAGCGCCTCGATCCGGAAAAGGCCACGCGCGCCGCCGCCGCGCACCTGAAGGACCTCCACCGCATGTTCGACGGCGACTGGCACCTGGCGCTCTCCGGCTACAATTGCAGCCCCACGCGCATCCGTGAGGCCCTGCGGCGCGTGCGGCGCGAGGGCAAGCGCCCGACCTTCTGGAACATCTACCCCTACATCCCGCACGAGACGCGCAACTACGTGCCCACCTACGTGGCCGCCGCGCTGATGCTCTCGAACCCCGGCCACTTCGACCTCGAATTCGTGCAGCCGGGGCCGCGCTACCGCTTCGACCGCGTGCCCGTCAAGGGGATGCTCCCGCTCACGACCGCCGCTGACTTGGCCGGGACGACGGTGAAAAAACTCCGCGCCCTCAACCCGTCGCTGCGCAAAGACGTGCTCCCGCCCTCTACCGAACCGTTCATGCTGCGGCTGCCGTACCGCACGTACGAGCAGTTTTCCGAAGGCTACGAGCAGCTCCCCGACTCCGCAAAAGGCCTGACGCTGGCGCATCGCGTGCGCGCCGGCGAGACGCCCGGCGGCATCGCCGAGCGCTACGACGTGTCCCTCGATTCTTTGAAGAAGGCCAACGGCCTCTCCTCCAGCAGCATCACCGCCGGCGACAGCCTCATCATTCCCGCCACGGGTTCCCGCCCCGCAACGACGGCCCGAACGGATGCGAACGCCGGGCAGCAGCCGCGCCGCGTGCAGTACAGCTCGCGCACGCTCCGTCCGCTGGCCGCTGACGGCACGCTGCCCGGGGGCGCTGCGCCGCCGCAGGGCACCGCGCTTGCTGAGGGCGTGACGACCTACCGCGTCAAGCGCGGCGACACGCTCTACGGCATCGCCCGCCGCCACGGCGTGAGCGTGACGGCCCTGCGCCGCTGGAACGACGGCCTCGAGGGGGGCGGCGGCGGCCTCCAGCCCGGGCAGACGCTCACGGTGCGGTCGTAGGCAATACCCGTTGCCACATCGAGTGGCGCGAATGCCAGCCGACGGTAGTGATGCTACCTGTGAGTGATGCTGCCTGTGAAGGCCACCAGAGGGTCGGTGGACTTTGTGCTTGCACGCCCCAGCACTTTCGCCAAAAAAAGTGCTGGGGGGCGGTCACTCCTCTCCAAGAAGATACTCCGCCAGGAAGATACTCCGCCAGGCGAATCTCTTTCATCGTCCGGCACCAGGCGTGGGTCGGCTACGACTTTGCCTTTTGTACCGCCCCATCAACGCGGACAGACGGTCTACGACCTGCGGATACTCGGCATAGAGATCGTTCTGTTCA
>PXTS01000027.1 GCA_003022485.1 Bacteroidetes bacterium QS_8_68_28
CATGGCTTCGGTGAGTCTTTTGAGCGAGATCGAGCACTCAAAAGACGTTGGCGGACGCCTTTTTGTTGACACTTGCATCTGTTCGCCAGACAGTCTCTAAAACTTTAATCCACTAAAACTTGAGGCGCATCCGCACGTTGACCGTGCGCGGCGTCAGGTGGGTGGGGACGCGGTTGAAGTCGGCGTCCCAGTCGTAGGCCACGGTGTTGACCATGTCGAAGAGGTTCAGGATTTCGGCGGTGAGCTGCATCGTGACGGGGCCGCTGACGCCCTGGTCGAAGAGGCGCACGGTCTTGGTGGCGCCCACGTCCACGCGGCGGTACTCGGGGTAGCGCTCGCCCATGCGCGGTCCGGGCGCCTGCGCCTGCACGTCGCGCGTGATTTGCTCGCCCGGCACCGGCGGGGTGTACGGCAACCCGCTGCCGAAGAGCGCGCGCAGGTGCAACTTCCACGAACGGTCGCCGGGCACGTAGTCCTGGATGAAAGCGCTGAAGGTGTGCCGCTGGTCCGCCGGGCGGGGGTGCCAGCCCTCGCGGTAGCCGCGCTCGCTGGTCTCGAATTCTTCTTTGAAGTTCTCGCGGGCCACGAGAAAGCTGTAGTTGAACCAGCTCTCCAGGCCCGGCACGAACTCCCCGCGCAGTTGCAGGTCCAGTCCGTAGTTGCGGCCGTAGGTGTTGTTCTGGCCCGAGTACTGCACACGCACGTTCTCGATCTCGTAGGAGACGAGGTTCGAGAGCTTCGCGTAGAACGCCTCGGCGCGCAGGTAGAGGCGCCGGTCGGGGAAGAAGTATTCCCCGCCCAGGATGGCCTGGATCGAGCGTTGCGAGGAGAGGTCGCGGTTGAGCGTGTTCTCGAGGCCGCCGGCTTCTTCGGCTTCCTTCGCCGTGGGCGGCTCGCCGCGCAATTCGCGGTAGGTGGGCTTCTGGTGGTAGACGCCCAGCGCCCCGTTCAGCGTGAGCTGCTTGGTCCACTTGAACTGCGCGGAGAGGCGTGGGGAGACGGTCAGTTCCTCGTTGAAGGCGTAGTAGTCGGAGCGCACGCCCGCCGTCACCAGCAGGCGGCCGCGCTCGGGGAGCGCGTCGTAGACGTCCTGCATGTAGGCCCCGGCTTGCCAGGTGCCCAGCCGCGCGCGGTCCTCGAAGTCGTTTACGATCACCGTCTGGCCCGTGCTGGAGAGGGTGTGCGTAGAGCGCTCGTCGATGCGGTCGTCGAAGGCGAGGCGGCGCACGTGCCAGCCGGCCTCCGGCGCGTGGCGGCCCGAGGCGTAGTAGTAGCGCCCGCGCCCGGTGAGCGTAGAGACGGTCACGTCGTTGTCGGCCACGTCGCGCTGCGTGCCGGCGCTGAGGATGCCGGTCGTCTTACCGCTGGCCGGGTCCACGCGCGTGAGGAGCGACGAGCCGCTCACGTCGAGCGTCTCGGTCTCGTGAGTGCGAAAGTAGGCCGCCTCGTGCTCCATCCGAATCCGCTCGGAGAGACGGGTTTTCACGCGGCTCCCCAGGAAGCCGGTCGAGTAACCGGTCGTCTCCTCGCCCTCATAGGTAGTGTAAAAGGACTGGAGATCCGGCGGAAACTTCGGGTTCTGGCTGATGGTGCCGAAGTAGGTGCGCTTCGCGTGCGGGGCGAGGCGGTACTCGTACTCCGCCCACAGGCCCAGCGCCTCGACGGCGTGCCCGTCGGCGATCTCGTAGGTGACGGAGGTTTGCGCGTCGGTGTACTGCGGGGCGTAGTCGCCGCGCAACTCCTGCGTCCCGAAGAGGCGCCCGGCCCGCGCCTCCCGCGCCCCGACGACCCAGCTCAGGTCTCCCCCCAGCGCCGAGGCGCCCGCCGACCCGCTCAGGTCCATCGTCGAGGCGGCGACCTGCCCGCCCACTTTGCCTTCGGGCTCGCGGTACTCGATCTCCAGCGCCGAGGAGAGCTTGCCGCCGTAGCGGGCGGGAAAGCCGCCGGCGTAGAGGCGCGCGCGCTCGGTAAGCTGCGGATTCCACAGCCCCAGGCCCTCCTGCTCCCCCTGGCGCGGGCGAAAGGGCAGGTACACCTGAAAGCCGTTGATGAAAATCAGGTTCTCGTTGTAGCCGCCGCCGCGCACGGAGTACTGGCTCGAAAGCTCGTTATTGGTCGCCACGCCGGGGAGCCCTTTGAGGGTGCGAAAGCCGTCGGGCACGGGCGTGGGCATGTCCTCGATGTGGGGGCCGGACATCTCGAAGACCCCGGCAGCGGGCGTCTCTTCGCGCCCGGCGGTCACTTCGACCTCGTCGAGCGCCTCGACGGAGGCGGCGAGCCGCACGTTCAGGCGCGCCGTTTCCCCGCGCCGCACCGTGACCGAGTCGATCCGCGCCTCGAAACCGACCGAAGAGAAGCGCAGCCGGTAGATGCCGGCAGGCAGGCGCAGGTGGTAGCGGCCCTCGCCATCCGCGCTGGTGCCGTAGTTGGTCCCGGTCACCAGCACCGTGGCGGTGGGCACGGGCGCCGTGGTGTCGGCGGCGGTGGTGACGCGGCCGGCGACGGTGCCCCAGTTTCCGTCTTCTTGGGCATGGGCGGGGCCGGCGGCGAGCCCGGCCCAGAGGAGCAGCACGGCGGCGGTGGCGGCGGCGGCGGTCACACGCATCGGTCGCAACGGGGCATGGAGCGAGAGCGCAGGCGTCGTAACCGTTCGGGCCGATAGGCATGGGCGTCGCCGAAAGAAATGCAGCGGCAAAGGTACGCCGGGCGCCGCCGCGATGCAAGCGGGTTCGCCTGCCGGCAGCACCGAAAACGCGCGTTTCAACCGAAAGCGCGCCGTTTTCCGTCTGCCCGTCCGAGCATCCCTCGTCGAAGACGTGGATTCCCTCACGCCCCCACCCGCGCGGCATGCTTCTGGCGCAGCTTTGCCAGTTTCGGGTCGATGACCGTGCGGCAGTAGGCGGCCTCGGGATTGCGCCGGTAGTAGTCGTGATGCGCCGGCTCCGCCTCGTAGAAGGTCTCCCGCGGCTCGACCTCCGTCACGATACCCGAGTAGACGCCCCCGTCTTCGAGGCGCTCGATGGTCTCTTCCGCCGCCTCACGCTGCGCTTCGTCGTGGTAGAAGATGGCCGAGCGGTACTGCGTGCCCACGTCTGCGCCCTGGCGGTTGAGCTGGGTGGGGTCGTGGATGGTGAAGAAGATCTCCAGCAGGTTGCGGTAGGCGATCACGCCCGAGTCGTAGGTAAGCTGCACGGCCTCGGCGTGGCCGGTCTCGTCGCGGCACACCGCGCGGTAGCCAGGGTCTTCGACGTACCCGCCGGTGTAGCCGCTGGTCACGTCTTCGACGCCTTCGACCTCTTGGAAGGCGGCCTCGAGGCACCAGAAGCAGCCGCCGGCGAGCGTGGCTTGGGCGCGGGCGTCGTCGCTCGAGGGAGAGCCGTTCGTCTGCATGGCTTGTGGAGAGAAAAGGAAAAAGGAAGAGGGAAGTCAAAAAGAAAAACAGAGGCGTGGCAGCGGTGCTTCCCCTTCGCGGGGGATTCAAGCGCGCCTCACGCCCTGTCGGCGACCGGACGTCCCGTCAGCGACTGGACGTTTCGTCAGCGACTGGGCGTTCCGTCAGCGACCGGCCGGCGAAGATGTCGCACTCGGCCGCCAGCGGTAGAGCGCGACGGCGGGCTGGGGATCGGTGAAGGTGACGGCGAGGGCGTAGCCGCCGTCCGGGCGGGGGCGCGCGGCGAGCGCGCGCGGGTACACGTCCTGGTTGCGCGGCGGACCGGGAGCGGTAAGACGCGCCTCGAGCCGTCCGCCGGGGCCGAAGGCGTCGATGCGCAGGCGCCCGGCGCGCAGGTTCAGCGCAAAGAGCCGGGTCGGTGTCGCAGCCACGTCGGGCATCAGCAGGGGGGGCTGGCGGAGGTTCCCTTCGGCATAGCGGCGCGTGCGCGGCAGCATCGGCGAGTCGAAGCCGGTGAGGCGAAGCGCGCAGGCCGTGTCGCGGCGGGCCGAGAGGCCGAGCGGCAGGCGGTGGAGGACTGGGCGAAAGCCGCTGGCGCTGACCAGCGAGTCGCGCCACCTCACGAGCGGCCCGGCGTGATGCCAGCGCGGCCCCGCCAGCACGCGCCGGGCCGTCGCTTGCCCGCCCGGGCCGTGGCGCGTGACGGTCGCCTGGCCGTCCTCGCCGATGGTCTTGGCGAAAAGGTCCCCGCCGGTCGCCGTGGCCCACAGCAGCGGCGCCTCGCGGGCGGGCGGGAGCGCCAGCGTCACATCTCGCGCCACGCGCCCCCCAGCCACGAAATGCACGCGGCGCTCGCGCGGGCTCAGCGCCAAGAGCGTGTCGGCCCGTTGCCCGATGAGGTAGGGCGTGGCGAAGCGGTCGGAGCGCACCGTGCGCGCCCGCCGACCCGTTTCCGAAAAGAGGAACAAGGCATTGCGCTTCGCATCACTCACCGCCAATTGGGCGGATCGGTCGTCCGAAGACAAAAAGACTGCCGTGCGCGGGAAACGGAGCGGCGCCCCGCCCGCAAGGGAAGACGTGCTCGGGGAGGACGTGCTCTGGGAAGGCCCGTCCTCGAACGCCCCCGCGCGCCAGACGCGGCGAAGCGTGTCCCTCGGCACCGACTGGGCGACCCGGCGCGAGAGCGAGTCGGCCGGGAGCAATGCGCGCGCCGGCCCGGAGCCCGCGCAGGAGTGCGGCAGGCACCCGCCCGCCAGCAGCAGGAGCGTTGCCAGGCAGAACCCGTCTGCAATCGAAAATCGCCGATCCGCAATCATCGCCGATCTGCTTACGAGAGGGGCCGGGGCGAGGATTCGGGAGGCGTTCACCTCCGCGCCACCCCCGCTACATGCGGGCGAACGGGGTTGAGCACGCCTCCGACGGGGAAGCGCTCCAACCGCACCTCTGCAAAGCCGGCCTCCCGGATGCGCGCGCCGGTGGCCTGATCGGGCCGGCAGCCGTCGGCGAGGCGGCGCCACGCGGGCTTCACGAGGCGTTGCGCCCGGCGGCGCGCGGTGCCCTCGCGGGCGGCCACGTGTTCGATGAAGTAGAACCGCCCGCTGGGCTTGAGCACGCGGCGCACCTCCGCCAGCGCCTGGGCCACGTCGGCCACCGAGCAGAGCACGAGCGTCGAGATCACCGCGTCCGCGTGGGCGTCCGGCAGCGGGAGCGCCTCGGCGCGGCCTTCGTGGAGTTCCACCTGCGCGTCCAGCTTCTCGGCCTTGCGGCGCAGCGGCGCGTGCATGTGCGGGTTCGGCTCCACGCCCGCCAGGCGCACACCCTCTGGCAGGTGCGGCAGATTCACGCCCGTGCCGGGGCCGATCTCCACCACGCGGCTGCCGGCGGCGAGGCCGGCGAAGAGGCGCGCCTTGCGCTGGCCGTAGAGGCGCTCCTGCGCGCCATCGGAGAGGCGCATGAGCGCGGCGAAGTAGCGCTGCGAGAGACTCACGAAGAGCGCGGGCTTGAGGCAACGTTGCTACGAAGTTACGCCCAAGCGGCATCCCGGCGCGAACGCGCAGGCTGGCACGGGGCTACGATAAAGCGTCATCCGCTCTCCCTTTCCAATCTCGGAGGTTCCTCATGGCATCCATTGCCAAAACCATCGAAGTCCAAGCTGAAGGCAACACCATCGAAGAAGCCGTCGAGGTCGCTGTCGAAGGTGCGTCGCAATCGGTGCGCAACATCGAGAACGTTTACGTGCGCGACTTCGAGGCCATCGTCGAGAACGGGCAGGTCTCGCACTACCGCGTCGATACCAAGGTTACCTTCCTCATAGACCAAGGCGGCGACGTGGGCTGACGGCGGGGCCGCCTGCCGTTCACTCACGCGCCCAGCGCGCCGTAGAGCAGGCGCGCGGCCACGACCCCCGCGAAGGTGGCGAAGGTCCAGCGCAACCCCCGGGCGGGCACGTGGCGCGAGGCGCGCACGCCCAGGCGCGCGCCCAGGATGGACGGCCCGGCCAGGAGCACCGCGCGTGCGAAGTCCACGTAGCCGACGGCCGTGGCGGGCCGGCCGGGCGCGCCCCACCCGCTGGCGGCGTAGCTGGCGATGCCCACCAGCGAAATCAGGATGATCGTGCCGCTGGAAGTGCCCGAGGCGCGCTCCATCGGGAAGCGCAGGAGGCGGTGGTAGGCCGGCACCAGCACGACCCCGCCGCCCACGCCCGCCGTTGGAGAAATGATTCCCGCGCCCATGCCCGCCCCGGCCAGAAAGGGCCACGAATGGCGTTCTCTTCCCAACGACGCATCGCCGCTGTCCCCGGCCCTGCCGCCTATGGCCATGCGCGCCGCGACGACTACCAGCAATGTCCCCAGCACGACCTGGAAGACCGTCTGGTCGTACCACGGCTGCGTGGTAATGAGCTGGGTTGTGAGGACGACGGCGACGGCAGCACAGAGCCCCACGCGCCAGGCCACCTGCGGCAGCAGGCTTCCGTCGCGCCAGCGGTACCACGCGCTCGCCGCCCCGACGACCAGCGTGCAAAAGAGGCTCGACCCGGCCGTAAGCTTCGAGATGACGGCCTCACCGATCCCCGCCGCAGGAGACCAGCGACGGCTCCTGCCGCCAGGCCGACGCCGGCCAGCAGGGCCATTTGTGCGGGATCCATCTTTCGGTTTGTAGGTGCTGTGAGGGGGCAGGTAGGTACATAGGAGGAAGGAAAACTTACAAACCTACGCACTTCCATACCTACGCACTCACTTCAAAGCGTCGCGGTAGGCGGCGGGGTCGCGGAGGAGGGCAGCGGCGCGGCCGGCCTGCACATCGTGGCGCAGAGAAGCACGGATCTGCGCCTGCTCGCCGGCGGAGCGGGCCAGGATCTCGGTGCGCAACTTTTCTTTGAGTGCTTCGGCGTGCTCCTCGAAGCCGGCGCGCTTTTCGTTCTGCAACGCCGCGCGCAGGGCGTCCATCTCGTCGTTCGCTGCGTCGTAGCCGCCGGTGCGCAACTCCTCAGCCAGCTCGCTGGTGGCGCGTTCCGCGTCGGTCCGGTAGTCGATGTTCTCGGTTTCCAGCCAGTCGCGGAAGGCGGCCAGCGTCTGGTCGGTCGGGGAGAACGAAGCGTCCACCGGGGGGTGGGTGGCGGCGTACTGGTTGGCAAAGAAGAAAAACGCAGCCCGTCGTTCGAGCGCTTCCTCCAGCGGGCTCGGGGCGGGGGGCGCGACGCGCACGTCCGGCGCGATACCGTTGCCGCTCTCGACGGAGCGCCCGCTGTCAGTCGAGAAAATTTCGCTGGACTGGCGTGCGCGTGTGAGGCTGTCGGAGCGTGTGTGGCTGGAGGACTGGATCGTGCGCCCGCTGGGGGTGAAGTACTGCGCGGTCGTCATCTTGAGCTTCGCGCCGTAGGGCAGCTCGCGCACCTCCTGCACGAGTCCTTTCCCGAAAGTCGTTTCCCCCACGACGAGGCCGCGGTCGTGGTCCTGCACCGCGCCGGCGACGATCTCGGAGGCGGAGGCGCTATACTCGTCGACCAGCACCACCAGCGGCACTTCCGGCAGAAGCGGCGCGCTCGGATTGCGATAAGTGTTGTTCGTCTTTTCGGTGCGCCCGCGCGTGGAGACGACAGCCGTGCCCTTTTCCAGAAAGAGGCCGCTGATCTCGACGGCGGCCCCCAGCAGGCCGCCGGGGTTGCCTCGCAGGTCCAGCACCACGCCGCTCAGGCCCGCGCGACCGGCCCGCTCGCGGAGCGCTTTCAGGGCCTTGTGCGTCTGCGCCGGCGACTCGCGAGTGAAGCGTTCCAGCTTCACGTAGCCGGTGCGCCCCTCCGAGGCCTCCGCTGCGTTCTCTTCCAGGTTCTCTTCCAGAAAGCCCCGGTAGGCCACCGCGTCCGCCTCCACCTGCTCGCGCGAGAGGGTGAACGTCAGTGGTTCAGGCTCGCCCGCCCGCTTCACGGTTAGCGTGACGCGCGTGCCCGGCTCCCCGCGCAACAGGTTCTGCACGTCTTTTTTTGAGAGGGCTTCGGCGGGTTGCCCGTCCACTTTTTTGATGAGGTCGCCGGCGCGCACGCCCTGCCGGTAGCCGCTGGCCCCGCGTGTGGGGGCGGTGACGACGAGGCGCTTCCCACGCCGCGCCACGCTCAGCCCCACCCCCCCGTAGCTCCCGCGCTGGATGATCGAGAGGTCGGCGCTCTTGCCTTCGCCGATGTAGGCGGTGTACGGGTCCAGCTCGGCGAGCATCGCGTCCATGCCCGCGCGCATCAGCTCCTTCGGCGGGATCTCCTCGACGTAGCCGGTAGCCAGCTCTTCGTAGGCGGTCCCGAAGATCTCGAAGTTCTTGCGCAGAGCGAAGAAGTCGTCATCCGGCCACAGAAAGCCGCCCGCCGCCCCGACGACGAGCGCCAGCAGGGCGACGGCGAAGGGGAGAGCGCGTTTTTTCATGGCGTGTAGGTCTGTAGATAAGATAGGTCTGTAGAGACGTCTGGAGGTCTGCAAGCTGGAGGTCTGCAAAGGGGGCCGCCTATAAACTCACGCACCTACAAACTCACGCATTCTCACGTCGGCGCGCGGTGAAGCTGGAGATGTAGATCGACCCCTCGTAGAGCAGCAGGAGCGGCAGGGCCACGAGGAGCTGCGAGACGGGATCCGGCGGGGTGAAGAGCGCCGCCAGGAAGAGCACCGCCATCAGGGCGTACTTGCGGTAGCTGCGCAGCATCGGCGGCGTCACCAGGCCCATCTTGGTCAACAGATAGATCGCCACCGGCAGCTCGAAGAGAAAGCCCGTCCCCAGCGTCCAGAAGATCAGTAGGTTGAAGTAGCGAATAATGTCCCACTCGTTGATGATCTGCTGGCTCAGGGCGTACTGCTGGAAAAATTGAAGCGCGATGGGCGAAAGAATGAGGTAGCCAAAGGTCACCCCCAGCAGGAAGCAGAAGCTGGCGAACGCCGCCGAGAAGCGCAGGCTTTCTTTTTCATGCGGGTAGAGCGCCGGCTCGATGAACTTCCAGAGGTAGTACACCACCACTGGCGAGCCAATCACGAACCCGCACGTGACCATCACGCCGATGTCGGCGAAGAACTGGCCGGTGACGGTGCGGTTGAGGAGCGTGATCTCGACCGCGTCGAGCCCCAGCGCGCGGTACATCACGAAGTCCGGCGAGAGCGGGCCCAGCAAGACCTCACGCAGGATCCAGTCGCGGAAAACGACGGCCACGACGATGCCGCCGACCAGCCCGCCGAGCCCTTTGAAGATCGTCCAGCGCAGCTCTTCGAGGTGATCCACGAACGACATTTCCCCCTCCGGCGGGAGGGCGGGCTGCTGGCTGGCTGTGCCGTCCCCCGAGGGGCCCGCCGGCGGCGGGGCTTCCGGGGAAGACGCCTCGGGAGACGGGGAAGACGTGCGCGAGTCGGCCATTTCGATTTTGAATTTGCGATTGGGGATTCTGGATGGGTCGAGGCTTGCTGGTCAATCCAAAACCCGAAATCCCCAATCCAAAATGCTAAATCGAATCGTTGCTGCTGGGGCCGCCTTCGCGCAGGTTCAGGTCCAGGAGCGAATCGACCCAGAGGCCGTCTGCCTCCAGGCGCGTGCGCCCGCTCGACCAGGTGAAGCTGAAGAGCGTCATGAGGCCGGCCACTGCGAAGCCCTCTTCCCGGAGCAAAGCGACCGCGCGTGTGGCGCTGCGCCCGCTGTTGAGGATGTCGTCCACCAAGACGACGGGTTCGTCGCGGCGCAGCGGCCCCTCGACGAGGCGGTTGCGCCCGTGCCCCTTGCGCTCCTCGCGGATGAAGCCGCCCTTGAGCGCGGGGAGCGCGTCGCTGCCGTCGGCCCCGTCGGCGCTGAGCACCGACGAGACGATTCCGAAAGCCCCGAAGCCGTAGCCGGCCACCTGGCGCTCGCCCTTCGCGCGGAGGCGCCCGGCGAGGACCGCCCCCACTTCGCCGAACATCTCGCCGTCGAGCATGGGCACGCGCGTATCCAGCAGCCACCCGATGGGTTGCCCGCGCGGGTCAGTGATTTCTTCCTCTTCGTGGCACACCAGCGAGCGCTCGTAGAGGCGCCGCCCCAGCTCCACGAGGTCGGCGTAAGTGGACGAAGGGAGCGTGCGCTGGTTCATCGGAATGGGACGTACTGCTACTCGTGAGAGGGATTGCTTTCTGAAAACCCCTTGCTGCGGGATGCGTTCCGGCTTTTGAGTGGGGGAGTGCGAGGCATGGGGGCGTTTTGTTTGGAAAGGCGGCTGTAAAGGCGAGCGCTTGAGCGCTCGCGCTGCGGTTTGTTGCCTTCTTTCGTGCCGCGCCGGCAGCGTCTCTCGCCCCCAAACCCCGTACTCCCAAACTCCTGCCCCCAGACTACGCCACCACGAAGTCGTAGAGCGGGTGCGCCTCGCAGAGCTCGCGGACGGCGCCCTGCACCTCGCGCTGCCGGTTTTCGTCCTCGGGAGCGGAAAGGACGCGGTCGATGAGAGCGGCCACGCGCTCGAACTCCTCGGGGCCGAAGCCACGCGTAGTCATCGCAGGCGTGCCCAAGCGCAGCCCGCTGGTGACGAACGGGCTCTTGTCGTCGAAGGGGACCATATTTTTGTTGGCCGTGAGACCGGCAGCTTCGAGCGCCTGCTCGGCGGCCTTGCCGGTGAGCCCTTTCGAGCGCAGGTCCACGAGCACGCAGTGGTTGTCCGTCCCGCCGCTGACGATGTCGTAGTCTTCCGCGGCCAGCGCGCCCGCGAGTGTCTTCGCGTTTTCGACGATCTGCGCGGCGTACGTGCGGAAGTTCTCGGAGAGCGCCTCTTTGAACGCCACCGCCTTTGCGGCGATGACGTGCATCAGCGGGCCGCCCTGCGTGCCGGGGAAGACCGACGAGTCCAGCAGTTCGCTCATCATCTTGGTGCGGCCGCTTTTGCGCGCGGTCTTGCCGAGCGTGTTTTCGTAATCCTCGCCTATCAGGATCATGCCGCCGCGCGGGCCGCGCAGGGTCTTGTGGGTGGTGGTCGTCACCACGTCGCAGTGCGGGAGCGGGTCGTTCAAGACGCCCGCCGCGATGAGGCCGGCGGTGTGGGCCATGTCCATCCAGAGGAAGGCGCCGACCTCGTCGGCGATCTCACGGAAGGCGGCGTAGTCGAAGTCGCGCGGGTAGGCACTGGCGCCGATGGAGATCATCTTCGGCTGGACCTCCTTCGCCTTCTCGCGCACCGTGCTCATGTCGATGCGGCCGGTATCCTCTTCGACCCCGTAGTAGGTGCTCTCGTAGAGGATACCGCTGAAGTTGACCGGGCTGCCGTGGGTGAGATGGCCCCCGTGGGCGAGGTCGAGGCCCAGAAAGGTGTCGCCCGGCTCGATGAGGGTGAGGTAGACGGCCGCGTTGGCCTGCGCGCCGGCGTGCGGCTGCACGTTGGCCCAGTCGGCGCCGAAGAGCTCGCAGGCGCGCTCGATGGCGAGGTTTTCGGCGGTGTCCACGTGCTCGCAGCCGCCGTAGTAGCGTTTGCCGGGCAGGCCCTCGGCGTACTTGTTGGTCAAGGGCGAGCCCATCGCCTGGAGGACGGCTTCCGAGGCAAAGTTCTCCGAGGCGATCAGTTCGAGACTGTCGTTTTGGCGGGTGACCTCCGCGTCAATCGCCTCATAGATCTCGGGGTCTTGCGTCTGGAGTTCGAGCATTGTTTCGGGAAAAGGGAAGGAGGAGTGAGGAAGAGGAGGGTGTTGGTTACCGTGGCTGCTGGTTTTCGGCGTTTCTCTCTTTTTCCTGCGGGCCTTCGAGCGGGACGAAGCGCCCACCGATACCCAGGAAGCGCCACTCCAGTTCGTTGGCGTCGGGGCCGTCGAGGTCCACGGTGTAGACGCTGGCGACGACGTAGTTTTTGCGTGTGGAAAAGCGATCGAGATACCGGCTGGCCAAGTCCATCCCGGGGCCGGCGAGGAGCCGCCCCAGGGTCGATTCGTTGCCGAGGCGTTTTTCGAGGCGGTCGGCCACCTGCGCGCGCAGATGCTTCGCGGCGAAGTCCTCGAAGTCGTCCATCTGCGGGTTCAGGATCGCCAGCAGGACGAGCCCGACGCCCGCCAGGAGCGAAAGCAGTCCTCCGAGGCTGCGCATGAGGGCATTGGCAATTTGCGATTGACGAACGGGGATTGAACAATCGCGGCGGACACGCGACCAATCCAAAATCCGAAATCGCTGATCCAAAGTCAGATCAGTGCGTCATGGCGTAGACGAGGACGTTGGCGCCCATCTGGAGGGCCTTGCGACGGGTGGCCTCGCTGTTGTCGTGCACCGAGGCAGGGTCCCAGCCGTCGCCCAGGTCGCTTTCGTAGGAGTAGAAAACCATCAGACGGCCCGCCTCCGAAAAAATCCCGAACCCCTGCGGCGGCTCGCCCTCGTCGTGCACGTGGATCTTCGGGAGGCCGTCGGGAAAGTCAAAGTGCGCGCTGTAAATAGCGTGGGAGGCAGGCAGCGGGCGCAGCTTTTTGTCGGGAAACACCTTCTTTAGCTCGCGGCGGATGCTCTCGTCCAGGCCGTAGTTGTCGTCGATATGCAGAAATCCCCCGCCGGTGAGATAGCGGCGCAGGCGCCCAGCCTCGCTTGATGAGAAGCGCACGTTGCCGTGGCCGGTAAGGTAGAGGTACGGGTAGGTGAAGAGCTGGTCGGTCGAGAGCTTGACGGTGGCCGCCTGGGGGGCCACGTCGAGGAGCGTCTCGCGGCGCGTGAAGGCCAGCAGCTCGGGCAGGGACTGCTTGTCGGCGTACCAGTCGCCCCCGCCGTCGTACTGCACGCGCGCGATCTGTGCGGCATGGCCGCCGCTCTCGGAGCCGGCGGACGACTGCGCGCTTGCGGGCTGGACGCCCCCGCCGACGACCAGAAACGCGAGCAATACCGAAAGGAAAACCGGGAGGCGCATCGGAAAAAGCGTGTGGAAACGGCAAACCGGGGCGCGTCACAACAAACCTACGGGCGCGCCGAAGGTTTGGCGCCTCGTGCGATCCATCCCGAAAAGCAGAAAAGGCACCACTACCCGTAGCGAAGGCAGCGGCGCCTCTGCAAGTAGCACGGGCTGCAAGTGGCGCAGGCTGCAAGTGGCGCAGGCTGCAAGTGGCGCAGGCTGCAAACGCAACCCGACCGACGTCGGCGGCGCGCGTCTACGGCGTGACGATCTGGCTTTCGCCTTCGCCTTCTTCTTCGCCGCCTTCAACGCCGACCAGTTCGATGTCGAAGACGAGCGTCTTGCCCGCCAGCGGGTGGTTGGCGTCGATGGTGATCTGGTCGTTTTCCTCGTCCACCTCGGTGATGACGACGGGCACAGTCTGGCCGTTCTGCATCCGAAGCTGGAGCTGCTGGCCGACGTTGGCCTCCAGGTCGTCGGGGAGCTCGTCCCGGTCGACCTGCTGCACCATGTCGTCGCGGCGGGGGCCGTAGGCCTGCTCGGGGTCGAGCGTCACGCTGCGCTCCTCGCCCGGCTCCATCTCGGCAACGGTTTGCTCGAAGCCGGGGATGACCGTTTGCTCGCCGAGAGTGAAGTTGAGCGGGTCGGCATCTTGGCCTTCGCCGGGCGGGCGCGAGGTGTCGAAGACCGTACCGTCTTCTTCGAGCTTGCCGGTGTAATGGACGTTGACGGAGTCGCCTTCGTTGGGGGTAGCCACGGGGCGCGGAAGGATGAGTGTAAAAAGTCCGATTTAGCACCCCCCGTACGCCTGCGGCTTGAGAAATGTTCGCCCTCCGCTTTCGTCATAGGGACGCCTGGGGCTGCTGGCCTCCGCTTTCAAGGCATCGTTTCAACACGCCGCCCAGGCTCTACCCGCCTTTTTCAGTGGCAACTTCGAGAAGGCGTGGCGCCATCTGACCGAGCGACGCTACATGCTTCGCCGCCTGAGAGCGGCTCTTTGAGCGCCGGTTGGATCGGAATTGCGGGCCTGGTCATACCGACGTAGACGGCGGACACGGCTGGCGCGTGTTGCCAGAAGCCGTAGGAGCACAATGCATTATTGTGTTGCATTGTGCCCTGTAGTCATCCGCGTGTTGCGTCCCACGAGAGCGAAGGCCGCGCGTCGGCGATCACGAAGGCCGCGTCGCGCCCGGGCCGCAGTTCGAGGTCGCCCGAAGGGGCGAGGATGCGCCGCCCGCCCTGCTCGACGCCCAGCAGCAACGCACCCTGCTGGGGGAGCCGGTTCCGCACCTCGGCGACGGTTGGCGCGCGGCCGTTTTCGGAAAAGTCGCCTTCGGAGAGAGCCACGCGGAAGACGGCCTTGCCCTCGTTGTCGGCGATGTCGGTGATGATCACGGAGGAGCCGGCGTCTTGGAGCTCCTGCACGACCGCGTACTGGCTCGTCGGAACGACCACAGTGATGCGTTCCTCGCCGATCTCCCCGAGCGTCTCGCGCGCCTTCTTCGATTGAGCGTAGGCGATGATGCGGCCGTCCTCGTTTTTGCGCGCGGCCACCATCGCGGTGAGCATCGTCTCGTGGTCCTCGTCCGCGCAGGCGATGATGTGACTCGCCGCCGTCAGCCCCGAGCGCCGGGCCACGTCCGCCGTAGTTACATCGCCGCGCACGAAGAGGCACTCGTCGGGGAGCGGGTTCTCGGAGTGGTCGTCGTCGCAGAGCACGAGCTCCTCGCCTTCCCAGGCGGCGTCGGATTTGATCTGGGCCACCAGGTCGTCGGTGAAGCCCTTCTGGTAGCCGAGGATGACGGTGTGGCCCGTCAGCGAGTCGTAGGAGGAAAGGCCCTTCGTCGCGCGCATTTGCTGGCGGTAAGTGTAGTCGGAGAGTTCAGTGATGAGCGCCGCCACGGTGCCGACGGTGAACAGGATGACGAGCACCGACCACGCCTGCCCGAGCGTCGTTTGCGGCGAAAAGTCGCCGTAGCCGACCGTCGAGCCGGTCACGACCATCCACCAGAGGGCAGTAAACGGGTCGGACAGGTTCTCCTCGCCGGCGAGGCTGAAGACGGCCACGCTCGCCAGGTACACCCCGGCGAGCATCACCAGCACGGACCGATGCGCTGGCGCGCGCCGGAACTGCTGCATGAGCCGCCTGAAAATCGTCATGGCGCGATGTGTTTTCGGGCGTGGTCGCCGTCTGTGGGCGTGGATGGGACATTCAGGCACGATACATCGTGCCTCTACGTTTCGTTGCGGGCGTGTTTGCTCGGGAGCGGGCGTCAACGTCTCTCATCCCCAGTCCCCTGCACCCATCACCCGCCGCCGACGAGCGTAAGCGGGGACGGCGTGAACAAATGCCCGGGTGCGGGATTGGTGTTCGTCCCCGGGGGGCGCCTGCTGCCGAGCCGGCGATTGCAAGTGGGTGGGCGCACGGCTACTTTTCCCTCTCCGCTCCCTTCTCTGAAAACGAGATGGGCGTCTTCGCTCCTTCCCTGCTTCCGAGTCATGCGCATGACGCTTTCGCTCTTCTGTCTGGTGCTCTTCCTGGTCCTCTCCACGCCCGCGCAGGCCCAGCTCCGGGCCGATGCCGGGCCGCCTGCGCCCGTGCCGGTCTACGACTCGGGCGCCTCTGCGAGCACCGGAGAGGAGACTGATGCGGAACTGGTTGAGCAGGCAGGCGACTGGCTGGGAACGGTCTTCAGCGACGAGCACTTTCGCATGTCGCACAGCTACGAGATGTCGGCGAGCTCCTTCGGCGGGGGGTCCTCGTTGGGAATGTACACCAACTCGATGCAGTGGCAGTTCGACGACGAATGGGCCGCGCGCGTGGACGTGAGCGTAGCCCACCAGCCCTTCAGCGGTGAGGCCTTTGGGGAGGACGGGCAGAACATGCGCGTCTTTCTGCGCAACGCCGAGGTCGCCTACCGGCCCAACGAGAACATGACGTTCCACCTCCAAGTCCGGCAGAGCCCCTACGGGCGCTACGCCGGTCCCTACGGGCGGCGCGTGCCGGGAGCCTTCGGCCGGGGGGCCGCTCTGCCCCCACCGCAAGCGCGCGGGGGGCTGTTCTGGAAGAGCCAGCAGCGCAACTGACGTATCCGTCATGCCGCAGGCTACCCGCGCCGTCGCTGCTCGCTTTCGCGCGCTTTGCGCTTCCGGCGCGGTGGTGAAGTGCTTGCGCGGGCATGTCCTTCTCCAAAGGCGCGGGAACGAATGAGTAGCGACGCGCACACGAGCCGGTGGGGCCATCGCGCGCTCAACGTGGCGCTCGGCGTGCTGGGGGTGACGGTGCTGGCGCTCGTCTACGCGCTCGTCTCGCAGCACTTGGGCGGGGCGGCGACGCCTGCTCCCAATCCGTCGCGTTCCGGCGCGCCCGCAGAGACGAACGCCCGTTCGACAGACTCCGCCCCTGACGAGATCGTCCAAGTTGGGGTAAAAAATGGATGCGGGGCCGAGGGCGTGGCTGCCGAGACGCGCCGCCACCTCGTGCGCGCCGGCTTCGACGTCGTCGAGGTGGGCAACTACACGACCTTCGACCTCGACTCCTCGATGGTGATCGACCGCGTGGGCAACCGCGCCGCCGCCCGCCGCGTGGCCCGCGCGATGGGCATCCCGCCCGGACGCGTTCGCCGGGAGGAGGGCGAGGGCTACTACCTCGACGCCACGGTCGTGCTCGGGGCGGACTATCGTTCGCTCAAACCCTTCCGGAAAGAGACCGCCACGGCCGCGCGGTGACGCTCTTCCCGACTGCCGCTTTTTCGCCTGCTCTCCCCGCCCAACCGATGGAGGAGAACCGCTCGTAGCGTTCTGCTTTTTCTCGCTCGATGAGCACCGCCCGTTCCACACGCTCTACATCGTCTTCCTCGTCCCCGCGCGCCGGCGACGGCACGACTGCCGCCGGCGACGACGCGACTGCCGCTGGCGACTCGGCGCGCGCACTGGCCGCTTGCGTTGTCGACGCAATGGCCGAACGCAAGGCCGCCGGCATCACGGTGCTGGACCTGCGTGCCGTCGGCGGCGGCGTGGCCGACTTTTTCGTCGTCGCCACCGGCTCCTCGAACCGCCAGATCCGCGCCGTCGCCAATGCGGTGGAGGAAGACGCCGAGGCGCGCTTCGGGGAGACGCCCTGGCACGTGGAGGGCAAGAAACACCTCCAGTGGGTCGTGCTCGACTACGTGGACGTGGTGGTCCACGTCTTCAGCCGCGAGAAGCGCGAATACTACGACCTCGAACGCCTCTGGGGCGACGCCGACATCGAGCACGTGCCCGAGGAAGACGGGGCCGCCGCCGTCGAGTTGCTTCAGCCGCGGCGTGCCGCTTCCTCGTCGTGACGCCAGCGGCGACGCGCTTTCCTTCGCTCCCGTGGACGTTCTGTGTTTGCTGTGCTTCCGGAAAAAGCGAGCGCCCGCGCGGGACTGATTCTCGCCCTCGGCGCCGGTCTGCTACTGGCAGGGTGCGCCGGGAGCGGCGGCGCGAGTGAAAAGCCCCCGCCCGACCAGCGCTACGGGCACCGCTACGACGGGGAAGGCCCCGGCGGACGCCAGACGTTGGCCCCCACCCCGCCGGAGGAGGGACGTGCCTACAACCGCTTCGCCGTGCCGGTCGATTCGGTCGTCGCGCGGGCGGATTCTTTCCAGCAAGGAGACGCGGCCGTCCCCGTCGAGTTGCTCATCAAGGGCGCGCTGCCGAACGAGTGCCTCTCGCTCGCGGAGGCGAAGCAGGAGCGCAATGGGCACTTCATCAACGTCACCTTCCGGATGCGCTGGCCGACGGGGCTGGGCGCGGACTGCGCGCGCTACGAGCGTCCGTTTCGCTTCTACCTGCCGCTGGAGGGACGCTACGAACCCGGCGACTACACGCTCAAGCTCAACGGCACGGAGTACCCGTTCACCGTGCGCCGCGAGTGACGCGCGCCCCCAGCAGGTCGGCGACGCCCCCACGCATCACGAACCCCCCACCCACGAGACGATGCGATTTTTTCTGCTTTTCGGCACAGGAGCAGCGGGGCTGGCCGTGGCCGCTGGGGCCTTCGGAGCGCACGCGCTGGAGGGCCGCGTGACGGCCGGGCGGTTGGAGGTCTTCGAGACGGCCGTGCGCTACCAGATGTACCACGCGCTGGCGCTGCTCTTCGTGGGCTGGGCCGGCCGCACGCTCGATAGCAGCGTGCTCCTGGCGGGGGCGGGCGGATGCTTCGCGGCAGGCATCGTGATTTTCAGCGGCAGCCTCTACCTGCTGGTCCTCACCGACACCGGCTGGCTGGGGGCCGTTGCGCCCATTGGCGGCGTGGCCTTCCTGGCCGGCTGGGGACTGCTGGCGTGGGCGCTCGTGCGGGGCGTGTAGCGAACCGGTGGCACGCGCGGTCTGCCGTCTGCTGTCTTCAAACCGCTCCGTCCTCGAACAGCAGGGTGAAGCTGGGCACCAGGTCGTGCTCGCGGGCGAGGACTCGGACGGCCTCGGCGGCCTCCTCGGGGGTGTCGTAATGGCTGTACTCGTCGCTGCCCGTGGCGAGGGCGTAGCCGATTTCGTCATCTTCCTCGGGGGCGTAGTCGGTTTCCCAGTCGGTAGCCTCCTCAACGATGAAGGACCCGTCCTCCGGCATAAAGGAGGCGAGGTAGCGCTCGCGCCGCGCCTCTGCATCGATGAGACTGAGGTGGCCGAGCGCGCCGTACTCTTCGTCGTAGAAGAGCGTCTCGGCGATGAGAACGCGGGTGAAGCGGTCGGGCACGTTGGAGCGTGGGGCGTGGGAGAGAGGGAGTGCGGGGACAGGTCAGGTCGCGGCGGGCTGGAGCAGGGCGGGAAGCGGGGCGTCCTCCTCGGCCAGCAGGGCGCGCAGGAAGGCGCGGGCGTCGCTGTCGCGTTTGAGCGAAAGGTCGGCGTCGAACGTTTCGGCGAAGGCGTCCAGAAACCGGGTGCGTGCCGTGCCGGGGGCCACGCGACGGTCCGTTTCTTGTTGAAGCGAGGTCACGCCCCGGTCGGCGATGCCGCAGGGCACAATCGAATCGAAAAACGACAGGTCGGTGTTGACGTTCAGCGCCAACCCGTGCATCGTCACCCAGCGGCTGCACCGCACGCCCATCGCGCAGATCTTGCGCTCCGGCCCCTGCGCGTCGGGACCCACCCAAACGCCCGTGCGCCCCTCCACGCGCTCCCCCTTGACGCCGAAGGCCGCGCACGCCTGGATCACCGCCGCTTCGAGGGCGCGCAGGTAGCGGTGCAGGTCGCGGAAGAAGCGGTCCAGGTCCAGCAGCGGGTAGGCCACGAGTTGCCCCGGGCCGTGAAACGTGATGTCGCCGCCGCGCCCCACGCGGTGAAAGGACGCGCCGCGCTCGGCGAGGGCTTCCTCCGAGAGGAGCAAGTTGGCCGCGTCGCCGCTCTTGCCGAGGGTGTAGGCGGGCGGATGCTCGACCAACAGCAGCACGTGTGGCACGCGGGTCCCGGTCTCGTCTTTTTCCGCCCCGTCGCCGGCTCGCTTCGCGCGGATCAGGCGCTGCTGGATGCACTGCTGGAGGGCCTGCGCCGGAGCGTAGGCCACCCGCCCCAGTTCACACGCGACGACAGCTTCGCGGTTCATGGGTGTTGGAGTGTTGTGGTGTTCGAGTGGAAAGCGCACGGCAACGCTTCAACACCCGAACACTATACTCGAATACTATTCCCGCAGGCTCACGCTCACGTTGAAGCCCCCGTCGATGTTGCTGTACGAAGGGCGCCGGTTGCCGTCGAAGCGCTCGTAGCGCACCACGAACTCCGCCGAGACGCGGGTCGAGAAGCGATACGAGAGCTTCGGAGCGACTTTCAGGCGCGTGGAGCTGGTGCGCAGGTTCGTGTTTTCGCTGAGGGCCCGGCTCGGGTCGTACGCGCCCGGGTTGTCCGTGGCGCCGGCATCGGCGAGGGCGTCGCGCAGAAGGAAGTCGCGCTCGCGCTCGACGGTGCGGGAGGCAGTGAGGCCGAAAGTGATCTGGTTTTCGAGGTCGCCGAAGGGCAGGAACGGAATGTCGAGGCCCTGCTTGCGGTAGTCGGCGGTAAAGGAGATCTCGCTGGTGCGGTCCTCGACGACCTCCCGGGCGGCCGGGCGCGTCGAGAAGGTGTTCGTCTGGACCCACTCGACGCTGGTGCGCAGGCCGCCCTTCCAGCTCACTTCCATCCCCACGAGCGGCTGGAAGCGTTCCTGCACGCTCAGGCGCTGCCCTTCGTAGGGGGCCCGCAGAAAGTCGAAGGCTTCGCCGCCGGTCCCGATCTCGACGGTGCTGGTGTCGCTCCCGGCGGTAAGGGCGCGAAAGTCGCCGGCGTACTCGGCGTCGTAGCTGTGGGTGAGGCGCACGCTCTGCGTGACCGCGCCGAGAAGCGGCCACTGCGAGAGCCCCGAGTACGTCACCTGCCAGGCCGGGAGCGGGACCGCGAGGAAGCCGCTCTCCCCGACACGCCCGAGCGAGGAAGAAAACGCATTTCGGAAGTCTTCGCTGATCGAGGCATTGGTCAGCGGAACTCCCGCGCCGTCGCCCGGCCCGGCGTCTGCAGAGGCGCGCCGGTCGGCCAGCTTCTGGAACTGGCGCGCGATGAAGTCGCGGAAGCCCCCGCCGAAGGCCCACACGCTCGACGCTCCCGAGCCGGTAAGCGTGCGCGTTTGCTGCTCGCCGGCGCGCAGATTGGTGTAGCTGCTTTTCCTGCTCCAGTCCATTTCCCAGTTGAGCTGCACCTGGAAGTTCTGGCTGAAGTCCAATCGGGTTCGCGCGCGCAGCTCGTTGCTGTCATTGAGGTCGTCGGTGAGCTGGTACTCGCCGTCGGGCAGGCGCAGGCCCGTCCCGATCCGGCGCCCGAGGCCGAAGCGGTAGCCCAGCGGCGGCCCCTCGCCTTGCAGCGCTCCCAGCAGCGTGTGGCTGCCCGAGGTGAACGTGCCGTCCCGGCGGGTGCCCACGTGCGTAGATTCGGCGCTGCGGGTGGCGTTGTAGGTGATCGAGAAGTCGCGAATGCCTGTTACCGCCAGGGCCGCGCGCCGAAGCAAGTTCACCGGGTCGGGGAGGAAATCGAAGGAAAGCCCGCTTCCGGCGCGCGAAGCGTCTTCGGTTTCCGGCTCGCCGCCCGCCTCGCTTTCGCCGTTCTCGTCGCCCTTTGAGCCTTCCGGGGAGGCGTCCTCGCCGGCTTCCTTCTCTTCGCCGGCTTGATCGGCGGCCTCCTGCTGCTTTTCGAGGCGGCGGTAAAACCCGAACTTGCGCCAGAACTGCTGCGGATGCAGCGTGATGCCGGTGGTGACGTTCACGTCGTTGCTTGCCGTCGCGCCGAGGTTGCTCCCACGCGCGCCGTTTTTCCAGCCGTAGGAAGCGTTGTACGAGACGTCATTGAAGGAGATCCAGTTGAACGCTTCGCCCTCGCCGAAGGGCAGCTCGAAAGAGGCAGTGAGCTGCTGGGTGTAGCGGTTGGTGCGTGCTCCCTCGGTCCCGAAGAGGCGCCGGAAGAACCGGCTCGGCCCGTAGGTGTTCAGGTTGCGCTCGACGAAGAAGTCGTCCTCGGCCAGGCCGAGCCCGTCGGCGCTGGTGGCATAGTTGACCGCCTCCTCCTCGTTGGCGAACGGGAGGCCGCCGCGACCGGCGTGCGTATCGTCGTCGGTCACGATCCGAATCTGCTCGCGGGCGCCGGCGCGGTTGAAGCTCTGGTTGGTCTGCGTGTTGAAGGAAAGGTTGACAAAGTCGAACGGGTTGTAGCGCAGGTCGAAGCTGCGTTGGTGGTCGAAGGTGTGCGTGTCGCGGATGGGTTCGCGCAACGCCGAGTCGGCGGCGGAGGAGGAGAGAAGGTCGTTGTTGGGGCGGTCCTGGCGCTCGCTCGCCTCGCGCGTGAATCCGCTGAAGAAGTCAATGGACTCGGGGACGTAGTTAAAGCGCGTGCCCGCGAGGGCGCCCACCAGCGGGAGCCCCTCCAGAAACGAAAGCGGCTGCACCGTGCGGGCTTGCTCGAAGCTGTGACGGTACTGGAGGTCGGCGTTCCACTGCCAGCGGTCGTCGATCTGCGAGGAGGGGTCGCGCGCGCCCGATTGCGTGAGGGTGTAGAGCAGGCTCACGTTGTCGAGCGTGTAGCGCAGCCAGGGGGAGTCCGAGCCGGTCTTTGAGAGGCGCACGTTGAGGCGGCGTTGGCTCGTGTGGGTCTGCGCGGCGCGCCGCAGGGCGCCACGGGAGCGGCCGGCCGCCTCGTCGGCCTGCGTGAGCACGTCGCTGAGCAGCACGTCGCCCCGGTTCGGGGCGTAGCGCGGGGTGGCCGTCTGCGAGCCCAGCTCCAGGGTGATGGGGATTTCCCAGCCTGCCGTGGCGGGCAGCAGCTTGTGAGCGAAGATCGTGGTCCGCACGTTCCAGTCGAAGCGGCGGGTCTGGCGGCGCTGCCCGAGCGTGCTGGCCAGCTCGCCCCAGCCGTCGGTCTGGCGGTCGAGGTTGGCGCGCACCTTCGCAAAGTCGGCCAGATCGATGCGAGCGTTGGCGGTGGCCTTCCAGCCGCTCTTTTCGTCGTAGTCGGTCGCGCGCAGCTCGTTGACCCAGAGGGTGAGGTCTTCGTAGCAGGCGTCGCCGGTCATCACGCATCGGGCGTTCTCCTTCACGCGCACCCCGATCACGAGGCTGCTGACGTCTTGCAGCGAGGGGGTGCCTTTCACCGCCAGGCGCGCGCCCTGCGGGGCAAACTCCGAAAGCGCAGGGTCGAGGGATACGCTCGTGCTGTCAACGTTGTCATCGAGATCGCTCCAGAAGACCTCATTGGACGCTATGTCGTCGCGGCGGTCGCGGGCCACCTTGAGCTGATTGAGCGCCGGGAGATGCAGATTCATCTCGTTGGCCAGCTTCTGGGAGGGGCCGTCGAGCGGATACCACAGCGTCTCGGAGGGAAGGGCGCCGAGCTCGCCCATCGTGGGGGTGAGCGGCTGGCGGTACTCGTAGTAGTCGCTGGTCTCGTTGGTACCGAAGCGCACGAACAGTTCCACGCCCTCGGCGCGCGCCGCCTGCTCGTCGCCCATGAAGATATTCTCGAAGTCGTCGGTGGCAGAGTGCAGATGGGTGAACAGACGCAGGTTGCCGTACTTGAGCAGGTTGAGGCGCTGCACGTTTTTGAAGATAGCGCGCTTCTGGCCCCTCCGCAGATCCTCGACTCGAAGCACCAGCGACTGCTCGCGCGTGCTCTGCTGCCTGCCGCTGGCTACCTGCCGCTGTCCCACCACCGCGCGACGCGGGCGCTCGTAGATGCCGCTGTCCTCCTCATTGTTGATGCTGGTGACCGCGAGGCGCGAGTCGTCGATGAGCTCGGGGGCGCCGTTGCTGTCGTCGTCGTTCTTGTCATTTTCGTCGCCGTCGGTCGGTTCTTCGTCAGTGAGGGAAACGCTCTCGGACTTGCGCCACTGGCTGCCCACCAGCTCCAGCGTGGCAAAGCGCAGCGTCATGGGCGCGCGATGGCCGGTCGTCCACAGGCGGATGTGCTCCACGAAGCTCAGGTCCGGCGAGCCGATGGAGTCGGTGGGCGTGGCCACGGGGATGCGCGCCTTGTACCAGCCGGTTCCCTCGCCGCCGTCCCCCTCGATCTCGCCGACGATGAAGTCGCCGGGCGTGTTGGGACGGGCACGCTCGTCGAGTTCGTGCTCGGAGAGAGGAATGCGGTACTGGAAGTAGTCGCCCCTCTGGCGGAGCTGGTCGAAGCCAAAGTTCTCGGCGTCGGGGTTGCGCGTGTTGCCGCGCCCGGAGGTGAACTCCGCCGCGAGGGTGTTTTGCGCCTGGTAGGAGTTGAGCTCCAGCCCGGGCTGGTAAAACAGGAAGCGTTCCTGAAAGGAGGCCCCCCCGGGAAACAGCGCGTCATTTTCAAAGAAGGCGTCGTCTTCGTAGAAGCGGTAGTCGTCGCCGGAGGGGTCGCGCCGCGCGCGGGCTGCCTCGGCCTGGACGCGCGCGGAGCCGCCGGCCGGGAGGTCGTCGAGAAACGCCCCAAACTGGGCTTGCTCGACGGCCGGGCCGTAGGTGCCGCTGCCGGTGTAGGAAGCCAGCCCGTCGAGGCCCAGGTCCTCGGTGACGCCGCCCTTGGTGGTGACGGCGCGGTTTTCGCGGTTGTCGAGCGGGAGGCGGCTGCCCCCCTCGATGTTGCCGAAGTCGGTCAGCGCGAGGCCGTCCTCGTCGTTTTCTGTGCCGTTGGGAATGATGTCTTCCGAGAGGCGCCCCAGATCGAGGTAGAGGGCCGCCTCGTCGGCGGCGGTGCGGCTTCGCGGGTAGGGGCGAAAGACGAACTCGATGAACTCGATGTTTTTGACGCCGAAGTCCTTCTGGCCTTCCGGCAGGCTTTTCGTCATCCCGCCCCAGGCGTCCTCGGGGTTGCGCAGGAAGCCGCGCAGGTCCTCGGTGTAGTTGTAGGGGCCGCGCCGCGCGGGGTCGAAGTACAGGTCGAGCGTGCGCAGCGTGTTGCTGACCTCCCCGCGCGTGTCGCGGTCAGGAAAGACGTCGGTCGTCTGGACGAGTTTCTTGAGGTCGTCGTTGTAGCTTTCGGCGTCGGCGAGTTCCTCGACGACGTTGTTGTTGAGCTGGTACCAGGTGAGCGCGCCGCGCCAGTTGTTGGCGTTGAGCGCGGGGCTGTTCGTGGAGGCGGTGGGCGGCTGGTAGCTCCGGTCGGGGGCGGCGGCGAGGCGCCAGCTCTGGATCTGGCTCTTGAGCGAGAACGTGTTCTCGAAGCCCTCGAAGTCGTCGATGTAGGAGATACCGTTCAATTCGTCGCTGGTAAAGTCGCGGTTCTCGTCTTCTCGGAGGCGGCGGCGGGTGCGCTCGAAGGCCTGCGTATCGGTGTGGCCGGGCTGCAGGCGGGCAAACTCCGCGCTCAGCTCCAGGGTGCTGGGAGCTTTGGTCTGCACCAGCGGGAGGGCGTCCACGGCGCGCGTGAGCCAGCGCGGCTCCAGCTCCAGGGCCGCGTCCACGCCCCAGATGGTGTTTTTGATGGGTTCTTGACCGATGCGCAGCTTGTCGGCG
Source organism: Bacteroidetes bacterium QS_8_68_28 (assembly GCA_003022485.1). Lineage (GTDB taxonomy): Bacteria > Bacteroidota > Rhodothermia > Rhodothermales > Salinibacteraceae > QS-8-64-10. The sequence goes on from PXTS01000027.1 coordinate 24,689, forward strand.
GGGGACTGCTGGGAGAGGCGCATCAGCGTGGCGCCCACGCGCAGGTTGTCGCGCAGGCGGTAATCGGCGCGCGCGCCCAGCAGCGTCTTTTTTTGGAGGTTCACCAGCGCGTTTTTTTCGTAGTCGATGCTGATCTCGCTTCCCGGGCCGAGGTAGCTTTCGTTGGTGATGGTGACGGTGCCGCCCTGGTAGTCCACCTGGTAGTCCGCGCCTTCCGTCAGCGGCGTGCCGTTGGCGGTGACAGTGACGCTGCCCTCCACGACGCCGTTGAAGGCACGCAGGTCGTAGAACTCCTGCGCCGTGCCTTTCGAGGAGCCGGCGATACGGTACTTGTCGATCTTGGAGCGTTCGGTGGCCTTCTGGAGGTCGTCGGGCTTTTCGCGGTAGAGCAGCCCCAGGGCGTCCAGACCGTAGTCGTCGGTCAGGTCTTTGCCCTCGGGGGTGTTTTCTTGAACCACCTGCCGCAGGCGCGCCCCGAACGGCTGGAGGTAGGGAAAGATGAGCAGCCCCTCGTCGCGGTCGATAGTGCGCCCGTTGTTGAAGTCGAAGCGCCCGTCCGAGCCGGGCTGGCCGTCGGCGCCCTGGCGGTCCAGCCCCAGCTGCTCCAGGAGTGTGGCTTGCCCGCTCAGGTCTTGCAGCGTAGGCTGGGAAGTGCTGCCGGAGGGGTCGTACTCCAGCTCCAGCTCGAAGCCGTCGGCGTTGATGTTGCGCCCGCGCAGCTCGTAGATGTTGCGCATCTGGAGGTACCAGGCGGCTGTCTCCTCGTCCACGGCGGCTTTGAGGTTGCCCGGGCGCAGGAGCTTCAAGACGAGCCGCTCGCCGCCGCCTTCGCCCTCGAAGTCGCCGACCTGGACGGTCTGGCCGCTCGGCAGGCGGTACTCGAAGGCCACCGCCAGGGCCTCCGCGTTGCGCAGGCTTTGGTTGAGCGAGAGGTAGCCCAGGCGCCGGTCGAAGGTGTATTCCTCGCCCTGCCGCAGGCGCTTGAACTCGCCCTCGTAGTAGTCGAAGTCCGTCGCCACGCGGCCCGCAAGCGTACTGTCGCTGACGTTGCCGGCGCGGATGCGGTCGAGGAAGGAGGCGTCGTACTGGTGGTTGTCGGGAGCGGGGAGCGCGTCCTCGCCGCTCGCGTCGTAGTCGTCGGTGGCGGTCAGCAGGCGGTCGGGTTCGCCGAGGTCCACCAGCGCAGTCGCCTCCTCGGCCTGTTCGTCGCCAGTGTCTTTCGAGCGCCACACCTGCAGCTTGGTGATACGGTCGAGGTTGTCAATCCTGAGCACCTGCGGGTCTTCATGAGCGGTGTTCCAGTTGTTGCGGAAGTAGTAGCCGAGGAAGAAGTGCCGGCGCGCGTCGTAGTCCAGCGCCGAGCGGTCGAAGCGGGTGCGCTGGGCGCCCCCCTCGATGTTGAGGGTGTTGGACTGCCCCTCCTGCTGGCTGGCGATGGTCGTCAGCCGCAGCCCCCCGAGCTGGAACTGGCTTTTGATGCCGAAGAGTGCCTGCCCGCCGTCGATGAGCTGCGAATCGGTGTCCAGGAAGACGTTGCCGGCCTCGACCTTCTGGACGATTTCGTCTTCGTACCCGGTGTAGTTCAGCTTCACTTGGTTCTGGTAGTCAAACTGGCTCTGCGTGTCCCAGTTGACATCCACCTGGAGCTTGTCGCCGATGGAACCGGTGATGCCGAGGCGCAGGTCCTGCTTGAAGTCGGGGTTGATCTGGGTCGGGCTGCCGGTGACCTGCGCCTGCTGGTCGCTGCGGCGGTAGTCGAGACCGGCGTTGATGTCGGCCTGCCCGTTGATGTCGAGCGAGACCTCGTTTTTGCCGAAGATGGTCGTGAAGGCGCTCTCGCGCCCGCCCGGCACGTTGATGCTGACGCCCACGCCGGCTTCCCGGGCGCGCCGTCGGCGCTCGCGCCCAATCGATGCCCACCCGGCGCGCAGGTCTTGCTGCCGGCGCGCCCGGCGGTAGGTGCTGCGCGCCACGCGCAGCGGCGGGGCCACCGTCTCCTCGCCGATGCGCGCCCGGGCGGTGACGGTGGTGCCCGTAGAGTCGAGGGCCAGGCGGTGCTCGTAGCGCGCCCCGAGCTCCGGCGACCAGAACGAAAAGCGCGGGGCGAGCAGGTCGGCCGTTCGTCGTGCAGCGGGCACGTCGCGAGAGGGAAAGAGCGCTGGGCCGCGCCCGGGTCGGTAGCGCCGTACCCGGCGGAGCGTGTCGCTTTCGAGCGTGTCGCTTTCGAGCGTGTCGGGGAGAGGCGTCACGCGGTTCAGCGGGGCCGCCGCCCCGGACGAGTCGGTTCCTACGGGGCGAAGGCGACGCACGGGAGAACGCCTACCGGCGGGGACGCGCTCGACCGTATCGCGTTCGACCGTATCGCGTTCGGTCGTGTCCTGCTCGGTCGTGTCCTGCTCGGTCGTGTCGGATCGGAACGGCGCCACGCGCGCCGGCGAAGTGCCCTCGGAAGTGCCCTTGGAAGTGCCCTCGGTCGCTTGGGGCAGGATCTGGGGCGTGCCCGTCAGCAGCAAGGCGGCGGCCATCAGCGCTCCCCCGCCGGCCCGGGCAAGCGGACGCCGCCGGGGCCGGCGGGCGAGCAGAGCCGGGAGGGAAGCGAGGTGCACGAATCGGCGGGCAGCTACGTCGGGAGGCGGCGCCCGGGCGGCACGCGGTGGGAACCGCGCTTACTTGCCTTGCCGGCCGGGCGGGTGCACGAGAGTAGCAGTCGAAGCCGATACGCGCAGAAAGACAGGTCGACGAGAAAAGAGCGTTGAAGCAGCGCGCCCGAAGGAAAATTCCGAGGAAAAAAGGGCGCGGCCGCCGGAGTAGAGCCTCCCCAAACTATCTGCAACGTAACCACCGCGCGGGACCGCGTCAAGGAAGGGGCTCGTCTGCCGGAGGGCGTGCGCGGTGAACAAGCAGGCGAACTGGGAGTGCCTAAAGGCGCGTGCTCGCGCTTCGAACCTTCGCCTCGACATATGTGCTCTCGTCTCCCGACCCGTCCGCTTCGGTCGTCGGTCGGGCAGGCGGCTTGCGCCGCGCTGCTGCTTGTCCTCGTTGCTCTTCTTGCGCTCGGCGGCTGCACCGGCCCCGCGCAGCGCCCGCCGGCCAACTTCAACCCGTCGCGTGCCACGCCTGAAGGGACGCTCCCGGCGCCCGACCCCAGCGATCGCACTGACGTGCGCCGCGTGCTACGCCGCCAGGCGCGCGCCTGGACCGCGGGCGACCTCGACGCCTACATGACTGGATACGCCCGTACGGACACGCTCCGCTTCGCCTCGGGCGGGAGTGTGCGCACCGGCTGGGAAGAAACGCTGGCCCGCTACCGCCGGCGCTACCCCAGCGACCAGGCGATGGGCACGCTCTCCTTCTCGGAGCTGGACGTGGACCTGCTTTCGGGGCGCCACGCGCTGGTCTTCGGTCGCTGGAACCTGACCCGTGCCTCCGAGGCGGGCGGGGACGCCGGCGGCCTTTTCACTCTGTTCTTCAAAAAGGTGCGTACCGGCGAGGGACGCCGCTGGCGCATCGTCCACGACCACACCTCCTCGGATTGAAAATGGGTCATTGCAAATTGAAAATTGATCGCTGGATAGCGGGAGGGAGCGTAGGCGAGGCGCGCCGCACGGGCCGCATCCGTATGGTCAGCGATTGCGATCCCGAAAACCAATTCACCACGCACTATTCTCCCAAACATGCCTGACTACGATTTTTCCGACCGCGTCGTCGCCGTCACCGGGGCGGGCGGACGCCTGGGACGGCGCCTGGGACGGCGCCTCCTCGAACGCGGAGCGACCGTCGCCGCGCTCGATCGCCCCGACCCGCTTGGCGACCTCACGTGGCGGGACGAGGCGCACGCCCTTCCCTTCGACGCCACGGACGAAGAGCGCGTGGCCGACGCCTTCACCGAGGTGCACAGCCGGGCCGGGCGCCTCGACGCGCTCGTGCACACGGTGGGCATGTGGGCTGGGGCCCCGCTTCTGGACACGCCGCAGGAGGACTTCGAGCGCCAGGTGCGCCTGAACCTGACCTCCACGTTTCTCTGCTTCCGCGAGGCCGCACGCCGGATGCAAAAAGGACACAACTCCTCCGACCACGCCCCGGACAAGCGCCTCGTCGCCTTTGCCAGCGGACAGGGGGCCGACTGGGGCGCGCCCGAGCAGTACGGCTACTCTGCCGCGAAGGCCGGGGTGGTGCGGCTCGTGGAGGCCGCCGCCGCCGAGCTGAAGGAGGCGGGAATCACCGCCTCCGCCATCGCGCCGTCTACCATTCTCTTTGGTGAAAAGACCGACCAGGCAGGCGTCCCAGCGGGGCGCCTCGTCGCGTTGGTCGAGCACGTGCTCTCCCCCGCCGGGGACGCGGTGAACGGGGCCGTGCTGCGCGCCTATGGCTCGGCACGGTGAGGCTTCTCGTCGGGGCGCGCCGCCGCTTCGCTGCCGGAGGCATCGCCGTTGTCGGGACGGGTTTCGACGGGGGCATGGCCATCCAGCCAGTGCTCCTCGACGTGCAAGCCGCGCTCCTGGACGAGATCGAGGTAGGCGCCGAAGGGCACAGCGTTCTCGGGCGGGGCGGCGCCTCCGCCGACGGGCGTGCCGCCGGCCAGAAGGGCGGCCACGGCGGCGGCGGGCACAGCCGTGCAGTGCGCCATTGCGGTGTGCGGGTGCCCCGCGGCGTAGCGCTCCACCATCTGGTAGACGAGCGTGCGCGTCTGGCCGTCAATTTGCCCGCGCACCAACACGCGCAGGAGCACGGCGTCTTCGTGGTCCCCGCCGAGGCGCTGGCGCATCCGTCGCACCAGCACGTCGCGGTAGGTCAAGTGCGTGCGCACGTCAATCGAGCGGTCTTCCCCGAAGCCCAGCCCCAGCAGGAAGCGCATCTGGCGGGCGTGCCCGGGCCAGCGCACCGTCTTGTGGTCGAGCTTCTGGAGGCGGCCTTCGAGGGCGTGCGTCAGCGTCGAGAGGCCGCCCTGTGTGCAGAACGCCTCCATGTCGTCGAAGGGGGCGCCGAAGTCGATGCGTTCCTTGCGGCTGAGCGGGTCGGCCTCGCGGGCACGCCCGTCCTCGATGAGTTGCACCGGGTTGGTGTAATCGTCGAGGATCTTCTCGGCCGACCACGAGATGCGGAAGCGAAAAGGGTCCTCCGGCTCGAGCGGCACGTCGCCCACGCGCAGGTGTGCGGCCTCGGGATCGTCGAACTGCTCCACGGCGTGCAGGCAGAGCACGTTGACCAGGCCCGGGGCCAGCCCGCAGCCGGGCACGATCCAACACGTTTTCTCCCGAGCGATGTCTGCGAGGGCCAGCTGTTCGGAAACGGGGTCGTCGTGGCCGCCGAGGTCGCAGAAGTGGCTCCCCACGTCCATGCACAGCTCTGCCAGCGCCGGGTTGAGCGACGGCGGCAGGCAGCTGACCACGCAGGCACTGCCGTCGAGAATAGGGTGAAGAGTGGCCGTGTCCCGCGCGTCGAGCTGAAAGGTGCGCAACAGGGCGTCCTCGTCCAGGCGCTCCTGGAGGGTCTGGAGGCTGCGCGAGTGCCGGTCGCAGACCTGCACCTGCGTGACGGCTTCATGCGCGAAAAGCTCTTCGGCGACGGCGGCCCCGATGGCCCCGGCACCCAGCACGGTGACTCTCATGGTTTCGGTTTTTGGTTGGTGGTCTTCGGTTTTGGCTTTCTTTCGGCAAAGAAACCAAGCCCCAAGACCGAAGATCTAAGCTCTACACTGCGCCGCGCCCCTCAAGCGCGCGCGCTAGGGTGGCCTCGTCGGCGTACTCCAGGTCTCCACCGATGGGCAGACCACGCGCAATGCGCGTGACGCTCACGCCCATCGGTTCGAGCATCTGCTGGAGGTAATAGGCCGTCGTGTCGCCCTCCACGTTCGGGTTGACGGCAAGAATGATTTCCTGAACGTCTTCGCGCCCGGCGGGCAACTCGTCGAGGGACGTCCCGCCGCCGTTCTCGCCGGTTCCCTCTTCGGGAGAAGCGTTCTCGGCGGACTCGGGCTCGTCGTAGACGGCAGCGGCGGCTTCCTCTACGGCGCCGTTACCGCCGGTAGCGTCGTCGGCAGCGTTGCCGGCAGCGTTGCTGAGGGGGTCGCTGGGAGCGGGCGTCTCGGCGGCTTGCCCGAAGGACGAGTCGATGCGGCGGGCCAGCGCGCGGATGTGCAGGTCGTCGGGGCCTACGCCGTCGAGGGGGGAGATCGCGCCACCCAGTACGTGGTAGACCCCGCGAAACTCGCCGGTACTCTCGACGGCCTGCACGTCGCTGGGCTCCTCGACGACGCAGATCACCGAATGGTCGCGCCGGGCGGAGCGGCAGATGTCGCAGGGGTCGCGGTCGGCCACGTTCCGGCAGACCGAGCAGCGCAGCACTTCGTCTTTTACGTCCAGCAGCGCGTCGGCGAGGGCCTCGACGTTCTCGCGCGGCATCTTGAGGACGTAGGCGGCCAGGCGCTGCGCGGTCTTGCGCCCCACCGAGGGAAGCTGCGCAAGCTGCTCGACGAGCGCCTCGACCGACTCGGAGGTGTACTGCATGGCTTCGCAGTTGGCGAGTTGGGGAGGGGTTGGGTTTCGTTGAAAAACCCCGAACTCCAAACCCGAAACACCGAGCTGGCTCACAGCCCCAGGTTGCTCAGGTCCATGCCGGGGGGGAGCATCGAGCCGGCCGCGCTCTGCATTTCGCGCTGGGCCATTTCGCTGGCCTCCTCCAGCGCTTTGTTGACGCCGGCGATCACCAAGTCCTCCAGCAGCTCTTTGTCGTCGGGGTCCACTGCGTCGGGCTCGATCTCGATGGCGGTGATCTTCTGCGCGCCGTTGGCGGTGACTTTCACCATGCCCCCGCCTGCTTCGGCGGTGACGCTTTTCTCGGCAAGCTCTTCCTGCATGTCGGACATGCGGTTTTGCATCTCCATCATCTTGCCGAACATCTCGCTCATGTTTGCGCCGCCGGGGCCCTGCCCGCCGGTGCCTTGACCAGAACCTTGTGCCATTGAAAGACCTCGCATGTAGAAAGAGAAAGCGGTGCAGCGCGCCTTTCGACGGGCGCACCTTCTCTGAACGGCAGGGCTGGGGGAGAAGGTCCGTGTGGGGCGCGGTCGAAGGTTGAACGGTTGAGGGGGAAGGGGGGCGGTAAGGAACCTTCAACTTTGAACGTTCAGCCTACCACGCCATTTCGCCGCCGAACTCCTCGAAGACCGCCTGCACGACGGGATGCTCCTCGCGCAGCTTCTGCATGACGGCATGCGGGTCGGCAGGAGCGTCTTCGCCGTCCTCGCCGGGGGAAGAGGAGGAGTCGAGGGTGAGGTGCAGGGCCGAGGGCACGGTCACGCGCTCCGGCAGGTGTCGCTCGACGTGGCCGAGAAGAAACGACTCCTGGTCCAGCAGAAAGCGGCGGCTGAACTGGTTGGGCACAGCCACGGTGAGGGTGCCGGCGCTCAGCCCGACGGGGGCGGCGTCGCGCAGGCAGGAGGCCAGGTCGATGCGGTCGGTACGCACGTCCTGCACGAGGGCGTCCCAATGGGTGCGGAGCTGCTCGACGGCACGCGCGTGCTTGCCGGCCCGTTCGCCGCTGGGAGCGTGCGCCGGGACCGCTGCCGACGGCGGCGTCGTCCCGCTGCCGCCTCCGTTGGAAGAGCGCGCCGCGGCGTCCCCTTCGGCGCTGCTTCTCGAAGGCCCCCCGCCCGGCCCGGCGTTTGACGAAGCGCCCCCGTTGTCGTCCGGAGGAGGGGCTGCATCGGAGAGGGCGGGCGGGTCGAAGATGTCGTCGTACTCGGGCGGGGGAGCGGTTTCTCCGGCTGAGGCTGACTCGCCCGGCGTGCTGCGTTCGGCAGGAGACGCTTCGCCGGGAGCGTCGGGGTTGAGGTTGGAAAAAGCGGGGGCGTCGCCGCCGGGGGCGTCGTTTTCTGCTTCGCTGCTGGAGGCTTCGCCGGGCGGGGCGTCGCCTGAAATGGGCTCGGCGGGCGGCCCCTGCACGCGGTCGCCCTCGGCTTCGGCCGGGGAGTCGTACGACGTTGGAGAAGCATCGCCGGTTGTTCCAGCCTCGGTGCCGGCGCCTCGTGCCGAGGCGTTCCCCGAGGCATCGGAAGCGTCTGACGGGGCACCGTCCGGGTCGGCGTTTGCCTCGCCCGTGGACGACGAGCCGCCCGTCGAGGCGTCGTTGCCGGAAAGGTCGGGCAGATCGCCCGCGTCGGCGCGCTGTTCGAGGCGGCGCAGCGTGGAGAGGGCCTCCTGGAGATCCGCCGCGTGCGGGAGGGAGGCCATCTTCAGGAGGGCCAGTTCGAGGCGAAGGCGCGGTTGCGCGCTCTGCTTGACCTCGTTCTCGGCCTCCCCGGCCACCATGAGAAGGCGCAGGAGATCGTCTTCGCTAAAGTCCTGCGCCGCCTCTTCGTAGCGCGCCCGCGTCGCGTCGGTCGCTTCGATGAGGTGCGTGTCCTCCATCGAGCGCGCCACGATCAGGTTGCGCAGGTGCTCGCTGAGGCCCGCCAGAAACTCCTGGAGGGCGTATCCGCGTCCCACGATCTCCTCGACGAGGCGCAGCATTCCGTCACTCGCGCCGCGCTGGACGTGGCCGGTGGCCCGGAAGTAGAGGTCCGCGTCCACCACGCCGAGGGCCTCCGCCAGTTCGTCGTGGCGCAGGGAGTCGCCGCAGAGACTGACGGCCTGGTCGAAGGCGGAAAGCGCGTCGCGCAGCGCCCCGTCGCCCTTGCGTGCCAGCAGCATCAGCGCCCCCTCGTCGGCGTCCACGCTCTCCTGCTCGCAGATCCAGCGCAGGTGCCGCGCGATGCGCCCGGCCGGCACGCGCCGAAAGTCAAACCGCTGGCACCGTGACAGGATCGTCGGCAGGACCTTGTGCGGCTCGGTGGTGGCGAAGATAAACAGGACGTGCGGCGGGGGCTCCTCCAGCGTCTTGAGCAGGGCGTTGAACGCCTGGTTGCTCAGCATGTGCACCTCGTCGACGATGTACACTTTCTTTTTGGTGCCCTGCGGCGGGACGCGCACCGTCTCGCGCAGGTCGCGGATATCGTCGACTTTGTTGTTGGAGGCGGCATCGAGCTCGAAGATGCCGAGGCTGCGGCCCGCCTCGAAGGAGCGGCACGACTCGCACGCGCGGCACGGCTCGGCCTCGTCGGGGCGTTCCTCGCGGGGCGTGGTGCAGTTGATCGCCTTCGCCAGGATGCGCGCGGCGGTGGTCTTGCCCACGCCCCGCGGCCCGCTAAAGAGGTAGGCGTGCGCCAGGCGGTCGAGGCGGAGGGCGTTCTTGAGCGTGTCGGTGACGTGCCCTTGCGCGACGAGCTCGCTAAAAAGCGCCGGGCGGTACTTGCGCGCAGTCACAAGGTATCGTGCCTCGGAGGCGCCGCCGCTCTGGGCGTTGCCCCCGGAGTTGCTTCCGCCCGGGGAGCCGGAGGAGGAAGAGTCGCCGGGCGCGCCCAGGGCGTCACCGAGAGAAGGAGCGTCGTCGGGCATCGAGCGGGGCCGGGGAAAGCGAAAGGGCGAGGCGCGCTTCCAAAACATAGCACCCACACCGGCCCCGGCGCAACGAGAAATGCGCCATTTCGGCCGCGCATCACGGGCTCACCTCATTGTCCTTCTGCAACCGCCCCCTAAATCGGATTGAAGTGTGTCGTGCTACTTGGGTGAACCGAACGGCTCCGACGCGCCGCGTCTGCCCCTCTTTGAGCGGAACCTCTCCAATCTTTTGCCACTGGCCTTCGCGGCGCACTTTGCAGCGGAGCGCTTCGCATCCGGCCCGGCGGTACATTCTCAGTCCGCGCCCTCGCCGCCGTCGGGCGCGAAGTTCGCTGGATGCACCGCCGTGTCGGGGAACGCCTCCAGGACCGGCCCGTCGGTCGTCACG
>PXTS01000029.1 GCA_003022485.1 Bacteroidetes bacterium QS_8_68_28
ACCACGCGCACCGGTGCGGCCTCCTGGGTGATCGAGGTGCACTGGGACCAGCACATCCCCGACGCAGCGGGCAGCAGCGTCGAGGTGACCGACATCGAGGTCATCTACTCCTTTCGCGTCACCGTGGCGGCGGTGAGCGAGGACTGGCCGGCCTATGCCGAGAGCGACCTGCCAGGCAATCCCACGGATGCGCCGCTCCCGCCTCCGGGGTCTGTGTCGAACGTCGAAAACGGAACCGGCTTTCTCGGCGGGGCCTTCACCCAGACCGTGAGCGTGCCTGTCGTGCAGAAGCGCTCCGGCCCGCCGTAAGTCCCACACCCCCCTTACTCGCTGCGTTGCCGCGCTCCAAAGGCGGCGCTACTGTCGGTCCCGTCACCGGCGCGCTCGAAACGGATGCGGTCGCCCGCGACGATGCCCCGGCGGTCGGCGTAGCCGGCGGGCGTCTCGACGACGAACTTCGCGGGCGCGCCCGAGTGGAAGGTTTCCGTTGAGTAGGGCGTCGTGTTTTTGACCACGCGCACGATCTGCGAGTCGGCCCCGGCGAAGAAGACGTCCAGCGCCATCGGCGTGTTTTTCATCCAGAAGCCCTGCGGCTCGTTTTTCTCCATGAGAAAGATCATGCCGCTGCCGGCCGGCAAGGCGGTGCGCTCCATGAGGCCGCGCTGACGCTCGGTGTCCGTATCGGCGACTTCCACGTCGAGCGTGGCGAGCGTGTCGGGGCCGCGCGTGAAGGCAAGGGTGCCCTCTTTTTCGAATGCCGGGGCGGCCCCGTCGCTTGTGTCGCGGGAGGCCTCGCCGGAAGGGGAGCCGGACGAGTCTTCCCCACAGCCGGCGGCCAGCAGAAGCATCGCGGGAAGCAACAGCATCGCGGGAAGCAGCAGCATGGGGCGAAGCGGAAGCGCGGGCAACGAGCGCGCTGGAAGGCGGAGGTATTGCATGGTTCGTGGTGCGTGGAAGAAACGGGCGACTGATGGTCAAAGCAGCGCGTCGGTGAGGGAGGCGAGGCGGAGGCGCCCGGCGCGGGTGGGACGCACCGAGGGGCCCGCTCGTTCAAGGTAGCCTTCGGCGCAGAGCCGGTCGAGCGTGGGGCCGCGCTCGGCGCGCAGGTCGCGGCCGTAGCGCCGGGCGAGCCGCTCCAGCGAAAGGCCGCGTGCGGTGCGCAAGCGCTGGGCGAGGTACTCGCCAGCCAGTGCGGTTCGCGCGAGGCGCTCGCGCTCGTGCGGCGGGGCGCCGCCGTTGTGCAGCGCTTCGGCATACGCGCGCCAGTCGCAGGCGTTGGCGCGGCGCGTGGCCGTTCCGTCCGCGTTCCAGAAAAAGGAGTGCGCGCCGGGACCGAGGCCCAGCACGGGCTCGTGACGCCAGTAGCGGCGCGTGTGCCGCGCCTCGAAGCCGGGCCGCGCCAGGTGCGTCTGCTCGTAGAGGCGAAGCCCCGCGCTCCCGAGCACGTCGAGCGCCCGTTCGTACTGCGCGGCGGGGGTCCCCGCGCCGGGCAGCGCAGTTTCCTCCTGCGCCACGCGGCGCCCCAGCGGCGTGCCCGCCTCGGCGGTGAGGCGGTAGAGTGTGACGTGCGCCGGTTCCTGCTGAACGACCCGTTCGAGCGTGGCCTGCCAGCGTGCGAGCGGCTGCCCCGGCAGGCCGAAGAGGAGGTCCAGTGACACGTCCGCGAATCCGGCCTCCCGCGCGTCCGGTAGCGCACGGGCTGCCTCCTCCGCGTCGTGCCGCCGCCCCAGCGCACGCAGATCCTCGTCGAAAAACGACTGCACGCCCAGGCTCAGCCGCGTCACGCCCTGCGTGCAGAGCGACTGGAGGAACGCAACGTCCAGATCGTCAGGATTGGCCTCGACGGTGACTTCATGCGCGCTCGCGCTGCCGAAGTGCTTGCGCAACGCGGCGAAGATTTCGCCCAAGTGGCGCGCCGCAAGCTGCGAGGGCGTCCCGCCGCCGAGGTAGATTGTCCGCACTGGCGCGTCGTGGCGCGGCGCGCGACGACGGATCTCCGTGCAGAGCGCCTTTACGAAGTCCTCGGCGGCCTCCGCGCGGGCATTCGGCACCGCCGCGTGCGGATAGTCGCAGTACGGGCACGAGGCCGCGCAAAACGGCACGTGCACGTAGACGCCGATTGTCGATTTGCGATCTGCGATCTGCAACTGGACGCCCTCGACGGGTGCGAGAGGGAAGGCGTCTCTTTTTTTGACGAAAGGGCCACGTCGCTCGTAGGTTACTTTACGCGGGAGTCGCGGCGAGTATTCGCTCGCGGCGAGCATTCGCTCCTTGCCCATCGAACGTTGCCCCGGTGCTCGACCTGCACGCCCTCAGTGCCGACCTCGACGCCTTCGGCACCTACCAGGCCGAAGCGCAGGCCCGCCGCCGGCGGCGCTTGGCCGACGCCTGCGCGGCCCTAGACGCCTGCGCCGACCGCTGGGAAGCCGTGCGCGACGCCGCCGCCGAGCGCGGCTCCACCCCCCTCGTGGCCGGCCTCCGCGAAGCCCCCGACGCCACCTACGCCGCCCCCGGGCGCCCCACGCCTTTCACCGCCGTCGCCACCGACGGCTCGCAGATTTACCCCGACCGCCACGTCGAGCCCTCCTGCTACCTCATCAACACCAGCCGCATCGCCTTCCAGTACGGCACCCTCGAGACGCCCATCCTGGAGGCCGAGGTAGACTTCGAGTACGAAGGCTGCGACCTGGCCGAGCACTCCCCGGGCGCCCGCGCAGGGCGCGTGAGCGACGAAATCGTCTCGGCCCTGCGCGACGAGCAGGAACTCCGGGCCCTCCTCGAAACGAGCCGCCGGGCCCGCCGGAAAGGCCGCCCGCTCGTGGCCCTGGCCGACGGCACGCTCATCCGCTGGATGATTCGCGGAATGGACGACCGCGACCTCGAAGACGAGCTCATCGGGCGCTACGCGGCGCTTCTGGAAGATTTTCGCCGCGAGGGACTGCCGCCGGCTTCCTACGTCTCGATGCCCGGCAACGCCGAGCTCATCAACCTGCTGGGCGTCCACCTCCGCATGAACGGCGGCGAAGACGACGAAGACGCGCTGGCGGGCCTGCTGGACCGCTGGCTTTTTGCCGAGACGCTGGCGGTCGGGGAGCGCTCGGCCACCTTCACCAGCGCCTCGCGCATCCAGACGCGCTACGCTGAGGCCGACCGCATCTGCTACTTCTATACGCGCGTGCCTGCCGGCTCCGACAGCAACGACCCCGGCGAAATCGCCCGCGTAGAGGTGCCCCAGTGGGTCGCCGACGACGCCGACCTGCTGAATCGCGCGCACGGCCTCATCATCAGCGAGTGCGAGAAAGGCGGGGGCTACCCGATGATCCTGTCGGAGGCGCACGAGCACGCCGTCATCCGGGCTCCCGAGAAGGAACGCTTTTACCAGATGATCGAGCGCGCCCTGCGAGAGCGCGGCCTTCCGCCCATGCGCCGCTCGCGCAAGGACCGCTCGAAACGCACGCCGGCGGTGTAGCGATTGCACATTGGGAATTGAAAATTGTAGATTGGTTCTGCTTGTAAATTGGTTCTGCTCCGCAGCGGCAACGCCGTGGCGGACAAGCCGCCAATTTGCAATCAGTAATTTCCAAATTGCAATGCCCGAAGCCACGGCCGAGATCATCGAAGCCTCGACGCGCGCCTTCACCGCCGAGGTGCACGACGGCGAGGAGGCGCCGGCGTTCGGCTCCTGGGTGGAGGTCGAGCAGGCCGATACCGGGCACACGCTCTACGGCCTCGTCAGCCACGTGGAGATGGGCGCGCGCGAACCGGGGCGCCAGGCCCGCGCCTTCGGTCAGTCGCGCGAGGAGCTGCAGCGCGAGCGCCCGCAGGTGATGGCGTTGTTGCGCACCATCTTTCGCGCACAGGTGCTGGCCTACCGCACCGATCCCGATGACGGCGGCACCATTCGCCAGACGCTCCCGCCGCGCCTGCCCTCCATTCACGACTTCGTGCGCTGCTGCGCGCCGGAGGCCGTGCGCACCCTCGGCGCCCCGTACGACTTTCTGCGCACGCTCGTGCAGGATCCCGATCCGGCCGTCCCCACCGATGACCTGCTGGTGGCCGTGCTCCGCCAGGTGCGCGCGGCCCACGGCAAGGCCCACGGCGAGGAGCGCAGCGAGGACGCGCTCGTCGAGGCGGGCCGCGCCCTCAGCCGCCTCCTCGACGACGACCACGAACGCCTCCAGTCCATCCTGCGGCGTGTGGAGTAGAGCCTTCAGCAGTCCGCTACCGAAAGATCAGTCCGATGCGGATGGGCAGGAGCACCTCGATGTGGTCGTCGGCGATGAGGAAGCCCGGATTGACCTCGTAGAACACGGAGGTGTCCATCAGCGACTGCACGCGCCCGTAGCCGACGTGCAGGACCAGGCCGCTCTCCGAACGGCCCTCGTCGGCAAGGGGAAAGTGGCCGCCCACGCCGGTCAGCAGGTACGGCAGGTAGTCGCCGGAAGAGACGGACGGCAGGTTGACCACCAGCGAAAGCTGCGGCTCCAGCAGGTAGGTCGCATTCTCAGAACCGCTGAGCACGAAGCCGCTTAGCCCGAGGCCGCCGGCGAGCGACACGTCGGCGTTAAGCGGAGCGCTGACCCGCATCCGCATGCCGGGCGCGACGCCGTCTTCGGTGCTGCCGAGCAGTTGCACGCCGGCTCCCAGGCGCGGGGTGAGGTTGTCGGATTGCGCGCGTGTCACGCCGCCGGGGCGAGCGGCCCAGAGTAGCACGAGAAGAGTGAGGCCGAGCGAAAGACGACGAACAGACATGAGCGCAGGCAGGCAGACGAGAAAACGGCGCGCGCCCCAAGATAACGCCCCGCCTCCACGGCAAGCCGCGCACGAACTCTTTTTCAAAATCCTCGTTTTCGGTGCGTGCCGGGGTAGCGAAAAGAACGCACACGAACGCGCGGCTCTTCGGCCTCTGCCGCTTTTTCCCCCAAGGGGCTCCTCCCTTTTCTTTCCTTCTGAAAGAACATGCCTGCAAAGAACATGCCCGGCCCTTCCGACTCTGCCACCGCCGCCCAGACCGCCGACGCCCGCGCCCGCTCAGGCGGCGCCCGCGCGGAGAGTGCCCGCCCTGGCATGAACGGCGACGCGCGCTCGAACGGCGTGGCCCCGAAAGAAGCCTCCACCTACGACCCCGCCGCCTTCGAGGGGCTCGACTACTACGCCATCGAGGAGCTGCTCTCCGAGGAGGAACGGGAGATCCGCGACCGCGTGCGGCGCTTCGTCACCGAGGAGGTCGCGCCGGTCATCGGGGAGCACGCCCAGGCAGCGACCTTCCCGTGGGAGCTCGTCTCGCGTTTCGGCGAGCTGGGCCTGCTGGGGCCGCACCTGCCGACCGAGTACGGCTGCGGCGGCTTCTCGAACCTCGTCTACGGCCTCATGATGCAGGAGCTGGAGCGCGGCGACAGCGGCATTCGCTCGTTCTGCTCCGTGCAGGGCTCGCTGGTGATGTACCCGATCTGGCGCTTCGGCAGCGAAGCCCAGAAAGAAAAGTGGCTCCCCGCCCTCGCCCAGGCCGAAAAGATCGGCGCCTTCGGCCTCACCGAGCCGGACCACGGCTCCAACCCCGCCGGCATGAAGACGCGGGCCCGCAAGGACGGCGACGAGTACGTCCTCGACGGGCACAAACGCTGGGCCACCAACGCCTCCGAAGGCGACGTGGCGGTCGTCTGGGCGAAGACCGGCGCGGACGACCAGATCGGCGGCTTCCTCGTGGAGCTGGACCGCGAGGGCGTCGAGACCCCGCGCATCGAGGACAAGTGGTCGCTGCGCGCGGCGATCACCTCCGAGATCACGCTCGACGGCGTGCGCATCCCGGCGGAGAACCGCCTGCCGGACGCCAACGGCCTGCGCGGACCGCTGAGCTGCCTCACGCAGGCGCGCTACGGCATCTGCTGGGGCGTTACCGGCGCGGCGATGGCCTGCTACGACGCCGCGTTACAGCACGCCACGAGCCGCGAGCAGTTCGACCGGCCCATCGCGCGCTTCCAGCTCATGCAGGAGCGCCTGGCCGAGATGGTGCAGGAGATCACAAAGGCGCAGCTTCTCAACTGGCGCCTCGGCACGCTCAAAGACGGCGAGACGATGCGCCCGCAGCAAGTGTCGCTGGCCAAACGCAACAACTGCCAGATGGCCCTGGAGGTGGCCCGCTCGGCCCGCCAGATGCTGGGCGGCAACGGCGTACTGGGGATGTTTCCCGTCATGCGCCACATGATGAACCTCGAATCGGTCGTCACCTACGAGGGCACGCACGAGGTGCACACCCTCGTCATCGGCCAGGACGTGACCGGCGAAAATGCGTTTGCGTAAACCAGCGACGCGTGGCTGCCTGCTTTTCGAAAAAACACGCTGACGCCACGAAAGAACGCATCGCCGTAGACCCGAACGTGCACTTCGACAAGCCCGGCGTGGCGGGAACGCGCATTCCCGTGCGCGACGTGCTGGAGCTGGTGCGCGACGGGTGCAGCCACGACGAGATTCTGCGCGACTACTGCCCCGACCTGCCTTGTAGGCAGCGCGAGGGCATGCGCGCCTGCGTGCAGCACGCGACGGACGTGGCCGGCGGGAACACTTTTGCGCAACGTATCGCCCGTTGCTGCGTAAGAGAAGGCAACGCCGCTCGATTTTCACGCCTCCTTCTTCCGGCCCGGCCATGCTCGACTCGATTCAGGTCAAAAAGCGCCTCACCCAGCACGGCTCCACGGACAACCAAGCCGAAGGGCTGGCCGAAGAGATTGCCACGCTGACCGAGAGCCAGCTCGTTACGAAAGAACACCTCGAAGAGCGTCTCGGCTGGTGGGCGCTCTACATCGTGGGCACCAACCTCGCCGGCACCGCGGCGCTGCTGGCGCTCTACGGGTTCGCCGCGTAGCCCTCCGCCCCGCTGGCCCCGCGCCGCCGCTCGTTTCTCGTGCGCCCCCCGCTCAACCTCAGTGACCCGCCATGACCCAGAACGAAGCCTTCGTCGCCGTCGTCGCCATCATCGCCGGATGCATCATGATCGCATCGCTGTTCCGCTACGGCGCGAAAGTCGCGCGCGATGTCTTCGGTGTGGCTGCCGCCAGTGAAGACAGGAGCGGCGACGCGCTCACGCAAGGCGAGGTCGAAAGCATGATCCGCCGCGCGGTGCGCGAGGAGGTGCGGCCGCTACAGGAAAAGATCGAACGCCTCGAAGCGCGCGAGGGCAATGAGCAGTTCGAGAAAGCGCCGCGCCGCGACCTGCCGGCGGGGGGCTTCGAAGAAGACCCGCACGACTTCGGGCTCATCGCCGAGAAGGGTGACTCGCGTGCGAGGGAGGGCGCGTAGCTCAAGCCGCGCGCTGAGTAGGGCAACGCAAAAACGTTACGGATTGGCAGCGATGTCGTACAGGGCAGGCCGCGCTGCTTTCCGACTTGCGACTACTGCCGCTCGGCGTAGCGCTCGTGAAAACGGATGATCGACTCGACGCCCTCGCGGAAGCGGCCCAGGCCGAAGTGCTCGTTGGGGGAGTGGATCGCGTCGCTTTCCAAGCCGAAGCCCATCAGCACCGTGTCGAGCCCCAGCAGGTTTTGGAAGTCCGCCACGACGGGGATGGTCCCGCCCTCGCGCGTGAAGAAAGGGCGGCGGCCGTAGACGCCCTCCATTGCGTCGGCGGCGGCCTGCATGGCGGGGCTGTCGGTGTCGATCAGGGCCGGCTGGCCGCCGTGGAGCCGCTCGAACTCGAGATGCATCGTCTCGGGGACGTTCGCCGCAAAGTGCCGTTCGAGCTTGTCCGCGATGTCGCCGGGCGTCTGGTCAGGGACGAGGCGGCAGCTGATCTTGGCGCTGGCCTTCGCGGGGAGGACCGTCTTGGCGCCCTCGCCCTGGTAGCCGCTGGTGAGGCCGTTCACGTCGAGCGTGGGGCGCGCGCCGACGGCTTCCAAGACGCCGTAGCCTTCTTCGGTCTTGGCCTGTTTGAGGCTGATCTCCTCGCGCCAGTCGGCCTCGTCGAAGGGCAGCCCACGGAACGTTCGGCGCTCCTCGTCGGTCAGGGGGCGCACGTCGTCGTAGAACCCCTCGACGGTGACGCGGTGGTCCTCGTCGTGCAGATTCGCAATGAGGTGAGCCAGCGCGTTGGCCGGGTTTTCCACCGCTCCCCCGAAGAGCCCCGAGTGCAGGTCGCGGCCCGGGCCGGTGAGCGTGACCTCTACGTAGGTCAGCCCGCGCAGCCCGTACGTAATCGACGGCACCCCCTCGGCGAACATGCCGGTGTCGCTGATGAGCACCACATCGGCGTCGAGGCGGTCGCGGTGTTCTTCGATGAAAGGCGCGAGGTGGACGCTGCCTCTTTCCTCTTCCCCTTCGACGAGGAACTTGAGGTTGACCGGCAGGTCGCGTTCTTCGGCCAGGTAGCTTTCGGCCGCCTTGACGTGCATGAACATCTGGCCCTTGTCGTCGCAGGCCCCGCGCGCGTAGATCGCCTCTTCGGAGCCTTCGCCGTTCCGGCGAGTCGGCTCGAAGGGCGGGCTGTCCCAAAGCTCCAGCGGGTCGGGCGGCTGCACGTCGTAGTGGCCGTAGACGAGCACCGTGGGAGCCTCTTCGCCGGCCCGCAGGTCCTCGCCATAGACGATCGGGTGGCCGTCGGTTTCGCACACTTCCACCCCCGACAGGCCGATGGAGCGTAGGTGCGCGGCCAGCCAGTTGGCCGCCTGTTGCACGTCGTCGGCGTACTCGGGGTCCGTCGAGATCGACGGGATGCGCAGCAGCTCTTCGAGCTCACGGGTGAAGCGGTCTTGGTGCTCGTCGGCGTAGCGAAGCGCGTTTTCCATGGGGGTCTTGAGTTTTCGATCTCGGGTTCGCGGACCGAGCAGCGATTCTCGATCCTCCATTCTCGATCCTCCCTACCTACAGCTTCCGGCTCCCCATCACGCCTTCCGGCTCACCATGATGAGGCGCGAACTTTCCTCGTCATAGGGGGTCCCGTCGTAGCCGCCGAAGGTGGCCTTCAGCGTGAGACCCGCCCGCTCGTAGAAGCGGCGGAAGTCCGCCAGTTCCAAGAGACGCACCGACTCGCGGAAGGTCTGCGTCTTGCCGGCTGCGCCATCCCCGCCGGCTGCGCCATCCCCGCCGGCAGCGGGGCGAAGCGTGACTTCCTTGTTGATGCGCCCGCCCTCGATCCAGCGCCGCTCGCGGATCTGGAGGCCGTCCGCCGTCTCGCGCGTGTTCTCGGGCACGAGTGCGGCGCGCACCGACGGGGCGTTCAGGAAGTCCTGCACGAAAAAGCCGCCGGGCACGAGCGCCTCGGCCACGCGGTCGATGACCTGCTGGTGGTCGGCGTCGCCGCGGTCGTCCGGGCCGTCTTCGGCGTTGCCCCCGAAGTAGCCGAACGAAGAAAACAGGTTCAAGGCCCCGTCGAAGGCCTCCGTGCCCATCGGGGCGCGCATGTCTTGGCGCCGGAAGGTAATATGAACATCGAGCCCTTCGGCCGCGGCGCGCTCGCAGGCGGCCTCGAGGGCGCGCTTCGAGAGGTCGACCCCGGTCACGCGGTAGCCGCGGCGCGCGAAGGCCCGCGCGTGGCGCCCCCGCCCGCAACCCACGTCCAGCAACTGCGCCTCGGGGGGCGGATCGGCCACGCGCTCAATGAGATCGGCGGCGCGCTCGGCCTCTTCGGTGTCGCGATGCGGGTAGACGTGCTCGTACTCGGGCCGGTCGAACCAGTTTTCGTACCAGGGCATGGTGGTGGGTTGAAAGTGGGAGGGGGCCCTGCGGACTGGCGAGCTTTCAACCTTGAACGTTCAACTTTCGACCCGGAAGGGCGCAAGCACGTCTTCGACGTCGCGCGCGTCGGGGAACCAGGCCACCACCTTGCGCAGCACGTCGTCCAGGAGCGCATCGGGGCAGGAGGCACCGGCGGTCAGGATCAAGTCTACGGGGCGGCCTTCGGGCATCCAGCCTTCGGTTTCGATTTCCTCCTGGCGGTGCAGGTCGAAGTGCTCGATGTAGGCGGGGGAGTGCACGCAGTCGGCGTCGCGGATGAAGTAGGTCGGCATCCGTTCTTTGCAGATTTCCACGAGGTGGCCAGTGTTCGAGGAGTTGTAGCCGCCCACGACCAGTGCCGCGTCGGCCCCGCTGTTCAGGAGCGCGAAGGTGGCGTCCTGGTTTTCGTTGGTGGCGTAGCAGAGCGTGTCGCTGGTGTCGGCGAAGTGCTCCTGGAGGTCCGCCTCGCCGTAGCGAGCGCGCAGGGCGTCTTTCAGAAGATCCGCGATGGCCTGCGTCTGCGTCGCCAGCATGGTCGTCTGGTTGACCACGCCGAGGCGCCGCAGGTCTGTCTCGGGGTCGAAGCCCTCGGAGTGGCGGTCGGCGAACTGCTCGTAGAAGAAGTCCGCGCCCTTTTCCCCGCGCACGACCTTCGCCAGTTTTTTGGCGTCCTCCAGGTCGCGCACTACCACGACGGGGCCGTCCTGCCTGGCGCGGCTGATGGTGGCGCGCGTCTCTTCGTGGTAGCGCTTGCCGTGGATGATGATCGTGTAGTCCTCGCTCCCAATCTGGTTGCTCTTGCGCCAGACCTTTTCGACGAACGGGCAGGTCGTGTCGTAACTTTCGATGTCGATCCCGCGCGCTTCGAGTTCTTCTTCGACCTCAACCGCCGCCCCGAAGGCGGGGAGAAGCACCACGTCGTCGGGGCGCAGCTCGTCGAAGGGGATGAGCTGCTCGCCGCTGGTGGTGCGCAAAAACCGGATGCCGCGCCCGCGCAGGTCGTCGTTGACGTGCGGGTTGTGGATCATCTCGGAGAGCAGGAAGATGCGTTCGTTTGCGGCCTTCTCGGGGTGCTCCTCGATAGCCTGGTAGGCGATCTCGATGGCGTTTTCGACGCCGTAGCAGAAGCCGAAGTGGCGCGCAATTTTGAAGCGCACCGGGCCGAAGTCCAGCACCGACGGCGACAGGTCTTTCTTGCGCGGGTCTTCGTCCTGCCGCGCGTCCTGGACCGTGCCGATGATGGGGCTCTCGTAAAAAGTGGGAACGTCGAACTGGCGAGCCATTGCGCGGGGCGCAGTTTCGGGAGGGGGTTTCGCGTGCGGGAATGAGATACGGAGGCGCGCGAGGCAGGGTTCGTGCCGGGCGCGCGGGCCCGGGCGACGGCGAATGCTTTTTTTTGAGGAGATTCGCACGGCTCGGACCGCAAATGGGGGGCGTGCGGCCGTTTTCCGGCATCATGTGATGCGCTCGGTCGTATGAGGTAGGCTATCATCCTAATGCCGCCGCTCTTGTGGCCGCTTCGTCCCCATCCGGTTCTTCCGTCCAGCCCCCCTCGGCGCTTCGCGTGTGGACGCGGGCGGCGCGGCCCAAGACGCTGGGTGCGGCGGTGGCGCCGGTAGTCATCGGCGCGGCGATGGCCGTCGAGGCGGGGGCCTTTCACGCGCCCTCGGCGGCGTGCGCGCTGCTGGGAGCCGTGCTCATTCAGATCGGGACCAACTTCAGCAACGACTACCTCGACTTTCTGCAGGGGGCCGACCGCGGAGGCCGCGAGGGGCCGACGCGCGCCACGCAGGCCGGCTGGGTCTCGGCGCGGGCGATGCGGCGCGCGACGGTTTTGACGTTCGCGCTGGCGTTTGCGAGCGGGCTCTACCTGGTCTGGCGCGGGGGTTGGCCAGTGCTGGCGGTGGGGCTGGCGTCCATCGCCTCGGGCGTGTGGTACACCGCCGGGCGCTGGTCGCTGGCCTACCTGGGGCTGGCAGACCTTTTCGTGCTGGTTTTTTTCGGGCCGGTGGCGGTGGGCGGAACCTTTTACGTGCAGGCGCTCGCGCTGAAGGCGCCGGTACTGGTGGCGGGCCTGGCGCCGGGCCTGCTGGCGACGGGAATCCTCTTGGCCAACAACCTGCGTGACCGCGAGGAGGACGCGCGTGCCGGCAAGAAGACGCTCGTCGTGCGCTTCGGGCGCGGCGTCGGGCGCGCGCTCTATGCCGCCTGTCTGGCCGGGGCCGCGCTCGTGCCGCCGGTGCTGGTGGCGCAGGCGAGCGCGCCCCCGTGGGTGCTTCTGGCAAGCGGCGTCGCCGTCCTCGGCGGCGGGGCGCTGGTGCGCCGTCTCTGGCAGGCACGCACCCCGGCGGCCTTCCGCCCGCTCCTGGGACGCACTGCGCAGATGCTCGCCGCCTACAGCCTCGCCTTCGCGGTGGGATGGAACGTTTGAAGACGGCGGACGACAGACGGCGGTCTTTCGGGTCGCGGGCTTTGCCTTTCGAGAAACCGCCGTTTCCCCCCGAGAACCTTTCAACTTTCCCCTTTCAACCTTCAACCACTTCGCGCACCCATGCGCATTTCTTCCTTCGGGGTCTTTCGCTACAAGCTGCCGCTCGCCGAGCCGCTGCAGATGCCGCGCCGCCAGCTCCACCGCCGCGAGGGGTTGCTTTTGCGCCTCGCCAGCGCCGAGGGCGACGTGGGCTGGGGCGAGGCCGTGCCGCTGCCGGGCTTCAGCACGGAACGCCTCCAGCAGGCCACCCGCGAGGCGTTCAAGCTCAAGCGCATCACCACCGGGCGCGAGGTGCCCGACGACTGGATGAGCGAAAGCGGCGACTTCAGCCGCACTCTCGACGACCCGGAGCTTTCGCCGTCGGTGCGCTTTGCGCTGGAGCAAGCCGCCTGGATGCTCGCCGCCGAGGCGTGCGAGACGCCCGTACACCGGCTGCTGGCGGAGGACCCCCACGAGACGCTTCCCTTGAGCCGCCTGCTTACCGGCGAGCGGGAGGAGATCCTCGGTAGCCTCAAGGAGGTCAAGGAAAACGGCTATCGCGCGGTGAAGCTCAAGGTGGGCCGGGAACGTTCCCTCGACGAGGACATCGAGCTCGTGGAGGCGCTGGGGGAGCGCCTGGGGCCGGGCGTGGCCTTGCGTCTCGACGCCAACCGCGCCTGGCGTCGTGAGGAGGCCCGCCGCTTTGCCGACGGCATCGACGGGAGGGACGTTGCTTACCTCGAAGAGCCGCTGGTGGACCCAGACGGCCTGCCTGCCTTTGCCGAGGAGACGGGTCTGCCGGTGGCCCTCGACGAAACAATGCGCGACGTCTCGCTCGTGACCCTCGACGAGCACGCCGAATACGCCGAGGCAGTCGTTCTCAAACCCACGATCCTGGGCGGCTTCGGCGGGCTCGCCTACCTGGCCGACAAGGCGACGGACCTGGGGCTGCGCCCAGTGTGGAGCGCAGCCTACGAGGCGGGCATGGCCATGATGGGCCTCATCACGCTGGCCGCCTGTGCGGGAGACAACGACCCCGCCCCGCTGGGCACCGACACCTACCGCTGGATCGAGCAGGACGTGGTTCACCCGCGCCTCAAGCTCGACAACGCTTCCAGCATCGACGTGGAGGAGGCCGTCACCGTCAAGCGCACGCTCAACGGCCACCTCCTGCGCGAAGTGTGAGCGCGCCCGTGCGGGCGCAAATAGAACAACGGGACCGTGGACGGCGGACTTTTCGAGAAGAGCCGTCCGTCACAGACCGTAGGGGCCCGACATGCCGGCCCGAAAATGGCGACACGCCTGCACAACCCGACCGCCCGGTGCCCGAAAACCAGCCGTCCGGATCTGCTTCCGAAACGGTCCCCGCCCCGCTGCGGCGCGGCGCTCGCCGCGCGCCCGAGGCGCCGGCGCTGCTGGGGCCGGCGGGCGAGACGGTTTCTTACGACGCGCTCGACATGGCGGTGGAGCGGGCCGATGCGCGTCTGGAGGCCGCCGGCCTCGGCCCCGGCGACCGCGTGGCGTGCCTCCTGCCGCGCGGGGCGGCCTACGTGGCGCTGCTGCTGGCGCTCTGGCGCCGCCGGGCCGTCGCCGCCCCGCTGCCTGCCCGCGACCCCCCCGCCGGGCGCTGCCGCCTGCTTCGCACGCTCTCCGCCGATGCGCTGGTCACCGGCGGCGACTTCCACACCGGCGGCGACTTCCACGATAAAACGGCGCGCGAAGAGGGGCTCCAGACGCTTCGTGCCGACGAGCTGGTCGGCGATCCCTTCTCCCAGCATGTCTCCCAGCATGCGCGGAAGCCCGGCGGGACGGCGGAAGACGCCGCGTGGCCGGCCACACGCCCGCTGACGCTCATCTTCACCTCCGGAAGCACCGGGACGCCGAAAGCGGCGATCCACACCGCCGGCAACCATTTCTTCAGCGCCGAGGGGGCGCGCCGGAACCAGCCGCTGGGACCGGGCGACCGCTGGCTCCTGTCGCTGCCGCTCTACCACGTGGGCGGGCTCGCCATCGTGCTGCGCTGCCTGTGGGTCGGCGCGACGGTCGCTGTGCCTGCCGAGGGGGAGCGCCCGGCCCGCGCGATCCCGCGCACTGCGGCCACGCACGTCTCGCTGGTGGCCGCGCAGCTTCGCCGCCTTCTGAAAGCTACGCAGGACGACCGCGACGCGCTACGGTCGCTAAAGACGATGCTGCTGGGCGGCGGGCCGGTGCCCCCCGTGCTCATCGAGAAAGCCTGCGCGGCAGGCTGGCCCGTGGCCACCAGCTACGGCCTCACCGAAACGACCTCGCAGGTGGCCACCACCGCGCCGGGCGACGACCGGGGCGTCCTGGTGCGCACGGCCGGGCGCCCGCTCCCCCACCGGCGCGTGCGCATCCGCCGCGCGGCGCCCGGCAACCGGCACGGCGAGATCCTCGTCAAGGGGCGCACGCGCTTTGCCGGCTACGTCGAAGGGGGCAAGCTACGCAGGCCGTTCGTGCACGCCTTCGGGGAAGGCGGCTGGCTGCCCACCGGCGACCTCGGGCGCCTGGGCGGAGACGGGCGCCTGCGCGTGGCCGGGCGCCGCGACCGCCAGTTCGTGAGCGGGGGCGAGAACGTCCAGCCCGGGGAGATCGAGGCCGTGCTGCGCGGCCGCCCCGCCGTGGCCGAGGCGGCGGTCGTCCCCGTGCCGCACGCGACCTTCGGGCAGCGCCCGGTTGCCTTCATCCGGAAATCGCGCGGGGAACCGTTTTCTTCCACTGACGAGGCCGCGCTGCGCGGAGCCCTCCGCGAAAGGCTCCCCGCCTACAAAATCCCCGACGCCTTCTACCCGTGGCCCCAGCAGGCCGACCCCGGCACGAGGCCCGACCGCGCCTTCCTCCGCCAGAAGGCGAAGCAGCTTCGAGAGCAGGCGCGCGAGTAGTCGGTCCGATTGGTAGATCGTGGATGGTTCTCCTCCGGCAACGCGCCCGCAGGGTGAGACCCCCCCCATTCCCCATTCACAAATCCCCTCACTCCTCCGCCCGCTGAAGCCAGAACATCAGGATGTCGTCGTCGAAGTCGCCGTGCTGGGTGCTGGGCTCGATGGCGCGCAGGATATTCGCGAGCGGTTCGCGAGCGGTGCGGGCCTCGGCGGCGATTTGCAGGACGCCCTGCTCGCCGATCATACGTCCGCTTTCGAGGCGCTGCTCGGTGAGACCGTCGGTGTAGAGCACGAGCGCGTCTTCGCCATTCATCGAAAAGGTGTAGTTGTGGAAGGCGGCGCCCTCTTTGAGCCCCAGCACGAGGTCGCTCTCCTTCACGATGCGGCTTTCTTCCTTTTCGGAAAGCAAGAGCGGGCGGCTGTGCCCGGCGTTGGCGTAGGTTACGGTGCCCTCGGTCGCGTCCCAGCGCGCCATCAGCAGCGAGGCGAAGGTATCCTCGACGACCTGGTCGGAGAGGAGCATCTCGTTGACGCGTTCCATCAGCGCGGCCGGGGAGCTCGTCTCCGCGAGCATCGTATGGATGGTGCCGCGAATGTAGCTCAGGAACGTGTAGGCATAGAACTTCGCCTGCAACCCCTTCCCCATCACGTCGCCCACCGTCAGGAAAAAGACGCCCGGCTCGGGTTCCTCCCAAGCAAAGAGGTCCCCGCCGCCCTGGTCGTGCGGGCGGCTTACGAAGAAGGTGCGCCAGCCGGGCGGCTCCGGCAGCGAGCGCGGCATGAGGCGCTCAGAGAAGTCCTGCCCGAGCTCGGCGTCCAGATGCGAGCGAAAGGTCTCCGCCCGCTCCACCAGCCGGTCGATGCGCCCCAGAAGCTGATCGGTGTCGAAGGGCTTGGTGATGTAGTCGTCGACCCCCTGGCGCAGACCCTCCAGGCGGCTGTCGTCGTCGCTCTTGGCGGTGAGAAAGATGAACGGAATCGCGCGCGTGTTTTTGTCGTCCTGGAGGGCCTCCTGAAGGGCAAAGCCGTCCATGTGCGGCATCATGATGTCCGAAACGATCAGGTCGGGCGGGTGCTCGCTGATGACTTCGAGCGCCTCCTGCCCGTGGGCGGCGGTGTGCACTTCGTACTTCCCGCCGAGGCGGTACTCCAGCACGCGCCGCAGGGCGTGTTCGTCCTCCACGATCAGCACCGAGTGCTGATTGTCCGAAGAGGGGTCGGAAGGGAGAGCAGGGGCGGCCATCGAGAGGGGAGGACGGACGAGCCCACAGGAACTGCATCTGCTATGCGCGCTCGGGAGACGGCGAAGAGGTCGCGCCGCCTTCTTCGACCAGCGCCGCGCGCGCCTCGGCCTCGTCGTCGAACTGCTGGAAGACCTTGTAGGTGCGCGTCAGTTGCACGACCACCTTCACCGGCTTCGAGACGGCGGCAAAGACGACTTCTCCGTCCTCGGGCGAGACCTTGCGGTAGAGCGAAAAAATCGCGCCCAGCCCCGTGGAGTCGAGAATGCCCGTTCCCGAAAAGTCGAGCACGAAGTGGCGCCCGCCCTCCTGGACTTCTTCTTCGCACAGCGTTTTGAACTCCGAGGCGTTGCGAAAGTCGAGCGCTTCGCCAATGTTGATGGTCACGACTTGGTCGGCGCGCGAGGTCACGTCGAAGCTCATGAGGCGGCGAGAGAACCGGGAGAAAGCGGGGGCGCAGCTCCTTGAGGAGCAAAAAAATGTTAAAATTAAGTTAATCGCCCGTCGACTGTGGCACCAAGGCAGCGCCGGAAGCGACGAACTTTGCCCATCTGGCGAGCGTGCAAGGTGGACACTGTCTTTTGAATGCTGCCCCCCCGCCTTTTGATTCGTGATGCAGCCTTCCCGCGAGGCCCTGCCGGTCCACGCCTCGCCGCGTTGCTGCTGCCCGCTGCCGCACTGGGAGCGCTACTGCTGGGGGCATGCGAATACCACTCCTCTGCGCGGGACGGGCAGGCCCTCCGTCGGGAGCAGCAGCGCGCCACCGCGCCCGACCAGGTGAGCCGGGGCGTCGAGTTCGCCATCTACGAAAACAACCATCCGCGCGCCGTCGTCGAGGCAGAGCGCATGGAGCGCTACGAGCGCGAGGACAGCACGTACACGATCCTGCGCCCCGCTGCCGACAGCGCGAAGGCGGGCAGCACGGCAACCGCCGCCCCGGCAACTACCGCTCCAGCGACCGCTGCCCCGGAAGCGGGCCGCGCGGCAGCGAACGATTCGAGCGGGCGCGTGACGACCCGCATCTACGACAGCGGCAGCGAGAAAACCGCCGGCCGCGACAACGCGAAGCGCCCGACCGGCCGCGAGCGCGGTAGCTCGAACGCGTCCTCGAACGACAGCTTCTCGAACGACAGCGTGAGCGCCACCATCCGAGCCGACCGCATCGTGTACCGTGACGCCGCCGGGCGCTTCGACGCGCGCGGCCAGGTCGTCGTGACCACCGCCAGAGGCAAACGCCTCGAAGGCGAGCACCTGACCTGGCACGAAGAGGAGGGCCGCATCACCACGCCCGGCTTCGTGGAGATCACCACGCCCACCGACCGCATTCAGGGCTACGGCCTGCGCGCCGACGAAAACCTCGACTCCTACCAACTCGGGCGTGTGACCGGTCAGGTCACGGTCGAAGACGCCCCGTGACGCCCGGCACGCTTTTGGCTCCGGGGAGACGACGCCGCCCGGTGCCGGGGCCGCCCGTTTTTTCTTTCGCCGAACAGCCCGGAGACCGCATTGCTTCCCCCCGACCGTGCGCATTCCCGAGCCGCCGCGCTGCTGGCGGGGCTGGCCCTGCTGCTGGGAACCGCTCCGGGGGCGTCGCACGCGCAGCAGGCCGACACCAGCGGCACGCGCCAGGTCGATATTATCGCATCGGACTCGCTGGCCGGCAGCGAGCGCCAGCGCCGCCTCATCGGCAGTGTGAGTCTGCGGCAGGGCGCCACACGCCTGCGGGCCGACCGCGCCACGCAGTACCTCAACGAAAGCGAAATCCTCTTCACCGGCAACGTGCTCATCACCGAGGAGGGCGACTCTCTCTGGGCCGACCGCGTGCGCTACGACAGCCGCCAGAAGGTGGGCCGCGCCACCGGCGAGGTGCGCGTCTCCTCCGGCGGCGAGGTGCTCCTTGCCGGGCCGGTCGGGCGTTACTTTTTCGATGAAAAGCGCGCGCTCTTTCCGCGCCGCGTTACGCTCGTCGACTCCACGCGCGTCCTCAAAAGCCGAGGCGGCGAATACTTCTCCCGCGCCGAGCGCGCCGAGTTTTACCGCCGGGTGCGCGTCTTCAGCGACTCGACGTATCTCGAAGCCGACTCGGTGACGTACCGCCGCCGCCGCGAGATCACGAAGGCGCGCGGCAACGTCTTCATCGAGCGACGCGGCGACCGCGCTTCGCCCGAGGAAGAAGACGTCGAAACGCAACGGGGAACCCCAAACGTAGGGGCACAGCGCGCTGTGCCCGATACCGGTGCCTCCCCCGACCCCGCTCGCACGGACACGCCGGCCGCCCCCACGCAACGCCCGTCGCTGCTGGGACGCCGGCTACCGGTGGACACCACGCGCCGTGCCCTCCTGCCCGACACGACCGCCCGCACCCTGCTCTGGGGAAAGCGCGCCTACAACGACCCGCAGAACGGATACAGCCGCGTCACTGGGCGCGCGCTCTTGGTGCGCCTCCAGCCGCCCGACTCCACCGAAGCCGACACGGCCGCCGCCTCCCAAACTCGCCCCGACACGCTCATCGTACGCGCCCGCCGGCTCGAAACCGCGCGCTCCGACACGCTCCGCCGCCTCACCGCGACCGACTCGGTGCGCCTCTGGCAGCAAGACCTTCAGGCCGTCGGTGACTCGGCCGTCTACGACCAGCGCCCCGAGGCGGAGCAAAGACGGGCTCGCGGGGAACGCCCCGAAGCAGAGCGAAAAAGGGCTCGCGGAGCGAGGCCGGAGGCGCTCCCCGACAGCCTGGCCCGCGCCGATTCTTCGCTGGCAGGCACCGATTCTTCGCTGGCAGGCACCGATTCCTCGACGGGCGGCTCCCTCCCGCCCCGGCGCGAGTCGCGTTTCTTCGGCGACCCGTTTTCTTGGAATCCCGGCACCGGCGGCAGCGCTGGCGCTCGCCCCGGGGGCACTCCCCCTCCCGGGCGTAGTACTTCCGCCCCCCGGTCGGGGCGCCCTCGTACGGTCGGGACGCAGCTCAGCGGCGACTCGCTGCGGGTCACCGGGCACGGCGAGGGGGTGCGCCGCCTCTTCGCGCGCGGGAACGCCTTCCTCGCGCAGGAAGACAGCGTGCTCGAAGGCCGCTTCCAGCAGCTCAAAGGGGGCCGCATCACGGCCCGCCTCACGCGCAACGCCGCAGGAGAGACGACTCTACGCCGCCTGAGCGCCGGCCCGAATGCCGAACTCATCTACTTTCGCAAAAAACGAGACAGTACCCTCAGCGCGGCCATACGCGCTTCCGGAGACACGGCTATCTTCAAAATGCGCGGCGGGACGCTCCGCAAACTTCGTATGCCGTCTCCCAATGAGGGCACCGCCTTCCGAAAGGCCGAGAACGTGCCCGATTCCTTCCGGCTCGACGGCTTCGTCTGGGTTCCCGGGCGCCGCCCGCGCAAGAACGCTTTCCTCAATGAAAAGCGCGTGCGCCGCCGCCTCGTGCGCCCCGAACCGCCGCGTCCTGCGGAGCCGCCCCGGGAATCCCCGCCCGCCGAGCCGCCCCCGACGACCGCCGCCGGCGACGACACCGGCGACGGATGAGCGCGCACGCCCGTCCCCTTCCTCTTTTCCTCCCGCCTCCTCCATGCCCGAAAACGGACGCGCCGCCCCCGCCGCCGAAGACGCCCCCGACGACCTCCGGGCGCACGGCCTTACCAAGCGCTACGGCCACCGCGACGTCGTCGACGACGTGCACCTGACGGTGCGTCCCGGCGAGATCGTCGGCCTACTGGGGCCCAACGGCGCCGGCAAGACGACGACCTTCCACATGATCGTCGGGCTTGTGCGGCCCACCGACGGGCGCATCTACCTCGGCCCCGACGACGTGACGCGCCTGCCGATGTACAAGCGCGCGCGGCGCGGCATCGGCTATCTCGCGCAGGAAACGTCGGTCTTCCGCAAGCTCACCGTGGAAGACAACCTGCGCGCCGTGCTCGAATTTCACGACCTTTCGCGCTCGGAGCGCGAGGAGCGCATCGAGGAGCTCATCGAGGAGTTCGGCCTGGAGCGCGTGCGCTCCTCGAAGGGCTATACCCTCAGCGGCGGGGAGCGGCGGCGCACCGAGATCGCCCGCGCGCTGGCCACGCGCCCGCACTTCTTTCTCCTGGACGAACCCTTCGCCGGCGTGGACCCCATCGCCGTGGAGGATATCCAGTCCATCGTCGCGGGGATGCGGGAGCGGGGCATCGGCGTCCTCATCACCGACCACAACGTCCACGAAACCCTCGCCATCACCGACCGCGCCTACCTGCTCTACGAAGGCCAGATCCTCAAGGCCGGCACCGCCGAAGACCTTGCTGCCGACCCCGAGGTGCGCCGCCGCTACCTCGGCGAGCAGTTCACGCTGGAGCGCTACCAGTAGGTTTGTGGGAACGTACGTTTGTAGGGGGGAGCCTTTCTGTGCGCATTCCTCGTCGTCGGCCGCGCGTGGTCCGTTCCGCGCTGCGAGGCAGGGGCCCGGGCCTCCGAAGACCCCCGAGGGCGATGGACCGGGCCCTCGCCGCTCACTCGTCGATGCGCTCGACCGTAACGACGGGCTTGAAGAGGAATCCCTGAACGCCCCCGGGGGCGCCGGGATTTCCCTTCGTCACGAACGACTTGCCCACGTCGAAGTCCAGGGTCAGTTCGGTCTCCTCACCGACGCTGATATCGAGCCCTCCAAGCAGAACTTTCACGCCCGTCTGCGTGCCGCTGGGGACTTGAAGGTCGTAGGTCGTTCCGTCATCCATCACGACGGACGCCTCCCCTCCCAGAATCAGGCGGATCTGCTCGTAGGTGCCGGCCGGTAGCTCTTCGCCGGCCAGCGGGGCGGTCACGCCGTCGCGCAGTTCGAGCAGGTTGAACGACTGCGTCTCGTCGGTCAGGACGAAGCGCTTGTCTTCCTCGACGTCGGGGGAGTCGGAGGCGGGGAGGGCGACGACGCGCTCGATGGTCACGTTGGCCGCCTCAGCGCTCTCGAAGGGGAAGGGCGCGTCGGTGAGCATGACCTGGAGGGTGCCGGTCCGACCGCCGTCCTCGCCGGCCCCGTCGCACCCGACAACCGTGAACAGCAGAAGGCTTGCGAGCGCGAGCGCGGAAACAGCAGACTTCGGAAGGGAAGAGGCAGACATGAGGGAACCGGGACAGATGGGAAGAAAGGAAACACGTGCGCAGAAGCGAAAGGACGCAGCCGACCGAACGGGGGACTTTATTTCCGGCCAGTCCGGCACTGTACGCGCGCTCACAAATTATGCCAAGTCGTCCTTCAGCTCTCGTTACGACAACCAAGCGCGGCCCTTTGCATGCAGTGTCGGCGAGAACGTCTCGTGCAAGCGCCTCGCCTGCAAGACGCCTCACCCAGACGAGGCAACAGTTTTCCCCCTGAAGCCTCCTCGGAAGGATTGCCCCTTCTTTTCGTTTCCGCTTTTTCCACTCCTGGAAGATTGCGTCTGTGTGCCGCCGGTGGTAGCAAATGGCCGGGTGGCCTGCTATTTTGGTATGTTGCCTGTGCCGACGATCGGGCGCCTTTCCGCAGAAATGCTGCGCGGCAGTCGGCGTCCTTTTTGCAGCAGCTTTGCGTGACCTTGCAGCAGCGGCGCGCGGCCGTAACGCTCTTTTTGTTCACCATCCTGACAGAAACGGCATGTGTGGAATCGTAGGCTACATCGGCGACCGCGAGGCAGAAGAGATTCTCGTCAAAGGACTGGAGCGTCTCGAATACCGGGGCTACGACTCCGCCGGCGTGGCAGTCGTGGAGGCGGGCGGCGCCGCGCCGGAGGGGGCAGCAGGAAACGGAGCGGTGGGAGACGGGCAGGCCAAAGGCGGAGCGGCGGCGATCCCGAGCGGGCGCCTGGCCGTGCGCAAAAAGAAAGGCAAGGTCGGCCAGTTGCGCGAGGCCCTGGGGGGAACGAACGGCCCGCGCGGCGGCGGCCTGCGCGGTTCGGTGGGCATCGGGCACACGCGCTGGGCCACCCATGGCGCGCCCAGCGACGTCAACGCTCATCCGCACACGCCTCCCGACGGGCGCTTCGCGCTCGTGCACAACGGGATCATCGAAAACTACGCGGCCCTCAAAGAGCGCCTTCAGGAAAAAGGCCGCGAGTTCGAAAGCAGCACCGACACGGAAGTCCTCGTCCACCTCATCGACGACGTGCAGCAGGCGACGGGGCTGCCCCTCGAAGAAGCGGTGCGCCAGGCGCTCACCCAGACCGTCGGCGCCTACGGGATTGTCGTCGCCAGCGCCGAGAACCCGGACTTCCTGATCGCCGCGCGCAACGGCAGCCCGCTCATCCTGGGCGTTGGCGACGACGGGGAACACTTCATCGGCAGCGACGCCGCCCCGCTGATCGAGCACACCCGCCAGGTCGTCTATCTCGAGGACGGGGAAATGGCCGTCGTGCGCCGCGACGGCTACGACGTGAAAACCATCGAGGGGGCCGACCTCGAAAAAGAGATCCACGAGCTGGAGTGGGACCTGGAGGAGATCGAAAAAGGCGGCTACGAGCACTTCATGCTCAAGGAGATCATGGAGCAGCCCACCGCGCTGGAGGACTGCATGAGAGGCCGCATCAACCCCGACAAAGGACAAGTCCTGCTCGGCGGCCTCACCGAAGTGATGGACCGCTTGGGGAGCGCCGACCGCGTCATCCTGGTGGCCTGCGGCACGAGCTGGCACGCCGCCCTGGTGGGGGAATACCTCATCGAGTCGCTCGCGAAGGTGCCCGTGGAGGTGGAGTACGCCTCGGAGTTTCGCTACCGCGAGCCCATTCTGCGCGAGGGCGACGTGGTCATCGCCATCAGCCAGAGCGGCGAGACCGCCGACACGCTCGCGGCGGTGCGCGAGGCGCAGGAGCGCGGCGCCCTGGCGCTGGGCGTGTGCAACGTGGTCGGCTCCACCATCGCCCGCGAGACCGACGCCGGCGTCTACCTGCACGCCGGCCCCGAAATTGGCGTGGCCTCCACCAAAGCCTTCACCTGCCAGGTGTGCGTGCTGGCGATGATCGCCCTGGCAATGGCCGAGGGGCGCACCCTCGCCGACGACCAGATGCAAGCCCACCTCGACGCCCTCGCCGGCGTCCCCGACAAGGTGCGCACCGAGCTGAAGCGCGACGAGGAAGTGGCCGACCTGGCGAAGGTCTACCGATACGCTGCGAATTTCCTCTACCTGGGGCGCGGCTACAACTTCCCCGTCGCTCTCGAAGGTGCCCTGAAGCTCAAGGAAATCTCCTACATCCACGCCGAGGGGTATCCCGCCGCTGAGATGAAGCACGGCCCCATCGCCCTGATCGACCGCTTCATGCCGGTCGTCTTCATCGCCATGAAGGACTCGACCTACGACAAGGTCGTCTCCAACATCGAGGAGGTCGCTGCGCGCGACGGGGCTGTCATCGCCATCACCAACGCTGACAACCACGAGCTCGATGACCTCTGCGAGTACGTCATGCGCGTCCCCGAGACGATGGAGTACCTCTCCCCGCTCCTGACGGTCGTGCCGCTCCAGTTGATGAGCTACCACATGGCTGTGATGCGCGGCTGCGACGTGGACCAACCGCGCAACCTCGCCAAGAGCGTGACGGTGGAGTAAAGGTCGAACATCCACGCCGGTTTTTCCCGCCAGGTCCAACATGCGCTTCTCCCCCGGCTTACTGGCGCTCCTTGCGGCCCTCCTCATGGCGGGGTGTGACGCGGCGCAGCCCTCCGAGCCCGGCACGCTGGTCGTGGAAGCGTTCTTTCGCGCGGGGCAGCCGCTCGACACGCTCACGCTGCGCCAGACGCTGCCGCCGGAGGGGAGCGGTCCCTCTGCCGCCCCCGGCGCGGACGTGCGCTTGACGCTCGGCGGCGAGGACGTGCCGTACCGCGAAGCCGCCCCCGGGCGCTACGTGCCGTCCCCCGGCGAAGAGCGCGCAGCGCAGCCCGGCACGCCCTTCGTCCTGGCGGTAAACTGGAGCGGCCGGCAGGCCACCGCCGAGGGACGCATCCCGCCCGTCATCCAGATCGACACAGCGCGCGTGCGCGCGCCCGGCAAGCCGGTGAGTACCGTGCTGGTGGACTCGCTGCGCCTCGATTCGCTCGACGTTCCCGCCGAGCAGGGCTACATCTATCCCATCGAGGTCGAACTGGTGTGGCAGGCGCCGGCCGAGGCGAGCGAGCTAAAAGGCGGCCGCTGGATTCAGACGCGCCTGCGCCCGTCGAACCCGTTTTCCTCGCGCGTGATCGACTTCTTTTTGCAGCCGGAGGCCACCTTCCGCGAACGCACCGCAGCCACGGGGGCCGGGCGAAAGCGCCGCTGGGAAGGCGTCTACGCCGTACCCGCCGACAGCGCCACCGCCCCGCTCCCGCCGCACCGCCTGCGCGTCGGGCTGGTGCGGGCCGACAGCGCCTACGCCCGCTTTGCCCGCACCCGGGGGGCGCCCAACCAGCGCGACCCCGACGGCAACGTGCGCGGTGCCCTCGGAATCGCCAGCGGCGTGGCCGTAGACCGGCGCACGCTGCAAATCGGCGATTGACGACGCTCGATTCGGCGACGGGCTGCTTTCGACGAACGTTTCTCCCGCTTTTTCATGACTGCTGGTTCCGACTCCTCCGAGGCGCGCACCATTACTCGGCTCACCACGCAGGAAAACGACGCGAGCCGCACCTCCGTCTTTCTGGGCGGGGAATTTGCCTTTGGCGTGCATCAGGATCTGGTGCTCAGGCACGGCCTCCACAAAGGGAGCACGCTCTCGCTGGAAGAGGAGCGCGCCCTCCGTGAGGAGGATGCCGAGATGAAGGCGAAGGCAAAGGCCATGCGCTACGTCGCGCGCCGCGCCCGCACCTGTGCGGAGGTGCGCCGCAAGCTGCGCGAGAAAGGCCACCCCCCGCCGGCCATCGACGGGGCCGTCGCGCGGCTCAAGGAACTGGGCTACCTCGACGATGCGGAGTACGCGCGCGAGTACGTCCGGTCGCGCTTTCGGGCGAAGGGGTACGGCCCCGTGCGCCTGAAACATGAGCTGAAGGAGCGCGGCGTGGCCCGCCTCCAGATCGAAGACGCCATGCTGGAGCTGGACCACGACGAGCTACGCGAGGCCGCGCGCGAGCACGCCCGGAAACGCTGGCCGCGCCTGGCCGGCGAGGACGACCCGCGCCGACGCCGCCAGAAGCTGACCGGCTACCTGCGCCGCCGCGGTTTCTCCTACGAAAGGATCCGCAACGTGGTCGAGGAGTGCGTGCAGGACACGTAGCGTTCGGGGCAGGGCACGTAGCGTGGGGGCAGAGGGCTCGGCGTCCGCTCTCCGCAAGCCGGTCTGTGCCCTGTGACCCGCGCCGAGCGCGTGCCCCGTATCTTTTCCGGCGGCTGGTGCGTAGCTTGTGGGCCCGCCCCCCTTTGCTGCGCCTCCGCCCCGGAGCTCCGTCATGGACACGCGCCGCTCCGCTCAATCTCGCCGTTCGCCGGGCGTTCCCGCTGCCGCCGGGCAGAATGACGCCGCCGCGCCGTCCCCGGCCGGTCCGCCGCCGCCCGGGAGCGGACCGGGCCTCACGCCGAAGCGCGTGGCGCGCTTCGCGTTCGGCGCGCTCGCGCTGGCAGGGGGGATCTGGGGGCTCTGGTACTTCGCCGGGCTGGTCGTCTACCTGGTGGTGGGCGGGCTTCTGGCCTACCTGATGCGCCCGTTCGTGTACCGCCTCCAGGGCCTCGGGCTGGGGCCCCTTCCCTCCATCGCCGTGGCCTTCGTGGGGGTCTTTGGCGGACTGGCGTTTCTGGTCGGCACCCTCGCCCCCTTTGCGGTGCGCCGGCTCACCGACCTCTCCCAGCAGGTCTCTGTGGACGCCATCGCCACGGTCGTGCAGGCGCTCGAAACGCGCCTGATGGCCGAGCTCCCCTTTCTCGAGGAAGGCTTCCTGGTCGGGAGCCTGCGCGACATCGCCGACACGCTCTTTCGCAGCGGCCGCCTGCAGAACACCTTCAGCTCCGCGCTCGGCCTCTTTACCGACATCGCCTACGCGATTGTGGTCATTCCGTTCGTTACATTCTTCGTTCTCAAAGACGGCACGCGCCTGCGTCGCAGCTTCCTGAGGCTCGTCCCCAACCGCTACTTCGAGGTCACCCTCGCCATCCTCGACAAGGTCGAGTCGAGCCTGGGGCGCTACCTGCGGGCGCTCCTGGTGCAGTGCTCGGCCGTGGCGGGGGTGGCCTCGCTGCTGCTTTCGCTGACGGGGCTGGACTACGCCATCGCCGTGGGGATTTTCGCCGGGCTGGCCAACTCGATCCCGTACTTCGGCCCGGCGGTCGGTTTCATCGCCGGCTCGCTGGTCGGAGTCGCGCAGACGGGCGACCTCTCGCTGATCACGCCGGTGCTGATCGCCATGGTCCTCACGCAGCTGTCGGACAATTTGATTTTTCAGCCGTTCATCTTCTCGAAGGCCGCCCAGGCGCATCCGCTCGTGATCCTCTTTGTCGTCCTGATCGGGGCGCAGCTGGCGGGCATCGTCGGGATGCTCGTGGCGATCCCGCTCACGACGGTGTTGCGCGTGATCGTCAGCGAGGTCTTCTGGAGCGTTCGCCACTACCGGATTCTGCGCGTGTGACGGATTCTGCGCGTGTGATGCACCGGGCGATCCTCGGCAATCGGTAATCACCCCCCACGCACCTGCGAACTACGCACTACGGACTACGCATCACGAACTACGCATTACGAACATGCCTTCTGCAGACGCCGCGCTCCGCAACGCCACCGCGACCGCGCAAGAGCACCTCGCCCTCGACGAGCCGCCCGCGCTGGCGCTGGTGCTGGGCTCGGGCCTGGGCGCGCTGGCGGAAGAGGCGGAAGACGCGCGCGTCCTCGAAACCCCCGTGCTGGACGGCTACCCGCGCTCCACCGTCGAGGGGCACGCCGGGCGGCTCGTCTACGGGCGGCTCGAAGGGCGGCGCGTGCTTTTTGTGCAGGGGCGCGCGCACCTCTACGAAGGCCACACGCCGCGCGAGCTGACCTTCCCGGTGCGCCTCGCTCACGCGCTGGGGGCCCCGCGCCTGCTTCTCACCAACGCCGCCGGCGGCATCGCCGAGCGCCTCGCGCCGGGGTCGCTCATGCTCATCACCGACCACCTGAACCTCGCCTTCCCCGGCCCGCTCGTTCGCCCCAAAAACGGCGAGGCGCCCGCTCCGCTGACCGGCCCGGCGCCCTACGACCCCGCCTGGACCGACCGCGCCGAGGCGCTGGCCTCCCAGCAGGGCGCGGGGGCGGCCCTGGAGCGCGGCGTCTACGTGTGGACGCG
>PXTS01000030.1 GCA_003022485.1 Bacteroidetes bacterium QS_8_68_28
GCGTAGGCGTCCTGCGGCACCTCGCGGAAGGCGGGCGTAGGCTGGAAGCTGCTCCACTGACTGGCTTGCTCCAGTTCGGCGGTAACGGCCGAGTCAGTCACGCCGAGCGTCTCGGCCAGCAGGTCGACGCGGCGGGCCAGCTCCGCCTGGCGCTCCGGCTCCGGCAGGTCAGCGTCGGGGCGAAAGTAGCGCGGCGTGATCGTGAGAGTGTAAACCGGTTCGTTGTTGACGATGACCTCCCCGTTGCGGTCGAAGATGGTGCCGCGTGCGGGCGTCACGACGCGCTCCCGGATGGCGTTGGCGCGGGAGGCGCCGCTGTACTTCTCGCCCTGCAGGAGCTGCATCTGCGCGAGGCGAACGCCCAAGATGCCCAGCACCACGACGATGACGCCCGTGAAGATGCGAACGCGGATGCGATATTCGTTCATGGCAAAAAGGCGGGGCTGAAAAAGCAAGAAGCAACCGCAGAAGCGCGACCCGGGTGCCGGTCTACGCAGCAACTGCGAAAACAGCGCCGCACCGCGCGCAGGCGGCGCGATAACTGGAAAGGAATCATCGATTTCGAGTTCCCTTTGCTCGGCCGGGCTCGGCCCCGCCTCCGCCTTCCGCGCCCCCGCCGCCCGTGCGAGACTATTACATTACTGTCACACCACACGCAACGGGAAAACCGCACACCGCCGGGTAAGTATCAAATGGGCGTGTAGTTCTGCCAGCGGGATCCCTGCTTTGCAGGCCCGTCCGCGGCCCGTGCCGGTCGGGCTTGAAGCACGCACTTGCCGGCGCCCCCTCTTTTCTCCGGCGCTTCTCTCCCGCCCTTCCTCTATGCGCACCCCGTTTTTTCGCCGACGCTCGCCCGTTTTCGGCGCGCTCGCCTCCGGGTTTCTCGCGGCCCTGCTGCTGTTTCCCGCCGCCGCCGAGGCACAGTACTTCGGGCGCAATAAGGTGCAGTACGACGAGTTCGAGTTCAACGAGTTCTCCACCGACCACTTCCGCATTCTCTACTACCCGGAAGAGGAACAGGCCACCAAAGACGCCGGGCGCATGGCCGAGCGCTGGTACAGCCGCCACACACAGACGTTTTTGCGCGAGTTCGATGAGCGCAAGCCGCTGATTTTCTACGCCAACAAGCCGGATTTCCAGCAGACCAACGTCATCAGCGGCTCCATCAGCCAGGGCACCGGAGGCGTGACCGAGGCGCTCAAGGAGCGCGTGACGATGCCGCACACGGGTAGCTACATGGAGACCAATCACGTACTGGGGCACGAACTCGTGCACTCCTTCCAGTACGACATCGGGTTGCGGCAACGCGACCGTGGCTTCGAGCTCGGGCGCCTACCGCTGTGGCTGGTCGAAGGGATGGCCGAGTACCTTTCGGTAGGGCGCGAGGACGCGCACACGGCCATGTGGCTGCGCGACTACGCTATGCGCGACGACTTGCCAACCATCGAGCAGCTCAGCAACTCGCGGGAGTATTTTCCCTACCGCTTCGGGCAGGCGTACATGGCCTACGTGGGCGGCAAGTACGGCGACCCGGCCGTGACCAACCTCTTTAAGCTGGCCGGGCGCGTGGGCGTGGACTCTTCCTTCGTCTACGCCCTCGGCGTCAAGCCCGACTCGCTCTCGAAGGAATGGAAGCAGAGCGTGCGCCAGCAGTACCTGCCGCAGATGCAGGGGCGCACGGCGCCCTCGGAGGTGGGGAACGTTCTCCTCGGCGAGCCCGGGGCGGAAAACCAACTGAACATCAGCCCCTCGGTGAGTCCCGACGGGCGCTACGTGGCCTTCATCAGCCGGCGCAATATCTTTACGACCAATCTCTTCATCGCTGACACCCAGACCGGCGAGATTATCCAGGAGCTCGAAGGGGCCGCTTCGAACCCGCACTACGACGCGCTGCGCTTCATCAACTCCTCCGGCACGTGGTCGCCGGACGGGGAGCGCTTTGCCTTCGTCTCCTTTACGCAGGGGGACAACGACTTGGAGATCATCGACGTGGAGAGCGGGGAGATCCAGCAGCGCATCAGCCCGGAGAGCATCGGAGCCGTCGCCAACCCCACGTGGTCACCCGGCGGCGACAAGATCGCCTTCAGCGGCATCGAGGGGGGCTTGAGTGATCTCTACGTGCTGGACCTGCGCACCAACACCGTCGAGCAGCTTACCAACGACCGCTATGCGGACCTGCAGCCGGTGTGGTCGCCGAGCGGGGAGCGCCTCGCCTTCACCACGGACCGCGGCCCCGGCGGCAGCGACTTTGAGGAATTGACCTTCGCCCCCACCCGCCTGGGGCTGATCGACGTAGGGAGCGGGGAGATCGAGACGGTACAGCCGTTCTCCGGCGCGCACCACCACAACCCTGAATGGGCCCCTGACGGGCAGAACCTCTACTTCATCTCCGACCAGGACGGGTTCAAGGACGTGTACCGCTACGCGCTGGGCGAGGGGCAGTCCTACCGCATCACCGAGCTCAAAACCGGTGTGAGCGGCATCACGTCCAGCTCGCCGGCCATGTCGATAGCCGACCAGAACGGGCGCATGGCGTTCTCGGTATTCTCGCGCGGGGGGTACACCATTCACGCCCTCGAAAGCGAGGAACTGGAGGGCGAGCCGGTGGCTCCCACTGAAGAAGGCCGGCTCGCCACGGCAGGCCTACTTCCGCCGTTTCAGTCGGCCGGGGAGGGGCTCGTCTCCACCTACCTGGCCGACCCGCGGGCGGGGCTTCCGGTCGGCAACTTCGACACTGAGGAGTACGACCCCAGCCTCCAACTCGACCGCGTGAGCGGCGGGGGCGGCATCGGGGCAGGCAATGACCCGTACAGCGGCAGCGCGGTGCGCGGGGGCGCGGCCGGGGGCATCCTGCTCTACTTCAGCGACCTGCTGGGCAACCGCAGCCTCCGCGCCAACATCCGGGCCAACGGCACCCTCAAGGACGTCGGCGGGCAGGTCACGTACCTCGACCGCGAGCACCGCCTCAACTACGGGGCCAGCGCGGGGCACATTCCCGTGCGCTCCGCGCGGGCATTTCGTATCGGGCGCGGTAGGGTCTTGCAGCAGATTCAGCGCCTCTACATTGACCGAGCCAGCGGGATTTTGCGGTACCCCTTCAGTACCACACGCCGTTTCGACTTCAACCTCGGGGCGGTACGCTACGGCTTCAGCACCGATACGCGCGTGTGTTCAAGAAGCCTCGGCGGTTGCCGCCCTGTAGGAGATTTACCCCAAGATAGTCGGCTAAACATCCCCAAGCCCGATCCGGTGTATTTCCTGAACGGCGGGGCCGCCTATGTGGGAGACTTCTCGCGCTTCGGGTTCACTTCCCCGCTTCAGGGCGGGCGCTACCGCTTCGGCCTCTCCCCGCGCGTGGGGTCGTTTTCCTTCGCCCAGGCCACGGCCGACTATCGGCGCTACTTCTTTTTTAATCCCGTCACGTTCGCCGTGCGGGGCCTACACATCGGCAATTACGGCGCGGGAGACCTCAGCCGGAGCAGGGGCGTCAACCTCAGCGAGTCGGACTTCACGCGCGAGCGCCTCGGGAGCCCGTACTATCCCGGATTCGTGCGGGGGTACAGCGTGAGCGACATCGCCGAATCGCGCGGGCCTTCGGCACCGGCTACCTACGAGCGCCTTCGTGGCACACGCATCGCGCTGGCAAGCACCGAGCTACGCCTGCCCTTCCTGGGCACGAGTCAGCTGGGGCTTATCGAGTTCCCATACCTGCCCACCGAGCTGGTGCTCTTCGCCGACGCCGGGCTGGCTTGGTCCGCAGGCGACGACGTGGAGCTGGACTTCGTAACCGACCAGCAGCAGCTTTCCGATGTGGAGCAGCAAACGAACGAAAACGGAATAACTTCATTCGAGGCCACACGCTACCCGCTGGTGAGCACCGGCGCGGCGGCGCGCTTCAACATCTTGGGGCGAATTATCGTCGAGGCGTACTATGCCTACCCCTTCCAACGCCCCGACCGGGGCGGGCACTTCGGCCTGCGCCTCACGCCGGGCTGGTAGTTTGGGATGGGATGTGCGGGAATGGTGGGGATTCAGGTCGCAGACCCGCTTGCTCTACAAGAACGCCCATACCCCCGCACTCACAAACTCCCACACTCACAATGTACCGCTTCCTGCGATGTACCGCTTCCTGCGCCCGCTTCTTTTTCAGATGGGGGCCGAGCAGGCGCACCGCTTCTCGACCGGCGCGGCGCGCTGGGTGCAACGCCTGCGTCCCGAGGCCGTCGAGCCGCTGTTTCGCTTCGAGGATGCCGCGCTCTACCGCCCGATCTGGGGGCTCGACTTCAAAAGCCCCGTCGGGCTGGCGGCGGGCTTCGACAAAAACGCCGAGCTGGTGCGTTTCTGGGAGGCGCTGGGCTTCGGATTCGCGGAGGTCGGCTCGGTGACGGCGCGCCCGGCGGAGGGCAACGCCCGGCCGCGTGCCTTTCGCCTCGAGGAGGACCGCGCGCTGGTCAATCGTCTGGGACTGGGCAATGAGGGGGCCGATGCGGTAGCTGGCCGCCTCGAAGACGCCGGGGCACAGCCCGCCGCCCCGCTGGGCATCAACATCGCCAAGACGCCGGCCTCGGCGACTGGCGGCGAACCGCTTACGGGCGACGATGCGGTCGAGGACTACCGCCAGAGCTTCCACCGCCTCGCCCCGCACGCCGACTACGTCACGCTCAACGTTTCCTGCCCCAACACCCTCGGCGGCGGGACCTTCGAGGAACCCGACGCGCTCGACACGCTCCTGGAGGCGATCTTCGCCGAGCGCGAGCGGATGAATCGCTCCGAGCTGCCGGTCCTCATCAAGCTCAGCCCGCCGGAGACCGACCGCCTCGTCTACGACAGCGCCCTCGACGACACCGTGGCCGTCGCCCAGGCCCACGGCGTAGACGGCTTCGTCGCGGCCAACACCGCACCGGACCGCGCCGGCCTCAGCGCCTCGCACGAACGACTCGACGAGATTGGTGCCGGGGGACTCAGCGGGCCGCCTGTCGCGGGGCGCGCGACGGCGCTGGTGCGCTACCTCTATCGCCTCACCGATGGCGCGGTGCCCATTATCGGCGTCGGCGGGGTGGACTCGGCGCAGGCCGCGTACGAGAAGATTCGCGCGGGCGCCTCGCTGGTGCAGCTCTACACGGGCCTCGTTTACGAAGGACCGGGCCTGGTGAAGTATATCAAGGAAGGCCTCGCCGAGCGGCTCGCCGAGGACGGCTTCGGCTCGGTCGCCGCCGCCGTGGGCGTGGACGCCGACGAGCCGGTCGCTTCGCCGCAACAGGTTCCCACAGGCGCCCCGGCTGTTGCGTGAATCCGCCGGTGCCACAATTTCGAGCGAACTTCGAGAAAGCGCCCGGCCTGGGCGGGACCATTGACGCGCTCGCCGTATTTCAGAGCAGTCCTACGCCGGGGCGTGGCGCAGTCCGGCAGCGCGCATCGTTCGGGACGATGAGGTCCCCGGTTCAAATCCGGGCGCCCCGACCGGCCGGAGACAACGACTTACACGACGGTACGTACGAGCTCGCACGTGGCGCCTCAGCCCCCCTCCTCCCCGGGTGCCACGTGCGCCGAGGCCCCCTCGCGGTTTCCGCGAAGGGGCCTCTTTTTTTTGTTTGCAGGAGACGTTGCCACCGCGAGATGCCAGTCGGCGGACCCGCCCGTACTTCTCGTTGAGCTCTTCGGGTCCGGGAATGGCGTAGCGCCCCTCTCCCCCCGAGGCCGGCGGGCGCGCCGTGAGCGTGCCCGTGACCGCGCCGCGCGGTGTCGCGCAGGGTGCGGAGCGGGCGCTCGCTTGCTTCCCTCGAGAAAAACCCTCCTGCGGGATGCGAGTCATGGGATGCGGGTCATCGCGGAGGCCGGCCTCGCGGGCGTAGTGCGTCAGTGTCCCCGCAGCGCCGCGAAAACAGTTCGCCGCCGCGCCGCGTTCGGCGTAACCCATGCCTACCGCTCTTCCCCCTGCGCCATGCCCGACGACGCTCCCCACGACGCCTCGTCTCCCGAAGCGACCGACGACGCCGCGCAGGATCTGCGCCCCACCTACCGGCGCGCCTACGAGGCGGCCCTGCGCGTGGCCAAGGACCTGCTGGGGAAGCGATTTCGCCTCGTGAAGCTCGCGCGCAACGCCTATGGCAAGACCCTCGACGAGGAGGACGCGATGAGCGCGGTGAAGCGCGACCTGTTGGCGCTCGCGCGCCTGGTACGCGCCTGGGCGCAACGCGACTACCGACAGGTCTCGCGCAAGACTATCCTCGCGATCGTCGGGGGCGTAATTTACTTCGTCTCGCCCATTGACGCGATTCCCGACTTCATCCCCGTCGCCGGGCTGGCTGATGATGTGGCCGTCATCGCGGCGGTGGTGCGCGCGGTGCGCGGGGACCTCGACCGCTTCCGTGCCTGGGAAAAAGAGCAGGGCGCCGCTTCGGTGCTCGAAAACTCCGTCAGCAGAGACGTCCCCTCCGACGTGCTCCCGAGTGGCGACGGCGCGCCGCCGTCCACCGACTCCTGACGACCGGCTGCGACGCGCTCTTTCCTGCGTGGCTTCCCTTCGATGATCGCGCTCTGCTATTCTGCTTCCCGCTACGCTGTGAAACGGCTCCTCCTGCTCCTGCTTCCGGCGATGCTTCTGATCGC
Organism: Bacteroidetes bacterium QS_8_68_28; assembly: GCA_003022485.1. Classification (GTDB taxonomy): domain Bacteria; phylum Bacteroidota; class Rhodothermia; order Rhodothermales; family Salinibacteraceae; genus QS-8-64-10. The sequence continues at coordinate 6,610 of PXTS01000030.1, forward strand.
CGCCGGCTGCACCTCCGACCCCGCCGCGTCGGCCTCTGCCGCTTCCGACAGCATCGCTTCCGACAGCATCGCTTCCGACAGCATCGCTTCCGACAGCATCGCTTCCGACAGCGTGGACCTGCCGCCCAGCCGCGCCGGCGACGTGCAGCCGGCCACAAACTACGAACAGGCGCTCTCGGACCTCCTCTCGCAGGTCGTCACCGCTGGGGGAAACGTGCGCTACGACCTCCTGCGCGGCGAACGAAACGACCAGTTCCGCCGCGTGCTCAAGGCGGTCGAGGACTTCGATGCTTCTCGGCTCTCGTCGCAGAGCGCGAAGATGGCCTTCTGGATCAACGCCTACAACGTGCAGATGTTGGCCAACGTCCTGGAGGCGTGGCCGGTGCGCGACGTCTCCGCCCACGACAAGCTGTTTTTCAACCAGCCGCTGCGCACCGCCGGCGCGGCCCTCTCGCTCGACCAGATCGAAAACGTGATCCTGCGTCGCCAGAGCGGTCCCGAGCGCGCCGAGCAGTTCCAGGTGGGTCGGCTGGACCCCCGCCTGCACGCGGCGGTCAACTGCGCAGCGCGGAGCTGCCCGAGGCTTCGGCAAAAAGCCTACACGCCCGAGCGGATGGGCGCGATGCTCGACGCGGCTATGCGCGACTTTACCGGGCACCGCGAGCACTTCCGCCGGGCCGAGGACGGCGGCGACTTCGTCTTCAACTCCATCCTGAAGTGGTACGGCGCGGACTTCGACCGCCCCGACGGGACCCCGGCCGGCGACTACCTGCTCTCGTTTATGCCGGAGGCTCGGCCCGGCTACGACGCGCTCCGCGGCGTACTCGAAGGCCGCTCCGCCGCCGAGCTCCAGAAACGGGAAAACACCTCCTTCGCCTACGACTGGACGCTCAACGCCACCCCCTCCGCGATGCCGGAACGCGCGTCTTCATAAGCAAGCCTTGATGGTGTCGTAAAAGCCGCTCTGCATCCGTCTTTCGCGGAAGCATTTCCGCCACGCGCAGGTAGGAGGAGCGTCCGTCTTTTCTCTTTCGCCGAAGCCGTGCCGGACGCGTCCCGGCCCGCTGCCATGCCTCGCCGCTTTCTCGCCGCTCTCGTCGCCGGCGCCTCGCTCGTCGCCCTGCTGCTGGCCGGCTGCACCTCGAAGGCCCTCGTCACCGAGGAATACCAGAAGGACTTCTACCAAGTCGACCAGTCGCTCCCCGACTCGATCCCCGACGCGCGCTATTCGTTTCTCGTCTACGGCGATTCGCAGAGCGGCTGGCGCGCCGAGCGCTTCATCCAGCCCGAGCAGTGGATGAGCTGGAAGCAGCTTTACCTGCCGGGCATCTACCCGCTCTACCTCCTCGGCAAGGGGCTGCTGGGTGCCGGCAACTGGGCGCGCGGCGTGCCCGACTACGGCACTGAGCAGCGCCGGGCCATTCAGAAAGTGCTCGTGCGTGCGGCGGACCGCTTGGAGGCGCGCTTCGTGATGCACCTCGGCGACATCGCTGCCAACGACGGGCGCAAAGCGTGGCACTGGGGCTACTTCCTGCGCGACAACAAGCGCTACGCCTCCCCCATCGGGCGCTACCCGTTTCTACCCGTGCCCGGCAACCACGACTACATCAACACCGAGTACGGCCTCAAAAACTGGACTCCAACTACATCATCGACCAGCACCAGCAGATCGACGACGCGCGCCAGGAGGCGCTTTTCCGCAAATGGTTCGTCTCGGCAGATTCCTCGGAGACCCCCTCGTGGCTGGAGCGCCAGCTCGAAAAGCGCGAAGACCGCCCCTTTAAGATCGTGGCGATGCACCACTCGCTCATCAGCTTCTCGTGGCACCACTCCGACTGGTACAACGAAAGCTTCGGCCCCGACCTCGCCCCGAAGCGCGACGCGCTGATTCGCCTGTTGCAGAAGTACGACGTGCAGGTCGTCATGAGCGGGCACGAGCACCTTTACGAGCACAGCCTGACCCCCTCGCCCGGCGGCGCGGCGGGCCAGACGCCGTTGCACACCGTCATCACCAGCGGCGGCGGCGTGCCCCCGCGCGAGACGGCCTCCCCCGCGAAGGTGCGCAAGCGGCGGGCCGACTTTCGCCGCAGCGGCTTCGACGTGAGTCTCAAAAAGCAGGTGTCGCGCTACCACTACACGCGCGTGAACGTGACCCCCGACACGCTGACCCTTTTGACCTACGGCATCAATGCCGAGCGCGGCCGGCGCACCGGCCTGATCGAGCGCATTCGCATCGCCGCCCCGCCGGCCCAGCGCCGCAAAGAGGCCGAAGGGCGTGCCCGTGGTGCAAGTGCTGGGGCGCAGCGCGCCGGCACGACCGAGCCGGCGGCGCGGTGACGGCTTTCGACATGGGTAACGTTGGCATAACTTCGCTACGCCCTCCCAGAAACCGGCTGTAGGGGACGTAGCGCCATAGAGGTAGCGACGCGAGGCCCCGCGCTGCGTTCCCAGGCATCGAAGGGGCTGGACCTTCTGACACCGTGAAACGAACTCCGTATCAGAGAGCAGCCCAGGGCTCGGCAGCAAGCGTCGGGTCGTTTCTCTGTTCGTGCGCTGCGTCACATGGCCAGCCGTGCGGAGCGTCTGGCGTCGCCCGTTTTCATTCGGCAACGGCCGCGGCCGCCTCAGGCCCCTGCTCGCGGATGGGTACCTCGCCGGTGCGCTCCAAGCCCACCATCTCGTAGCCACTCTCTTTCTCCAGGCGGCGCGCCCCAGGAGCACTTGCTTCGCGGCGCAGGTAGGCGTACGTCGTAGCGCGTTCTTCCTCCTTCGCCCGCGTTTCGATCTCGGCCAGCAGGAACGGCGGCGCGGCCTCCTCCGGCAGCGCGAGCGACTCGCGGACGGTCGTCTGCTGGGTTAGCGTGCGCCCAGCCTCGCCCGCCTCGTTGTCGAAGACGCGCCACGTGACGCGGCGCTCGCGAGCCTCGGGGGCCAGGCCGTGCGTCGCCAGCAGATCCTCGAAGACGAGGCGCGTGCCCGAAGCGCCGTTTTCTACGCGAAAACGGTCGAGCCCGCCTCCGTAGCCGAGGTAGGCGCGCCCGATCTTGTCGCGGCGCTTCATGAGCGTCTCGGCGAGGTAGGCTTCGGCCTCGGAGTCGGAGTACCGGCCCGTCGCCACGAGGGCGCGCAACTCCTCGTCGGTGAAGTGCATGACCTGGCGGGCCGCCCAGAAGGCATCGGCCTTGTCCATGCGCTGGAAGGCGGGGTTCGGGTAGAGCGGCTTCCACTCGGTGGGGTCGAAGTGCTCCGCCTCGATGTGGCCGATGGACGGGTAGTCGGGATACTCGATGGAAAGC
>PXTS01000031.1 GCA_003022485.1 Bacteroidetes bacterium QS_8_68_28
GACCAGCGACCCGATCCCGGTCGTCCCGGCGGCGCATTACCAGTGCGGTGGCGTGCAGACCGACCGCGTCGGGCGCACGTCCATCGACGGGCTCTTCGCCTGCGGAGAAGTCGCCTGCACGGGGCTGCACGGAGCCAACCGCCTCGCGTCGAACTCGCTCCTGGAGGCGCTCGTCTTCGCCCGCCGCGCGCTCGGTCCCGCCGTGACGTATGCCGAGCGCCACGACGTGCCCGACGGCATTCCCGAGTGGGACGCCAGCGGCACCGCACGCCCCGACGAGCGCGTGTTGATCTCGCACAACCGCAGCGAACTGAAGCGTGTCATGTCCAACTACGTCGGCATCGTGCGGTCGGACCTGCGCCTGGAGCGCGCCGAGCGCCGCACGCGCCTGCTCTACGAGGAGACGGAGGACTTCTACCGTCGCTCGACGATCTCGACGGGCCTCTGCGAGTTGCGCAACATGATCTCGGTGGCGTACTTGATCGTCAAGACCGCGCGGATGCGGCGCGAAAGCCGCGGTCTGCACTACACGCTCGACCACCCCGAGCCGCGCGAGGAAGAGCGCCGCCCGACGCTGGTTTGATAGACGGCGGACGGGCTGGCCGTGGACGGGCTGGCCGTGGACGGCTGTCTCTCCTCGGTCCTCAAACGAGCTACAAGCTCAAACGAGCTACAAGAACGCCTCGCGCCCACCGATCCGCGCCACGCACACGGAGAAACACCGCCCGCTCCGCAGCGTTACCTTTTTCTGAACGCGCGGTGCCTTTGCCCCCCCGGCCCGCCGCGCGCCCACGACTGGACGCTTGCGAGCAGAACCTCCGAGGCCGCTCGCGCCGAGCGCCCGCCCCGCCGCCCGGGGCCGGGCGTTTTTCATTGCCGCCCGTTTTCGCTGCTTTTTTCGCCGTCAACTGCCTGGCTCGATGGCCCAGCAGACGCATCCGCACGAGGTCCGCAGAGAAATCGCTGAGCGCGTGCGCGCACTCGTCGAGGAGGTGCTCGCGCCGACGGACCACTTCCTCGTAGACGTGGAGGTGCGTGGCCACCCCGGCACGCGCGTCGTGGAGGTCTACGTGGACAGCAGCGGGGACCCCGGCCTCGATGATCTCGCGGAGGTGAGCAAGGAGATCGACTTCCTGATGGAGATGGAAGACACCGTCGACGGCAGCTACAAGCTGGAGGTCTCCTCGCCGGGGGCCAAGCGCCCGCTTACCGACCCGCGCCAGTATCGGAAGAACGTCGGACGCGGATTGCGCGTTAAATACCGTCCCGGCGGAGACAAAAAACGCATTGAAGGCGAACTCACCGACGCCACCGACGACGACTTCGAGATCACCGAGCCCTCTGGCGAGACCCGCCGCGTCGCCTACGACGACGTGGAGGAGGCTAAACTGAAACTGCCTTGGTAGGCGGCCCTGGCGAGCCGGTTGCGGGTCTCGGGTTGAAAGTTTAACGTCTTTCAGCTCGCCGCCATGCTGCCGTTCAGAGAAGAATCCGAAACCAATCCCTAAGCCCCAAACCGCAACGCGCCATGCAAAGCTCCGACCTGGTTTCCTCGTTCGGCGAGATTGCGCGCGCGAAAGACATCGAGCGCGACACGCTCCAACTCATCGTCGAGGATGTCTTCCGCGCGATGATCGAGAAGCGCTACGGCGCCGACGAGGGCTTCGAGATCATCTTCAACCCCGACGAGGGCGATATCCAGATTCTCCACATCCGCGAGGTCGTGGCCGACTGGGACCTTGACGACCCGGTCACGCAGATCGAGGAGAGCGACGCGAAAGAAATCGACGACTTCTTCGAAGTTGGCGAGGAAGTGCCCACCGAGCTGGAGGTCGAGGACTTCGGCCGCCGCGCGGTGATGACCGGGCAGCAGACCCTCCAGCAGAAAATCCGCGACATCGAGAAGGAGCAGATCTACGAAGAGTACAGCAAGCTGGTCGGCGAGATCGTCGTCGGGGAGATCTACCAGACGCGCCGTCGCGACGTGCTTTTGATGAAAGACGACGTGGAGATGCTCCTGCCCGGCGACGAGCAGATCCGCAGCGAGTTTTATCGCAAGGGCGACATGTTGCGTTGCGTCGTCAAGGAGGTCAAGCGCGACGCCGGGAGTGACCCGCAGGTCATCGTCAGCCGGGCCGAGCCGGTCTTGATGGAGCGCCTCTTCGAGCTGGAGGTGCCGGAGGTCTACGAGGGCATCGTCGAGATCAAGAAGGTCGCGCGCATCCCCGGCGAGCGCGCCAAAGTGGCCGTCGTCAGCCACGACGAGCGCGTCGATCCCGTCGGCGCGTGCGTGGGCGTGAAGGGGGTGCGCATCCACGCGGTCGTGCGCGAGCTCGACAACGAAAACATCGACGTGCTCCTCTGGGACGACGACCCGAACCAGCTCATCGTCAACGCCCTTTCGCCGGCCAATCCCGTCGGCGTGCGCATCAACGAAAACGCCGAGCCGCCGCGCGCTCGGGTAGACGTGCCGGCCGACGAGGTCAGCCAGGCCATCGGGAAGCGGGGGGTCAACATTCGTTTGGCCTCGAAGCTGACCGAGTACGAAATCGATGTCTACCGCGACATCCCCGAGGACGAGGAAGACATCGAGATCGAGCAGTTTGGCGACGTGCTCTCCGCCGAGACCATCGAGGCGCTCCGGGTCATCGGCTGCGACACCGGCAAGGCCGTCCTCGAGCTCAAGGCCGACGAGATGGCCCGCCGCGCCGGCGAGCCCATCGATGAGGAGAACGCCGAGCGCATCATCGAAATCATCGAAGCGGAATTCGAGCGGGGCATGGGCGGTCCGGAGCACCCGTTCGAGGGCGGGTTCGTGCTCGAAGCGCCCGGCACCACGCCCGAGGAGTCCGAAATGGACCTGCCCGGCTCCGACGAGGCCGCTTCTCTCGCGGGGCAGCCGACGGAAACGCCTGCTGCGCCACGTGAACGCACGACCGCTCCGGCCTCCGAAGAGCCCGGCGCGCCCGCGCAGGACGGTGAAGGAGAAGTTCAAAGCGAATCCGTCTCCGACGGCGACGCCGCCCCGAACGCCGACGGAGAATCTTCCGTTGCAAAAGAAGAAGACAAGCCTTCTGCCCAGCCGGACGACTCCCCAGAAGAAACCCCCGCCGGGGAAGAGGCCGCCGCGCCCGACGCCACCCCTGCGCCGAACGTGACGCCGGAATCGGATGAGGAGTCGGCCGAGGAGCTGGCCTGAGGCCGTGCCGCCGGGCAAGCGACGCCTTTTAGCTAAAACATTCACGCGACCCTTCCGTTTTTTGCAAAAGACGCGGCCTCCACTCGCGCTGCTCGAGCGAGCATTCCGTGATTTCCTGAATCAACCGCCTCGCACATGGCGACCACGACGAAAGAACAGACCGATTTCAAGCCGAAGCGCTTGTTCAAGGTGACGAAAGAGCTCAATGTCGTCACTGACAAGATCGTGGCCTTTCTCGAAGAGAACGGCTACGAAGACGACTTCACCGGCACGAACGTGACGGACCGCATCACCAGTGAGGAGGCCTACCTCGCGCTCAAAGAAGAATTCGCTTCCGATGCCGAGTCTGCTGCGCGCCTCGCCGAGTTGCGCGCCGAGCAGGACGAGGCCGGCGGCCCGGACCGCGACGAGGTCGCCACCATCGGCGCAGACGACGAGGAGGAAGCCGAGGAAGAACCCGAAGACGTTGCCGAAGCGCCCGTCGAGACGGCAAAGGCGGGAGACGAGGCCGTGCCCGAGCAGGAAATTTCCGGCGACGGCGCGCCTGCTCCCGACGAGGCGGCTCCCGACGAGGTGGAAGCCGAGGAAGCGGAACCCGCCGACGAGGTGCAGACCGCTGCCGAAACTGCCGGCCTCGACCAACCCGAGGAGGAAGCTGCCGACGAATATGCCGACGAAGCGGAGGCCCGTTCGGAAGACGTCCCGGCGACGACGGATGTGCCGCCCGAAGAAACAGCTGAAGAAAAAGGGGACGCCGCTGCCGAGGAGGCTCCGGAAGCATCCGCTGAAACGACCGAGCAGGATGTCGCCGACGCAGAGCCTGCTGCCGACGAAGCTTTGCCGGAGGCGGAAGTCGAGGCGCCCGCGACTGGCGGGGAAGCCGCCACGGGGGAAGCCGCTGCTGCCGACGATGCTTCTGCCGAGGCCGAGCAAGTCGAAGATGCCGAGCAAGTCGAAGATGAGGACGGCAACGTGCTGCGCGGCGACCGTTACAGCCTGCAGGGAGCCAGCGTGGTCGGCAAGGTAGACCTCTCGAAGTTCAAGCGCCGCAAACGCAAGCGCAAAAAGAAGAAAAAGGAAAAGCGCAAGAGCAAGCAGCGCTCCCGCGACAAGGGCAAAAAGAAGAAGGGGGGCAAGAAGAAGAAAAAGAAAAAAGGTCCCGCGCCCGAGCAGGACGCTGAGGAGCGCCTTCAGGAGACGTTGCGCGACCTCGAGCAGAACGCCACTCGCGAGCGCCAGCGCCGCCGCCAGCGCCGCCGCGAACGCCACGCCGCCGAGCGCGAGGCCGAGCGCGAGCGCCGCCGGGCCCGCGAAAACGTCCTCCGCGTCACCGAGTACGTCTCGACCGGCGAGCTGGCGAATCTGATGGAGGAGCCGGTCAACGACGTGATCTCGACGCTCTTCGAGGCGGGGTTGATGGTCTCGATCAACCAGCGCCTCGATGCGGAGACCATCGAGCTCGTGGCCGAGGAGTACGGCTTCGAGGTCGAGTTCACCACCGAATACGGCGTCGAGGACATTGAGGTCGAAGAGGACGAAGAGGAAAATCTCGTTCCGCGCGCTCCGGTCGTCACGGTGATGGGCCACGTGGACCACGGCAAGACCTCGCTCCTGGACTACGTGCGCAAAGAGAACGTCGTCGGCGGGGAGGCCGGGGGCATCACGCAGCACATCGGTGCCTACAAAGTGGGGCTGGACAGCGGCGACGAGATCACCTTCCTCGACACGCCGGGCCACGAGGCGTTTACTGCCATGCGCGCGAGAGGCGCGAAGGCCACCGACGTGGTCATCCTCGTCGTCGCTGCCGACGACGGCGTGATGCCGCGCACGCGCGAGGCGATCAGTCACGCGCAGGCTGCGGAGGTGCCGATGGTCGTGGCCATCAACAAGATGGACCTGCCTGAGGCCGACGAACAGCGCACTATGCAGCAGCTTGCCGAAGAGAACGTCCTCGTCGAGCAGTACGGCGGCGAGGTGCAGTGCGCGCTCGTGAGCGCCGAGACGGGCGAGGGCATCGAGGACTTGCTTGAGAAGATCGTTCTCGAATCTGAGCTGCACGACCTTCAGGCCAACCCGGCGCGCGTCGGGAGTGGGGTCGTCATCGAAAGCCACCTCGAGAAGGGGCGCGGTAACGTCGTCACGGCGCTCATCAAAAACGGCACGCTCCGCGTGGGCGACCCATTCATCGCGGGGATGCACAGCGGGCGCGTGCGCGCCATGTTCAACGAGCACGACCAGCGTATCGAAGAAGCCGGTCCGTCCGAGCCCGCCCTCGTGCTGGGCTCGAACGGCGGTCCCGAGGTGGGGGACCAGTTTGTCGTCTTCGAAGACGAGGGCGAGGCGCGCGAGATCGCGCAGCGACGCCAGCAAATTCGCCGCGAGCAGCGCCTGCGCCAGAAAAGCCACGTCACGCTCGACGAGATCGGCCGCCGCCTGGCGCTGGGCGAGTTCCACGAGCTCAACCTTGTCATCAAAGCCGACGTGAGCGGCTCCGTCGAGGCGCTTTCCGACGCGCTCTTGGAGCTGCGCACCGAAGAGGTGGCCGTCAACGTGGTGCACTCCGGTGCGGGAGCGGTGACGGAGAGCGACGTGATGCTCGCCGCTGCCAGCGATGCGGTGATCGTGGCCTTCCAGGTGCGCCCCACGCCCGGCGCGCGCGGCCTGGCCAAGCAAGAAGAGATCGACATTCGCACCTATTCGGTCATCTACGACGCCATCGAAGAGGTGCGCGACGCGCTCGAAGGAATGCTCGAACCAGAGCGGCGCGAGGAGACGCTGGGCCACGCCGAGGTGCGCGAGATCTTCAAGGTGCCAGAGGTGGGCACCGTTGCCGGCTGCCGCGTCACCGATGGACGCATTCACCGCAACGACAAGATCCGCGTGGTGCGCGAGGGCGTGGTGACGTATGAAGGCCGGCTGGGCTCCCTCAAGCACCACCAAGAGGACCGGACCGAGATCCAGGACGGCTACGAGTGCGGCCTCTCCATCGAGAACTTCGACGACATCAAAGTCGGCGACGAACTGGAGACCTACCGCGTCGAAAAAATCGCCCGCACGCTCGAAGGCGTTTGAGGAAGGCCTTTAAGGTCTTAGGTTCCTGGGACGTTCGCGTTGCTCCCAGGTGCGTTGCTCGTTCTCAGGTCTTGGTTTTCTGTTCGCTGTCCGAAAACCAAGACCCAAACCGAAGACCCAAGCCCCAACCGATGAGTGTTCGCACCGAGCGCGTCGCTGAGCTGATTCAGCAGGAAGTCGCCAAGATCCTCCAGCGCGAGTACGCCGACCGGCTCCAGCCGATGGTCACGATCACCGACGCGCGCATGACGCCGGACCTTTCGATTGCCTACCTTTACGCCAGCGTGCTGGGAGACGAAAAGGAGCAGCGCGAGGCTACCTTCCGTCACCTCGAAGCCCTCGCGCCGGAGGTTCGCGAGCGGCTGGCGTCGGAGGTCCGCCATCAGTTGCGTGTCGTGCCGGAGCTGAAGTTCTTCCTCGACGAGACGCACCAGCGCGTCGAGCGGCTCAACACGCTCTTCGATCGCATTCAGGAGGAGCGCGAGCGGCGTGGCGAAGCGACGGAAGAGCAGGCCGAGGAACCGTCCGGCGAGGAGTCGCGCTGACCTGAGGGTTCCATTTTGCTCTTGGTTGAGTCCGTTATTGCAAAGAAAAAGGTACCAAAATGAGGAGGCGCTGTTGCCTCACAGGAAATAGCAAAGGGCAAAGAAAAGTCCGCCTGGTCGCGTCCGCTCTTTCAGCCACGCGCCTCCCCTCCCGATGAAGCGCGAGATCGGTCCCGACCAGATTGAGCGCGACCCCGCGTCGATCGTGTCCGTGGGCACCTTCGACGGCGTGCACGCTGGCCACCGAGCGGTCGTGCGTTACCTGCTAAACCGCGCGGAGGCGCAGGGGGGGACGGCGACTGTGATTTCCTTCGACCCGCACCCGCGCGCCGTGCTGACCGGGCAGGACGTGCCGCTGCTGACCACACCGACTGAGCGGGCCAACCAGTTCGAGGCGCTGGGGCTGGATCGCTTCGTTCTGATGCCGTTCACGAAGGAATTTTCGCAGATCGAAGCGCGCGACTACGTGCGCGACGTGCTCGTCGGCCAAGTTGGGATGCAGGAAATCGTGATCGGCTACGACCATCGCTTCGGCAAGGGGCGCGCCGGCGACGCCGATCTGCTCAAGGAAATGGCGCCGGAATACGGCTTTGCGGTGGACGTGATCGGCGCGCAGGAAGTCGAGGCCCTCGGCGTGGCCAGCTCCAGCCGCATCCGCGAGTTGCTGGCCGAGGAGGGCAACGCCGAGCAGGCCGCCTCGCTTCTGGGACGCCTGTACGCCGTGGAGGGCGTTGTGGAGCAAGGGGAGGGACGCGGCAAGCAGATCGGCTTCCCCACCGCCAACGTCCGCCCCGGCGACGCGCGCACCCTGATGCCGAAAGTCGGCGTCTACGCGGTGCGCGCGTTGCTCGAAAACGAAACGGAGCCGCGCCCGGCGATGGCCAACATCGGCCGCCGCCCGACCTTCGGCGAAGAGGAAGTGCGGCTGGAGGTGCATCTGCTGGACTTCGAGGGCGCCCTCTACGGCCAGACGTTGCGCGTGGAATTTGCAGAAAGACTGCGCGACGAGCGTGCCTTCGACGGCCCCGACGCCCTGCGCGAGCAACTTTCTCGTGACAAAGCCCGTTGCCGAAGCGTACTGACTTCCGAAGCCGGCCCCGGCGCCCAGGCGTCGGCGACATGACGCGTGCGGCCCGGACTCCTTCTTTACGGATTCCTTCTTTACGATGGCACAATCTGAAGAGGGATTTTTTCATTCGCCCCCGTTCTCATGATCTCGACTGAAGAAAAACGCGACCTCGTCCGCGAGTATGGCGAGGACGAAAACGACACTGGCGCCAGTGAAGTGCAGATCGCCATCTTCACCCGCCGCATTGAGGACCTCACCGAGCATCTCGACGAGCACCCGAATGACGACTCCACGCGGCGAGGCTTGCTCAAGCTCGTCGGCAAGCGCCGGCGCTGACGCTATGCAGAACACCGTAGACCTGACCTCCAGCAACGACGAACCTGCGCAAGAACCGACGTCCGCGTCGCCGCAACCTGCTCCGAGCGCCAGCCCTGAGGCCACCATCGAAACCGTCGAGTTCACCGAGGGCCAGGCCCTCTCGATGGAGACGGGTCGCCTGGCCAAGCAGGCCAACGGCGCCGTGATGGTACGCCAGGGCGACACGATGGTCCTCTGCACTGCCACCCTCGACGACGAGCCGCGCGAGGGCAAGCACTTTTTCCCGCTTACGGTGGACTACCGCGAGAAATTTGCCGCCGCCGGCAAGATCCCAGGTGGTTTCATCAAGCGCGAAGGACGCCCGACCGACAAGGAAACCCTCACCGCGCGCCTCGTGGACCGCGCCATTCGCCCGCTCTTTCCCGACGGCTTCTACAACAGCACGCACGTCGTCTGCTTCGTCTACAGCGCCGACGACGACCACGATGCCGACGTGCTGGCAGGCCTGGGCGCCAGCGCTGCGCTCCTGAAGGCGGGAGCGCCCTACGACGGTCCCTTCGCTGAGGTGCGCGTGGGTCGCGTCAACGGCGAGGTTTTGGTCAACCCGACCTTCGAGCAACGGGAGCGGAGCGATCTCGACCTCGTCGTGGCAGGCAAGGAAGACGAACTGACGATGGTCGAAGGCGAGATGGACGAAATCCGCGAGGAGGAGATGGTCGAAGCGCTCGACACCGCGCACGAGGCGATCAAAAAGCTCTGCCGGGCGCAGCACGACCTCGTCGAAAACGCCGGCGGCCCGGGCGACTACGAGTACGAGACCTTCACCACGCCCGACGCGCTGGTCGATCAGGTGCGCGACGTCGCCTGGGACCGGATGAAAAGCCACATCCAGGGCCCGTATGAAAAGGATCGCTTCTACGAAGGCGTCAGCCACATCAAAGACGAGGTGGCCGACGAAATGCTCGGCGAATCTGACGAGACCGACGACGGCTACACGCGCGACCAGATCCGCGATGCGGTCGGCGAGATCGAGAGCGAAGTCCTGCGCGAGCTGATCCTGCGTGACGGGGAGCGCCTCGACGGGCGCGGCCCCGAGGACGTGCGCGACATCTGGACGGAGGCGGGCTACCTGCCGCGCGTCCACGGTTCGGCGATCTTCACGCGCGGGGAGACGCAGGTGATGAGCTCCGTCGCGCTGGGCACAGGCCAGGACGCGCAGCCGGTGGACGAGATTTTCGACGAGGAAGACAACAACTTTTTCCTGCACTACCGCTTCCCGCCGTTCTGCGTGGGGGAGGCCGGCTTCCTGCGCGGCCCCAAGCGCCGCGAGATCGGCCACGGCCTCCTTGCGCAACGTGCGCTCGAACCCGTCGTGCCGAGCCAGAGCGAGTTTCCCTACACCATGCGTCTGAACGCTGAGGTGCTCGAGTCCAACGGCTCCAGCTCGATGGCGAGCGTGTGCTCCGGCTCGATGGCCATGATGGACGGCGGCGTCCCGATCGAGCGCCCGGTGGCGGGCGTGGCGATGGGGCTCGTCACTGACGGGGAGCGCACCCAGATCCTCACCGACATCCTCGGCACCGAAGATCACGTCGGCGACATGGACTTCAAGATCACCGGCACGAGCGAGGGCATCACCGCCTGCCAGATGGACATTAAAATCGCCGGTCTTCCGCGCGAGACGATGCTCCAAGCGCTCGAGCAGGCCCGTGCCGCCCGCGAGCACATCCTCGGCAAGATGGAGCAGACCATCGGCACCCCGCGCGAGGAGATGAGCGCGCACGCCCCGCGCCTCACCCGCGTCACCATCGACGCCGACTACATCGGTGACGTGATTGGCCCGGGCGGCAAGGTCATCAAGGGGATGCAGAAGGAAACGAACACCGAAATCACCGTCGAGGAGGAAGGCGGGGTGGGCAACGTTACTGTGGCGGCGACCAACCAGCGCGACGCCGAGGCGGCCCTCGAGCAGATCAAGCAGATCGTCGCCGAGCCCGAGGAGGGCGCCACTTACGAGGGCACGGTGCGCAAGATCGTCGGCTTCGGCGCCTTCGTGGAAATCATGCCGGGCAAGGACGGCCTCCTGCACATTAGCGAGATCGCCCACGGCTACGTCGAGGAGGTCGAGGACCACCTTGCCGTGGGCGACCGCATCAAGGTGAAGCTCCTGGAAGTCCGCGGCGACGGCAAGCTGCGCCTCTCGCGCATTCCGTTCCTGGAGGAAGACGAACAGGAAGGGTAGTTTGGGGAGGGAGAGTGGTGCATAGTTCGTGGTGCATAGTTTCCGGGCGGCGGGCGCGGCGCCCCGCGACGGGACGCGCACGCAGCGAATCGAAGCGGGATCGAAGCGGGGCTGATTTCACATAGTCCGTTGCAAAGTAGGGGGCTACCGCGCAGAGCGCCCCAGCAGGCCGGCCACTTCGCCGGTGGGCGTGTCGGCGTGAGTCCACTCGTACTCGTCGTAGCGGCGGAACCACGTGAGCTGGCGCTTGGCGTAGCGGCGCGAGTTGCGCTTGATGAGACGTTCCATCTCATCGCGGTCGTGCTCGCCGTCCAGAAACTCGAAAACCTCCCGGTAGCCAATGGTGCGTAGCGGCGGGCGATGCCGGTCCGCGCCTTGTTCGCGGAGGGCGCGCACCTCCTCGACCAACCCGCTGGCCAGCATCCGGTCCACACGCCGGTTGATGCGGTCGTACAGCCGCTGCCGGTCGCGCCGCAGCACGACGGTGCGAAAGTCGTGGGGCGGTTCCGGTTGCTGCTGGTGGAAGTGGGTGAGCGTGCGCCCGGTGTGACGGTAGACCTCCAGCGCGCGTACGACCTGGTGCGTCTTGGTCGCGTCGAGCTTGGCGGCACGCTCGGGGTCTACCTCTTGCAGTTCGGCAAAGAGCGTCTCGGCGCCGCCGTCCTCGTCGAGTCGTTCGTTGAGTCGTTCGCGCACCTCGCCGGGCACCTCGGGAATGTCGGCGAGTCCTTTCTGGAGGGCGTGCACGTAGAGCGTCGAGCCGCCGACGACCAGCGCCTCGCGCCCGCGCCTGCGGATAGCATTGATGCGCTCGTGGGCCGCCTCGGCGAACCGGCCCGCCGAGAAGTCCTCGCTCAGATCCTTCTCGTCAATGAAGTGGTGCTCGGCGCGCCGGCGCGCCTCGGGCCCCGGCTTGGCCGTGCCGATATCGAGTTCCCGGTAGACCTGCCGACTGTCGGCAGAGATGATTTCCGCGTCGAACGCCTCGGCGAGTGAGAGACCCATTGCAGTCTTACCGACGGCGGTGGGACCGACGATCGTCGGCACGGGGGGGGCAGCGGGCATGAGCGAAGCAGCCAGTTGCGCTTGGGAGGCCAGTTGCGTTCGGAGGGGGCCAGTTGCGTTCGGAACGCATCGGGCGCCTCCCTACGCCGGAACCCGAGTCGGCGTTCGCTCGCGCCCGGCGAACAAGCGCCGACGGGGAGCGTGAGAATCCCACCCGCCTCCTGCATGAACTCCCGCCGGCTCGGCACGCCCCGCTGTGTTTTTTCGCCCGCCGCCCGTTTCGTCACGGAGAGGCTACGTCGCCGTCTTGGGCACGACCGTTGCCGTGGCCGGAGGGGCGCTGATCGGCCTTCCGTTGAAAGGAACGCCGGGCCTCACGCTGCTGGGGGTCGCCGTCTTGGGGACGGGGATGCCGCACGGCGCGGTGGACCATCTGGTGGCGCGCCGCCTCTTTGGATGGAACGACACGCCCGGGACCGTGCTCTTTTACGCCGGCTACCTGGCGCTCGCGGCGCTCTACGGGATCGGCTGGTGGCTCTGGCCAACGGGCGCACTGGCGCTTTTTCTGCTAATGGCCGCCTACCACTTCGGCCAGGCCGACTTGGCCTATCTAACGATCCAGCGGGCGCGGGGGCGCGCGGTGCTCTATCTTTCACGCGGTCTACTGGTCGTCGGGAGTCCACTTTTGGCGCGTCCCGGGGCCGTGGCCCCCGTCGTGGACGCGCTCGCCGGAATCACGCCTCCGCCGGCCGGGCCTGCGTGGTGGCCGGCAGCAAGCGTGGCTGCGCTGGCCACGCAACACGCGCTGGTGTTGGGGGCGTATACGCGCGGCAGCGATCGGGGACGACGCGAATGGTTCACGGTGCCCGCGCTGGCGCTGCTGTTCGGCGCGGCCCCTCCGCTGGCGGCCTTCGCCGTTTACTTCGGGCTCTGGCACGCGCTCGGCCACATCTTCGTGCTGATGCGCTTTTTTCGCGCCGCGCGCGAGCGGGCGGGAGGGGAGAGCCTCTCGGAGACACCTAGGACGGTACGCGCCCTGTACCGCCGGGCGGCTCTCTTCACGCTTTTGCCGCTGGGCGGCCTGGGGGCCGTGCTGGCCGCCCGTCCGATTCGAACGCCCGAAGCCCTCGCTGCGCTTTTCGTGCTCATCAGCGTCCTTACGCTCCCGCACATGCTGCTGGTAGAGCGTCTTTACTGGCACGAGCGGCGTTTTCAGCACCGGCACGAGCGGCGTTTTCAGGCCGGGACGCCGGAAGAAGGCTCGTCTTCGCGCTCTTCTGCGGGGTTCACGGCGAACGACGGCGGGTCGCTGGAGGGGTAGGAGTCTCCGCCAACGGGCAGTCCGCCGTCTCCGTCGTCGCTGAAGGGATCGTCGTCACTGCCGGGTACGTGGCGGTAGGCCCAGATCAGCGTCCCAGCGCTGATGATTCCCAGAATGATGTAGTCGATAAACATGGCGGACGTCCGCAAAGCATTTGACGAACAGTGCGTTGCCAGAACTGCGCGCGCTGGGGGTTTGTTCGCGCCCGCACCAGATTTTCCCGCCCGCGTCGGCCAGGGCGCCCCGGGTCAAAGAAAGCGCCCGCCGCAGAGCGCGAGGCTCCTGCGGCGGGCGCGGTCTGTGAGCCCAAAACGTCCCGGTGCAAACGTCCCGGGGCGTAGGGAGCTGCGGCCGGGGCGGTATGACCGTCAGGAGGTGGCAGAGCTCGTCCCACCGTCGGCCGTCGTGGTGCCGGTGCTCCGGGAGCGTCCCTCGCTGGTGGCAGAGCTCGTCCCGGCGGCGGCCGCGCCGCTGACCACGCCGCCTTCGTGAATCGTGCGCTCGCGGGCGATGTGGTGGATCAGCAGTCC
>PXTS01000025.1 GCA_003022485.1 Bacteroidetes bacterium QS_8_68_28
GCGCGAAAGAGCTGGTGGTGCTTCTTGAGACCGTCACCGATGAGACGCTCCTCGTTGCGCGTGCCGCTGTCGCGCACGTTGATGGCCGGGTAGATGCGCTTGTTGGCCAGCTCGCGGTCCAGGACGATCTCGGAGTTGCCCGTGCCCTTGAACTCCTCGAAGATCACGTCATCCATCTTCGAGCCCGTCTCGATCAGGGCCGTAGCGACGATCGTCAGGCTGCCGCCGCCCTCGATGTTGCGCGCAGAGCCGAAGATTTTGCGCGGCTGCTGGAGGGCCTTCGCGTCGAGCCCGCCGCTGAGGGTGCGCCCGCTCCCGCCCAGAAAGAGGTTGAACGTGCGCCCCAGGCGCGTAATGGAGTCGAGCAGGAGCACCACGTCGCGGCCCATTTCCCCGCGGCGCCTGGCGTATTCGAGCGCCATCGTCGAGACGCGCACGTGGTTGTCCTCGCCCCGGTCGTTCGAGGAGGCGAAGACGCGCGCCTCGGTGGAGCGGCGAAAGTCGGTCACTTCCTCGGGCCGTTCGTCGACCAGGAGCGCCACGAGGTCCACCTCGTCGTGGTTCTGGGTGACGCCGGCGGCGATCTTTTTGAGCAGGACCGTCTTGCCGGCACGCGGCGGCGAGACGATCAGTGCGCGTTGCCCCTTGCCCAGCGGGGCCACGAGGTCTACGACGCGCATGTCCACGTCGTCGGGGCCGGTGATGAGGTTGAGCTTGTCTTCGGGGTAGATGATGTCGCCGCCGTCGAAGTCCTCCAGCTCGGCCCATTCCTGCGGTTCCATGCCCATGACTTTGTAGATCCAGTCCACCTGCATCCCGTCTTTGCGCCCGGGCTTGAGGGAGCTTTCGATCTCGACCCCGTCCCGCAGGTTGAACTTGCGGATGTGCGGGGGCGGCATGAAGGGGTCGTCGTCGGTCTTGGGGAGGTCAGGCTGGAGCTGGCGCATGAAGCCGAACTTCTTGTCGCCGATCAGCTCCAGCATTCCGCGAAACGGGTCGTCTTGTTGTGACGAGTCGTCCTGTGACATGAAAAAGCAGGGGCGGGTCTGAGTGCGAGAAAACGTCCTCGGAGGAGCGGTCAAGAACCCGCCCTCGGCGCGCCGTCTGCGCGAGCGCGGGAGCGTGCAAATCGGTGGAGGGCGACGCGAGGAGCGCGCGCCGTGCGGCACCAGACGAGTGCCGAAGTAACAGAAGCGGTCGGGTTCAGAGTCAAGCGTTCCAGAAGCAGCTTCATCAGCGGCCGGGAACGAACTACGGCAGCCTGTGCGCCAGAGCCGCCGATCCGCCCGTTGTGCTTCCGGCGGCCCCGGTGAACAGCAAACGGCCGAACGGCAAACGGCAGCCTACGTGGAGCGGCGGCGTTTCGAGCCGCTACGAAAACGGTCGTGCGACGGCGAGTCCGTAGGGGGGAACGCGGGCGCGGCAGGAAAGACCCCGCACACGGTACGGTCTGCTGTGCTTACTTGCAAGCCCGCCCGCAACGTTCGTGAGCAGAGACGACCGCACCTCACTCTCCCCAACGTTCTACTGCGCCGATGGTTTCGAGCAAATCAGTCGCGGGATCGTTCGCTAAGCGTCGTCCCCCCGAGTCATTCGGTCCAGGCCGAGTCATCCGGTCCAGGGCGCCGCAGGCCGAAAGAGGACAAGAGCCCCGCCGCCTGGCGCGTGCGCTTGCGGTAGGTGTCCTCGCCCACGAACAGCGCCGCTGCTCCCAGCCCTGCCAGCAGCGCCCCGGCGAGGGCAGGCATGAGGTAAATCACCACACCGGCCACGAGCATTCCCCAGGCGGGCTTTCGTGAAAAGTGCATAGCAGCGACGCTTCGCTTGAAGGCTTCGAGGCAGAGAGGCATGACTCGGAGAATCCCTCGCCGCCGGGCACGTTCCCAGCAGGCCGCTCCGTTCCACCGCGATCAGGTTACAATGCTGTCGGCGCGGGGCGGACAGGTTCGCCCTCTTCGAACCTCCTGAAACAACTTCCCGAGTGGCGCGAACGCGGCGCGGTCGCCGTACGGGTCGGCCCGCGCGGCGTAGTGCCACGTCTCGGTTTCGCCGGCAGGCTCTTTTTTCGGCGACGCCCCTGCCCGCGCGCCTGAAACCGGGCGGGCAGCTCGGTCGGCCACGGTGAGGCACGCGGGAAAGACGGGCGGGCGGTTACGTCTTGACTTGTTCGCACGCGGGCGGGCAAAGTTGCAAGCCCTGCGAAGCCGGGAACGTAGCGAGAGGACGTGGTTTCCTTCACACGCTCTCGTCGCCTTCTTTCCCGCCTTCCCCGCCATGCCCGACGACGACGCACGTTCCGAAGACGCGGCGCCCCCGCGCCGCCGCTTTCTGCGCCGGCTGGCGTTCGCCTCGGGCGCCGGTACGCTGCTGGCCGGATGCGGCGGGGGCAACGCCGGCGGCTCCGCTTCTCCCGACAGCGCGGGCACGGCCGCTGCCGGGGGCGGGGACAACCAGTGCGTGCCCCCCTCCGAGCTCTCGCAGGAAGCTAAGCAGGGGCGCCAGCGATACAGCTACGTCGCGCAGACGCCCGAGCAGGGCAAGCAGTGTGAGAACTGCCAGTTCTGGGTGCCCGCCGAGGGCGGCGCGACGTGCGGCGGGTGCCGTCTCTTCGCCGGACCCGTCCACCCGCAGGGCTACTGCACGGCCTACTTGAAGGGGTAGGGAGCAGGCGGCAGCCCGTAGCCCGTGGAAGGCAACCTGGAGGCCTTCAGAACGGCTTCCCGGCAGGCGCGCGGTGAGCAGCGCCTGCAAGCTTTCCTCGCGCTCAGATCAGGAACCCGCCCGCGCGCGGCATCGTGGCATTGTACTACACTTTGCATTGTACTACACTTTGTGTAGGCCCACACTTTTCTTTCCCTTTACCGCTGGGTTCATGATGTTTCGCAGTACCCAACGACGCTCACGTCCCGCCCTTCTCACGCTTTTCGCCACCGTGCTGGCGGGCCTCCTCGCTGCCGGTTGCAACGGCGACAGCAGTGCCACCGCGACGGCCGACAGTGCCACCGCCGACAGCGCCGCCGCCGCGTGTCCCGCCGACACCACCAGCCGCCTTTCACTGCCGGAGGGCTTCTGCGCGACCGTCTTTCACGAGGGCGTCGGCCCGGCGCGCCACCTCGCCGTGCGCCCCAACGGCGACGTGTACGTCAAGCTCAGCAGCGTCGACACCGTGGACGGCCGGAGCGGCGGCATCGTCGCCCTGCGCGACACCGACGGCAACGGTACGCCGGACCGCACGGCGCGCTTCGGCGACTTCGGCGGAACGGGCCTCGCCGTGCAGGGGCGCCACCTCTACGCCTCCAGCGACGTGGCCGTGATGCGCTGGCCGCTCCCGCAGGGCGACGCGCTGGCGCCGAGCAGTCAGCCGCAGACCATCGTCGGCGGCTTCCCCGAGCAGGGCCAGCACGCGGCCAAGTCCTTCACCCTCGACGGGCAGGGCGGCCTCTACGTCAACGTCGGAGCTCCCTCGAACGCTTGCCAGGAAGAATCGCGCACGCCCGGCTCGCCGGGGCAGGAGCCATGTCCGCTCCTGAAGGAGTACGGCGGCGTCTGGAAGTACGACGCGCACCAGACGGGCCAGACGCACCGGCCCGGTGCGCGCTACGCCAGCGGCATTCGCAACGCCGTGGCCCTCGACTGGAACAGCAGCGCGGGGCAACTCCAGGTCGCCCAGCACGGGCGCGACCAGCTCCACAGCCTCTGGCCTGACCGCTACACGCAAGAAGAGAGCGCCGAGCTTCCCTCCGAGGAGTTCTTCACCGTGAGCCCCGGCGACGACTTCGGCTGGCCGTACTGCTACCACGACTGGCAGCAGGGGCAAAAAGAGCTCGCGCCCGAGTACGGCGGCGACGGGCAAGAGACGGGCCGCTGCTCCGACTTCAGAGAGCCCATTGCCACCTTTCCCGGCCACTGGGCGCCCAACGACCTGCTCACGTACACCGGCGACGCCTTCCCCCCCAAGTACCGGGGCGGCGCGTTCGTCGCCTTCCACGGTTCCTGGAACCGCGCCCCGCTCCCGCAGCAGGGCTATCGCGTGGGTTTCGTGCCTTTCGCCGAGGGCGGCGCGGTGTCCAGCGATTCCACGGCGTTTGCGAAGGGCTTCTCGACGTTTGCTAACGGCTTCGCCGGCCAGGAGCGCATCGAAAGCCCCCGCGAGGCGGAGTACCGCCCAATGGGCCTGGCGCAGGGCCCCGACGGCGCGCTCTACATCATCGAGTCCAACGAGGGCCGCATCTGGCGCGTGACGCACCCATCGGGCTGACGGTTTCGCCGGTCACAGGCAAGCGGACCGCCGGGGACTGAAACGAACTGCCCGCGCGTTGTGCTGCGCGCCACGCTTTCTGGAAACGGTCGTTAAGGACTACAACGGTCGTCAAGGGCTACAACCGCCTGCACGAGGGGCCGTCGTAGGGCGATGCCCGTAAAAGCAGGCTCCTTATTCCGCTGCCACGGACTTGCGCGCGTTGCTCAACTGCTTGGCTACGCGCCCGGCCAGCGCGCCCAGCGCTTCACCGTTCCACCGCACCTGCCCCAGGTCTGCGCGGCGGCGGTAGGTCCACTGCTGGAGCAGGCGCGCCTCGTGCGCCTCGCGCTTGGTAAACGCCGACGGCGACGCGGCATCCTCATCGAAGTGCTCGGCCAGCGCGGCTTCCACGTCGGCGCGCGCCTCCGGCGAGCGCGCATCCTCCAGCGTCAGCGTGGCCGCATGGAGCCCGTGGCGCACGACGTGCAGCGCCGCCGCGCGCTCCTCGCTGCGTGGCATCCCCAGCACGGCGTCGTACTGGCGGATAGGACCGCCGACCCGCTCCTGGCGGTAGAAGAAGCGTTCCAGCCGCTGCAGGGCGTCGCGCTCCTCGGCAGCGCGCTCGTAGTCGTGTTGCTCGGAGGCGGCTTGCATCTTCGCCTCGGCCTTTTCGAGGGCCGCGTCGTCCCGGCCGCAGAGGAAGGCGCGCAACTCCGCGACGGCGTCGGCGTAGGCGGACCGGCCGCCGGGGGTGTGGCCGTTTTCGCAGGGGGCCGGGCAGCGGTCGATGTCGGCGTGGAGGCAGCGCTCCCCGCGCCGGAGCCGCTCGTCCTCGCACTCGCGTAGCCGGAAGAAGCGCCCCAGCGTCTCGACGAGCTCCTCGGCCTCCTCGCGGTTCCGTAGCGGGCCGAAGTACTCGGCCTCGCCGTCCTCCTCGGTGTCGAGGCGGTAGCGCCAGGAGAGGCGCGGGAAGTCCGCGCTGCGGTCCAGGCGCAGAAACGGGCGGCTGCGGTAGCGACGCCCCGCGCGGTTGAAGCGGGGTTTTTCGTCCTTGATGCGGCGCGACTCCAGAAGCAGCGCGTCCAGCTCGCCGGGCGTCTTCTTCCACTCGATGTCGCGCGTGGCTTTAACGAGGCGGCGCTGGCGCTTCGAAGCGCTCTCCACGCCGCTGAAGTGGCTGCCTACGCGGCGGCGCAGGTCCCGGGCCTTGCCGATGTAGCAGGTTGTGCCGCTTTTGTTCTTTAGAAAATAGACGCCGGGCGCGTGCGGGACCTGTGGCAAAACCTCCGCGCGCAGGCGGCGCAACGCCTTCGGCGGCTTGCACACCTGGCGGTAGTTTTTGTGCTGGAAGGAGAGCACGTCCTCGACCTGCTCGACGTCGTGCTCGAAGGCAAGCTGGCGGAGGAACTTCTGCAAAACCGTGGCGGTGATTTCTACGTCGCCCGCCGCGCGGTGCTGCCCTTTCGCAGAGAGCTCGTAGAAGCGCGCCAGCGTGCCCAGCTTGTGCGAGCCCAGCCCCGGCAGGAGCCGCCGCGCCAGCCGCAGCGTGCAGAGCGTGTCGTTTTCCAGGTCGGGCAGCGCCTGGCGCTCCAGCGCGGCCCCCAGGAAGCCTTCGTCGAAGGTCAGGTTGTGCGCGGTGAAGACGCCGTCGCCCAGAAACTCGCGAAAGCGCGGCAGCACCTCCGCCTCGGGCGGAGCGTCATAGACCATGCCGGTGGTGATGCCGTGCACCTGCGTGGCCCGCGCGGGAATCGAGCGCCCCGGGTTGACCAGCGAGGAGAAGCGGCCCGTCACTTCTGCGCTCCCGTGGCCGTCGGGCTCCAGGCGCGCGGCGGCGATCTCCACGATCCGCTCGCTCTCCACAGAGACGCCGGTCGTCTCCACATCGGTGACGACGAACATGTCAGTCCGGTGTTGCGGTGCTGGGGGATGCGTGTTGGGGAGCGTCTCGGGCCCCTCAGCACAACAACACTTGAACACTTCCGGCTGTTCACTCGCTCTCTGCCGAAGCGGCTTGCTGGTCGCCCTCGCGCATCTCGGCGGTGAGAGCGCCCAGGTCGAAGCCCATCAGCTCCGCGAGCGCTTCGCCGATGTACGTGTTGTCGTGGTGGCCGACGAAGCGCCGCGCGCCCGGCCCCATGCCACAGAGGCCCACGTCCACGGCCGTGTGGCCGCCGGTGGTCCAGCCGACTACCGCGCGCCGCCCGATGATCTCGCTGAGGGCAGCTTCGAGCCGGCCGTCGCTCTCGACCTCCACCGCCTCAGCCAGCATCTTCTGCTCGTCCGCCGCGAGGCTGTCGATGCCCGCCTGCCGGCGGAGGACCGTGGCGGGATCGGCCCTGCCCTCGGCGATTGCCTGCATCATCGCGCCGTGGGACGCCTCCACCTCGGCCACCTCGGCGGGCTTCCAGGCGTAGCGGCCCTTCCCGCCGACGTTGCGCCCCAGCGAGAGGCCGCCCGTCCCGTGGTCGGAAGTAGAGAGGAGGAGCGTCTCACCGTCGTTTTCGGCAAAGCTGCGGGCGGCAGCCACGGCGCGGTCGTAGGCCAGCGTCTCCCGCAGGTGCGCAGCAGCGTCGTTGTTGTGGCCGGCGTGGTCGATGCGACTGCCCTCCACCATGAGGAAGACGCCGTTCTTCCGGCCTTCCTCGCTCCGCGAGAGCAGCCGGAGGGCCTTCTCGGTCATCGCTTCGAGCGTAGGGACGGCCCGCGCGTCGCCGCCCTCGCGGTCGATAGCGTAGGGCAGATGCCCGTCGGCGAAGAGCCCCAGCAGCGGCAACGCGCCGGCTTCGTCGAGCTCCGTGCGGTCGGTGACGACGGTGTAGCCCGTCTTTTCGGCTTCTGCCACCAAGTTGCGGTCGTCCTCGCGCTCGCTGGCCTCGCGGCTCTGCGGGAGGAAGTGGCGCCGCCCCCCTCCCAGCATGAGGTCCGCGCCGGACTGGAGCATCTGGCCGGCGATGAGGTTTTCCCTCCAGCGGTCGAGCGTGTGGGCGGCGAAGGAGGCGGGGGTGGCGTGCGTAAGGCGGCTCGTGGCGACCAAGCCCGTGGCCATGCCGCGCTGCTCGGCCGCCTCGAGGAGCGTAGCCAGCAGCCGGCCCTCCGGCCCGACCCCGACGTGGCCGTTGTTGGTCTTGTGCCCGGTGGAAAAGGCCGTCGCCCCGGCGGCCGAATCGGTTACGCGGCTGTCCTCGGAGAAGGTCTGGATCGTGCCCAGCTTCATCGCGTCGAGCGCGAGGCGCACGTCCTGACCTTCCAGGCGCCCCGTCTTGCCCTGCCGGTACCGCTTGAAGTCGCGCGCCATCGTGAAGGTGGCCGGCCCCGCCCCGTCGGCGATCATGAGGACGACGTTCTGGGGCGCCTCATCGGGAGCATCGCTGTCAGGCGGTCGGTTTTGCGCCTTCGACGAGGGGGGAAAGGCCGTTCCGGCGGCAGCAAGGACGACCCCAAGAGCGACGGATAGAACGCGTAGAAATGACATGCCGGCAGCGAGGCAGGAAGGGAAAGAGATCGATGACCAAGATCGCAAAGCGCGCAGACCGTAGTGTAACGAAAGCATTAGGACCCGCAGCGCTTCACGGCGACGCGGCCGAATCGGGGCGAGCGGTGCGCAGGCGCTCGCGCTTTTCGCGCAGCTTCTGGGCGCGCGACCGGTCGTAGTCGTAACCGTAGGTCGCGCCTTCCCAAGAGCCGTACTGCGGGTTGGGCAGGACGAACCACTGGCGGCCCCAGTAGCCGGCGTAGCGCTCGGCAAGCTGGGCACGCGCTTCGATGGAGCGGTCTACCTCCGGCAAAAAATCGCCCAGGTTGTCCCCCAGGAAGAGCAGGATGCGGAAATCCTCGGCTACCGCCTCGCGGCGGGGTTCTTTCTCTTCCCAGCCGG
>PXTS01000026.1:0-18001 GCA_003022485.1 Bacteroidetes bacterium QS_8_68_28
AGCCGTGATCTGCCAGACGAAGCAAAGCCCACGTCGGTCACGCTGACGAAAGACCCGGCCGGTCGGTATTTTGTGAGCATCACCTGCACGCTCCCCGACCCTAAACCCGAGCCCCCCGTGACCGACGAAAACGGAAACCGAAAGTCGGTCGGCGTTGACCTGGGGCTCAGCGACGTAGCCGTCACCTCCGACGGCTACAAGTCGGGCAATCCCAAGTATCTGGAGGACGATCTCTACCGCCTTCGCAAGGCGCAGCGGCGTCTTGCTCGGAAGGAGAAGGGATCGGAGAACTGGAAAAGACAAAAACAGCGTGTGGCGAAGATCCACGCCGAGATCAAAGACAAACGGAAAGATTTCCTGCACAAGCTCTCCCGCAGGATTGTTGACGAGAACCAAGTCATCGCCTTGGAGAGCTTGAACGTCAAGGGAATGCAGCAGAACCGCAGTCTCGCCCGGTCGATCAGCGACACGGGTTGGTCAACACTCACTCGAATGATCGAGTACAAGGCCGAAGAAGACGGGCGCACCGTAGTTAAAATCGACCGTTGGTTCCCTTCGACGAAGCGTTGCTCCGGGTGCGGATACGTCACCGAGAGCAAGCCGCTTTCGGTCCGGTCGTGGGACTGCCCTCGATGTGAGGCCGATCACGACCGCGACATCAACGCCGCCGAAAACATTCGTACCGCCGGGCTGGCGGGAGCTTCCCAAGAAGCTAATGACTCGGGAGGACACAGTAAGACGCGGGACGCCTTTCGGATCAACAGATCCGGGCTAAGCGCGCATGGTCCTACGAATGAGTAATTCTTTTCCGCGCGGGGGAAGAATCCCCCGGATTCCATCCGGGGGAGAAGTCAACGAATAATTTCGTCCTCGGCGCGCCGGTCTGCGCCGCGCACGTCGTGCCGGGGCGCCCCCCCGTCTGTTTCACCTCCTTTCGCCTCGACGCCCGCCGCATGAGTACGCCGACCGAGCACTGCTCGTCCCCTTCGGCCTTTTCCGAGACCGGCGCGCCGCCGCCCGCCGGGACGGACGACGGGACGGACGACAAGACGGACGACGGGCCGCCGCCTGCCCACGACTCGCCCAATCTGCACAAGTACACCTCCGGCGGGGCGCTCTACCACTGGCACCTGCGCCAGTTCATGCATCGCCTCTACGAGATGCTCGCGCGCACCGCGCCGCAGTCGGTGCTGGATGCCGGGTGCGGGGAAGGCTTCGTGACGCGCTTTTTGCGCAAGCAAAACGCGAGCTGGTCGCTGACGGGGGTGGACGTGAGCGCGGCGGCCATCCGCTACGCCCGCCGTTGCCCGGGCAGGCGCGTGCAGTACGTCGTGGGCGATCTCTACGACCTGCCGTTCGCAGACGGCGCCTTCGACACGGTTCTGTGCAGCGAAGTGCTCGAACATCTCGACCGGCCCGCCGAAGCGCTCGTCGAGCTGCGTCGCGTGGCGGACCGCGCGGTCGTTCTCAGCGTCCCGCGCGAGCCGTACTTCCGCTGGATCAACGGCCTGGGGCGCGCGCTGGGCCTCAGCCCCGACCCCGGCCACGTCAACTTCTGGAACGAGCGCGGATTCCGCCGATTCGTGAGCGAGCACCTGCACCGCCCGCGCTTTGCGACGAAGCACGTGTACCAGCTCGCGCGCGGAGGCGTCCGGTTTTCTTGAAAGCCTGCCTGCCTGCTCTTTTTCTCGGTCCGTTTTTCAGCCCACCGTTTTTCGGCCCATGACCCTGTGCCCCGCTCGCCACGATTCGTTGCTTTCGGCGGCTCTGCTTGCGGCCGCGCTGGCCATGCTGGCCGGGTGCGGCGGCTCGAGCGTCGAGACCAGTCCGCCCGAAGGCTGGCAGGCCGACAGTACGCGCTGGTGGACCGCCGAGGCCGATACGGCGAGCGCCTTCCGCGACCTCTCGACCATCGAGGCGATGGGCGTGAGTGGGCAGGCGCCCGTCTTCTCTGCCAACGCCGACCCGACGGCCGAGCAGGTGGCACTCGCGGCCAAGCAGGATCTCGAGAAGCTCTACCGCAAGGCCCCCGAAACCGTCGACTCGCTCTTTGCGGAGCACGTGGCCCCGCGCGCAGGGAAGATCGCCTCCGCGCCCAACGTGCAGGACAGCATGGACGCCTTCGTCAAGCGCAGTCACGACCGCATCACCGATCACTTCTACCCGCCGGTCCAGAAGCTCCAGCTCGGGGAAGACATCCCCGTGCCCTACCCCGACAGCCTGCGCTCCCAGGGCGGGAGCGTCTGGATGCAGGTGCGCGTGAGCGCGCAAGGGGAGCCGCGGGCGATCAAGATGATAGAAGGGGCGCACCCGGTGCTCAACGACGTGGTGCGCCGCGCGATCACGCAGATGCGATGGGAGCCGGCGCGCGTGCGCTCCGGCAACTACGGCTGGCGCGACATCCCGTCGTGGACGTGGGTGAACGTG
Source organism: Bacteroidetes bacterium QS_8_68_28 (assembly GCA_003022485.1). GTDB lineage: Bacteria > Bacteroidota > Rhodothermia > Rhodothermales > Salinibacteraceae > QS-8-64-10. Next base: position 2,428 of record PXTS01000026.1, read on the forward strand.
AGCCTCGGGTAGGGCGGGAAGGCTTGACTGTCCACATCGTAGCAGAAAGCCGAAAGGGGCGACCGTCGAGGTCATGGCAGAAATGCGGCGTAGCGGAGGCCGCCTGTTGCTGCAGAATGTGCTATTGCTGCAGAATGTGCACGTCGCTCGCCACTTGCAAAAACGAACCTTGAAAAAACGAACCGCGGACAAGCGGGCGTACGCGAGCGGACGAACCGCGAAATCCTCACGCCACCAAGACGCTGGCAATCGAGGCGGTCGTCCAGGAGGCCAGCGCCCCGCCCAGCACGGCGCGTAGGCCCAGCCCCGCGATTTCGCCGCGCCGCTCGGGGGCGAGGCCGCCGACCCCGCCGATCTGGATGGCGATGGAGGACAAGTTGGCAAACCCGCACAGCGCGTAGGTCCCGATGATGACCGAGCGCTCGCTCATTACACCGCGCAGGTCGCGCAGGCTCGTGTAGGCGATGAACTCGTTGACGGCCACCTTCTCCCCCAGGAGCGTCCCGAAGGTCAGGATGTCGCCGGCCTCCACCCCCATGGCCCACGCCAGCGGGGCGAAGACGAAGCCGAAGAGGGACTGCAAAGAAAGTTTCTCGAACTGCCCGCCGCTGGCCTCGGCGACCCAGGCGTTGAGGTCCCAGAGCGTCACGCCGCCGATGGTCGGCGCGCCGGCGAGCCCCAGCAACGCGTTGACCACCGCGATCAGCGCGATGAAGGCCAAGAGCATCGCGCCCACGTTGAGCGCGAGATCGAGGCCTTGCGAGGCGCCCTCGGCGGCGGCCTCGATTATGTTTTCGCCTTTGGCGGTGTCTTCGTCCAGCTCGACGGAGCCGCGCGTGACGGGTTCTTCGGTCTCGGGCACGAGAATCTTGGCCATCACGATGGCCCCGGGGGCGCTCATCACCGAGGCGCTCAGGAGGTGCGCCGCAAAGAGCGAGCGCGCCTCCGGCGAGTCCCCGCCCAGGAAGGCGACGTAGGCGGCCAAGACGCCCCCGGCAATGGTTGCCATTCCGCCGACCATCAACGTCATCAGTTCGCTACGCGTCATCGACTGGACGTACGGGCGCACCGCCAGCGGGGCCTCCGTCTGCCCGATGAAGACGTTCGCCGAGGCCGCGAGGCTCTCCGCTCCGCTGATGCCGAGGGTCTTCCGCATAACCCAGCCCAGGCCGCGCACGACCGGCTGCACGAGCCCCAAGAAGTACAACACCCCCATCAGCGAGGCGAAGAAGATGATCGTCGGCAGCACCTGGAAGGCGAAGATAACGCCGCCCTCGCCGTCGGGCCGCCCGAGCTGGTCGCCGAAGATAAACGCCGAGCCCTCGTAGGTGAAGCCCAGCAGCGCCTCGAAGGCGTCGCCGAGGAAGCGGAAGACCGCGTAGCCGGGCCCGGTCTTGAGCACCAAGAGCGCGAAGACCACTTGCAGCCCGATCCCGGTGGCCACGAGCCGCCAGTTGATCGCGCGGCGGTTTTCCGAAAAAAGCACGGCGATGCCGACCATCACGGCCACGCCCAAGAGGCCGCGCAGGATGAGGACGGGGACGGACACAGAGTGCGGGGGTGCGGGGCGCCAGGCGGAATCGTCAGGCTGCCCCACAGCATACGTCACGGCCCCGTTGCAATCAAGCGCCGGGCCGCCTCGAACCGCTCTTCACGTCCAGCAACAGTCGCGACTGTTGCTGTTTTCACGCCTGCGCGGTTTTCTTCGCTGCAATGGGGGCGTTAGTTTAGGAAATGCCTCCACCCCCTCGCACTCCCACGCCCCCGCGCCCTCATGTCTCGCCAGATCAACCTGCCCCCGCGCGCCGAGGAAACCGCCGAAGCCAACACGGCCGAGAGTGAGGAGGCGCAGGCCGTCCTCGACGGCCTCAACGAAAAGCAGCGCCAGGCCGCCACGGCCACCGACGGCCCTGTGCTCATCATCGCCGGGCCCGGCTCGGGCAAGACGCGCACGCTCACCCACCGCATCGCCTACCTGCTGGCGGTGGGAAAGGCCGCGCCCCGCGAGATTCTGGCTTTGACGTTCACCAACAAGGCCGCGCGCGAGATGAAAGAGCGCGTCAACGCGCTCGTCGGCGACGGCGGCGGGGTGAAGGGGCTGTGGATGGGCACCTTCCACGCGACCTTCGCGCGCCTTTTGCGGCGGGAGGCCGACCGAATCGGCTACTCGCGCGACTTCTCGATCTACGACACCGGCGACTCCAGGCGCCTCATCCGCGACCTCTGCGGGCGGCTCCAGATCGACACGCAACAGTTCAAGCCGCGCGCCTTGCAGCGCACCATCTCCAGCGCGAAAAACCAGATGATTGCACCGCAGGAGTACGAAAACATCGCGCGGGGGCGTCAGCAGGAGATGGCTGCGCGCGTCTTCGGCCCCTACCAGCAGGCCCTCCGCAAAGCCAACGCAATGGACTTCGACGATCTGCTTTTGCGGCCCATCGACCTGTTCGAGGAGCATCCCGACATTCTGAAAAGCTACCAGGAGCGCTGGCGCTACGTCCACATCGACGAGTACCAGGACACCAACAAGGCGCAGTACACCCTCGCCAAGATGCTCTCGGGGCGCCACAACAACCTCTGCGTGGTCGGCGACGACGCGCAGAGCATCTACGCCTTTCGCGGGGCGGACATCGAGAACATCCTCTCTTTTCAGCGCGACTACTCGGGCGCCACGGTCGTGCGCCTGGAGCAGAACTACCGCTCGACGGAGCGCATCCTGAGGCTGGCCGATTCGGTCATTGACCAGAACGAAAACCAGCTCGAAAAAGAGCTCTGGACCCGGAAAGACGAAGGCGAGCCGGTCGTCTTGATGGAGGCGCTTTCCGAAAAGGACGAGGCGCAGAAAATCGAGCGGCGCATCCGCGACCTGCACGTGCGGGGCGAGTACGACTACAGCGACTTCGCGGTCCTGTACCGCACCAACGCGCAGAGCCGCTCGCTGGAAGACGAGCTGCGGGGCGAGGGCATTCCCTACCGCATCATCGGCGGAACGAGCTTCTACCAGCGCAAGGAGATCAAGGACGTGCTGGCGTACCTGAAGCTGATGGTCAACCCCAGCGACCGGGCGAGCCTGGCGCGCGTCATCAACTACCCCAAGCGCGGAATTGGGCAGAAGACGCAGGAGCGCCTTTTCAACTACGCCGACGAACACGGCCTGACCGCCTGGCAGGCCGTCGAGGACGTGCAGGAGATCGACAGCCTCAGCACCCGCGCGAAAAACGCCGTCGAGAAGTTCGGCTTTCTCGTCAAGAAATATGCTTCGAAGGCGGAGAACGCCCCCGCCGAAGAAATTGCCAAAGGGCTCGTCAAGGAAGCGGGCGTGCTCGACGAGCTACGCAAGGAGCACACGCGTGAAAATCTGGTGCGCTGGGAGAACGTCCAGGAGCTCATCAGCGCGATCTCTGAGTTTACCGCCGCCGAGGGCGAGGAGGCCACACTGAGCCGCTTTTTGCAGGAGGTGCTCCTCCTCACCGACGAGGACAACCAGTACGAGAACGAAGACCGTGTGACGCTGATGACGATGCACGCCTCGAAGGGCACCGAGTACCCGGTCGTCTTCGTGAGCGGAATGGAAGAGGGCCTCTTCCCGCTCAAGCGCGCCACCGAGGAGCCCGACGAACTGGAGGAGGAGCGCCGCCTCTTCTACGTGAGCGTCACGCGCGCGGAGGAGCGCCTGTTTTTGAGCCACGCGCGCAGCCGCTACCGCTACGGCGAGCGCACCTCCGCGACGCGCTCGCGTTTCCTCGAAGAGGTAAACCCGAACGTGGTGCGCACCGAGGCGGGCGAGCGCCACGAGCAGAAGAAGGGCCGCTTTTCGGCGGACGGGCAGGAGACGAGCGGATCCGGGGACTCGAACTATCGCGGCGACGACCCGCACTACTACCGTCGCAACCTGCGCTCTGAAGACACCAGCACCCGGGCGCGCTCCGGTTCGAAGAACGAAAAGCGCCGCACGGTGCGTCGTGAGAAATCGCGCCGCGAGGCGTCGTCGAGCGTCGCTGGCAGCGGGCGGCGCGTGGTCTACGACGAGGGGCACGGCGGCGAAATCGTGCCGGGGGCAGAGGTCGAGCACGACACGTTCGGCCGGGGCAAGGTCCTCTCTTGTGACGGGGAAGGCGAGAAGGCGACGGCGACGGTCTTCTTCGGAAAAGACATCGGTCAGAAGAAACTGCGGCTCAAGTTCGCGGGTCTGCGGCTGGTGGGGTAGGTTCGTGGGTCGTCCGTCGGGGGGAGCGAAGCCAACGGCGCGTTACTCGCGTCCGGCCAGCTCTTCCTCGATGAGCTGCCCGATGCACCCGGCCGTGCGCGAGACCGGCGCGACGACGCGCTTGCCGATGGCCAGCGTGGGGGTGCTTTCCACGCCCGCGCGCCGACCCTGCCGGTGGAGCGCGAGAACCGCCTTCGCCTTGCGCCCCTCCCGGAGGGCCTGCACGAACGGCGCCCGGGCCATGCCCAGCGAGTCGGCCAAAGCGCCGAGGCGCGCGCGGCTCATCCCGTCCCGGTAGAGCGTCTGCATCTGCGCGTCGATCATGTCGTAGTACTTGCCCTGCTCCCCGGCCAGGAGCATCGCCTGAATCTGCGGGAGGGAGTACTCCCACAGCGGGAACGGGTGCATGTAGAGCTTCGCGCGGTCTCCGTATTTCCGCATGATCTCTTTCATCACGGGGTGGAAGCGCGCGCAGTGCGCGCAGTTCGGGTCAAAGAACTCGACGAGCGTGAGGTCGGCCTCGGGGTTGCCCAGTACGGGATCGCCCGAGCCGACGAGCGTGCTGCTGTCCAGGTCGAGGCGTTTCTCCGAAGCGAACTGGCAGCTCTCCGGCGCATCTGCGGGACCGTCCTGCGCGCGGGCGGCGGGCGCGTCGAAAAAAAGAAGAAGCGCGGCGAAGCAAAGCGCGAGCGCAGAAAAGGCGCAGCGCGACGAAAGCGGGCGGGAAAGCATATCCAGGAGGGAATCGTTCGTTGAAAGAGAGCGCGGGACCGTCGGGGCAGCATGAAAAGACGCGCTTAGTGCGCCGCTTCATCTTTGCCTTCGAGCACTCCTCGGCGAGCCTCGCTTCGAGCTGCAGACGGTACGGGGTGAACTTCGAGGGCCGCCCGATATGCTTCTCTTCGGCGCGCGCTCTTTTCTGGGCGTATCCGTCGCGCTCCACGTGGGCCGGGGCCGGGTCTACCGATCCGCACGGCAACCCGCCTGCGCCGGCGAGAACAAGCCACGACCAACGAACCACGACCTACGAATTTCCACCCACCATCTCGCCACGCTCGACGTGCACCTCAGCGTGCCGGCCCTGGCGGTCGAGGTGCGCGCGCAAGTGCTCTACGAAGTGGCGGGCGATCTCGTCGCGCTCTTCGGCATCGAAGGGGCGCTCGGCGCCCTCGGGCTCGATGACGGTGAGGTGCAATGCCGCGTCGCCGCGTGGAGACGCGGGGCGACGCGCGAAGGCGAGATCTACGTCCGTCGAGCCGCCGAGGACGTGGTGGCGCAGGATGCAGGCGTCGCGCCCCTTTTCCTCGGCGTAGTGGCGCGAAGCGTCTTCGAGGTAGTGCCAGAGGTCGGCTAATGCACTCGTTCGAACGAGGCGAGGGAAGCGGTCGGTTCCTGGGAAACTGGTTCCTGGGAAACTGGTGGATGGGGGGGACGGCGAAGGCACGGCTTCGATCATGCGCGGATCGACAGCGGGGCCGGGCGCCGCCTCTTCGCGTTCGACGGAAGCTCGACGGACGCCGAAGATCGACGGACGCCGAAGATCGACGGACGCCGAAGATCGACGGACGCCGAAGAAACGCTCTCCTTTTCGGGCCGAGCACGGGCTCTTCGTCTTTCCCGGCCGACCCTTCGAGCAATCCGAGCGCGCCGGGCGGCGGGAACGAGCGACCGCGCGCGTCCGTGGTCTGCGTCCGCGCGCGTTGCTGCTCGTTCGTCCTTCCTCTGGCCGTGCCCGCGCACCGCTTTTTCGCCGCTTTCCTCATGCTGGCGGGGCTCGCCGGGGGGACCGCACGGCCGTCTGCCGCGCAGACGGGTTCTGGAAAGGACGCGCCGCTGACCCTCGCGCCGGAGCGCCCCCGACCCGGCCGTCCCGTCACCGTCACCTACGATGCCCAGGCCGAGGGCGCGCGGCTCCGTGCACCGGGCGCGCTGGAACTGGTCGTGCGCACCCAGCGGCCCGACTACCGCGTCCGTTCGATGAAAAAAGACGGCGCGCGCTGGACGGCCCGCCTCACGCCCGATTCGAGCGCGCGCTTCCTGCGCCTCTACGTTCAGTCCGACAGCGCGCAAGACCGAAACGGCGGGGCCGTCGGCTGGGGGCGGATGCTCTACGGCCCGGGCGGATCCCCCGTGCGGGGCGCACACGTCGCCCGCGCCGACTTCCTGCGCGAGCATCGCGAGAACGCGCCCGACTCGCTGCTGGCGGAGGCGTACCGCCGCGAACGGGCGCTTCACCCCGATCACCTCGTGGCGAAGGCGCACCTGCGCGCCTTGCAGGCGGAGGGGGCCGACGACGCCCGCGCCGACTCCCTGCGCACCGCCGCCGTGCTGGGCGAGATCGACGCCGCCCGCCAGCGCCATGCCGACGACTCGAAGAAGCTGCGCGAGGTGCAGCGTGCCTACTACGCGCTCGGCCGCCGGGGAAAGGCGCGGTCCGTGGGCGCCACGCTGATGCAGGAGGATGAAGAGGGCCCCGAGGCGCGACTGGCCGCCTTCCGCCGTGCCACCGCCGAGGGGCAACGCCCGGCCCGCACCCGTCGCCGCGTCGAGGCCTTCCTGGAGCGCTTCCCGAATTCATTTTTCGAAGGCGACCTCTACGAGTCGCTGTTTAAGAAATACCGCGACGCCGGCCTCGCCGATTCGGCCCATGTCGACTCGATGCGCTGGGCGGGCCGCCGGTGGGTCGCGGCCGAACAGGTCAACCCGGCGCGGGCACACGGGCAGCTCGCGCGGGCGCTGGCTGAGGCGGGGCGTTACGATGCGGGGGCGAAGCACGCCCGCCAGGCCATTCAAGTGGTGAGGAGCCAGACGCCGACCGAATACTCGTTTTTCAAGACGGCGAGCGGCTGGGACTGGGCACCGGCCCCGCGCACCCCCGCCAAGCGTCGCCGACAAGCGCGACGGCAGCGCGGGAAACACCGCGCCGTGCTGGGGCGCATCCATCTTCGCCGAAAAGACTACGCAAAAGCCGCCGCCGTGCTCGCCCGCGCCGCCCGCGAACGTCCCGGCGACGGGTCCATCTGGCGGGCCCTGGCGAAGGCGCGCGAGCAGGCGGGCCGGCCGAAGCGCGCTTTCGCGGCCGCTGAGGAGGCCGTTCGCCGCGCGCCGATGCAACGGGCGAACCGCGCGCTCTTTCGCCGCCACTACCGCCGACGCCACGGCTCTACCAGCGGGCTTCGAGACACGGTGGCCCGCCTCGCGCGCCCAGCGCTTCTGGCCGAGCGCCTGGGGCGTCCCGCTCCGCCGATTCGCCTCACACGCCTCGACAGCAGCGGCGCGCCCGGGCGCACCGCCGGCGACTCGCTCCGTCGCCCCGAGGCGCTCGAAGGCAAGGTACTGGTGCTGGACTTCTGGGCCTCGTGGTGCGCCCCGTGCCGCGAGGCGTTCCCGCATCTGCAGGCCGCCTACGAACGGTACCGGGACGCGCCGGACGTGAGGTTTCTCGCCGTCAACACGAGTTGGAATGAGACGAAGGCGCGGGCGCGGCGGTTCATCGAGCAGGCCGGGTACACCTTCCCGCTCTACTGGGACGCGGGCGGGCGGCTGGCACGGGCCTTCGGCATCCGAAGCATCCCAGCGACGGTCCTGATCGGCAAGGGCGGGCGCGTGCAGTACCGCCAGAGCGGCTTCGGCGGCCCGCAGCAGTACACCGAAAACCTCGCGCTGCGCATCGAGCTTTTGCGCTCGCTCTGATTCTGGATGGTGGACGGTAGACCGCATACGGACGCGGTGTTCAGGAGGCGGAAAACCGCTCGCGTTCTGGCGGCCCCCCGTCTGTCGTCTTCGGTCCAGGGTCTCCATTTCCGTCCACCGTCTGCCGCCCGCCGCTCACGAACCGCACGGCGCACAGCTCGTGCAGGCGGCTGACGGTGCGGTCGAACTTCGCGGCCACGCCGCCGCGCAGGCCCCCAGTGCCCTCGGCGGCGAACCAGTCCTCCGGCGGGGTCCCGGCCGAGAAGGAGAGCGCGGGCGCCTCTTCGGCGGTGTAGAGATCGTCCACCAGGCGCAGGAGGCGAAGCGCGTCGTCGGTGCCCTCGATCTGGACGCCGGCCACCGCGAGGTGCTCCGCTTCCAGTAGTTCCTCCACGAGCCGTTCGTGGGCGGTTTCGGTGGAAGCGCGGCGCAGCTCGGCGAAGGAGAGCCAGCGCTTCGGTGCAGAGGCGGCCTCGTGAGCGTCGCGCAGGGCGCGCTCGGCCTCTGCCGGCGGGCCGACGAAGATCGCGCCGTGCTGTGACTGTCCGTCTTCGCGCCGCCGGTCGGCCCCGCGCACGAGGATCGTTTCGCTGTGTCCGGCGAGCGCGTCGGTGAGGAAGCGCCGGTGCGCTCCGCCGCCGGAGACGTGGCGGCTGAGGAACTCGCCGGGCCGCGCGTTGCTGGTGGCCATCAGGGCGACACCGCGCGCGGTGAGGGTTTTCAGAAAGTGCGCCAGGCGCGCTTCGTTGGCCGCGTCGTCGAGCTCGACCTCGTCGAGCATGAGCGCGCAAATGCCCTGCTCGCCAGCCAGCGCCTCGGCCAGTCGCTGGGGAGCCGCTGCCGTGCGAAAGAACGTCCCGCTGTGCAGGAAGGCACACGGCCGCTCCGGCGCGAGACGGTGAAAGGCGGCGGCCATCAAGTGCGTCTTGCCCGTGCCCGCCGGGCCGACGAGGTAAAGCCCGCGCGGGGCCTGGGGGCCGCCGGCGCCGGGGAGCCGGGCGCGCAGGCGCTCGGTCCAGGACGGTAACGCAGCCACGCGCTCGGTGAAGGCTCGGGTGGCGCGCAGGGCCTCGCGTTGTTGGTCGCTTTCGGCCTGGTACGCTTCGAAGCGCGCTTCCGCAAAGCGCGGCGGCGGGGCGAGCGATCCGAGGGCGTCGAGGGGCACAGGAGCGTAAGAGAGGGTGTGAGGGTTCGTGGGCAGTGAGAATGGCGAACAGGCCCTTTCTTTCCTTCCCGCCTTCCTTCTTCCTACAAGCGTTGCCATTCCACCTCGTCGAAGGAGACGGCCACGCGTCCGTTCTTGCCGATGAAGCGCGCGCGGCTGTCTTCGTCGAAGCGCAGCAGGTCGAACGGAGCATGGCGCGTGGGACCGTCACGGATCGCCGCGCGCACCGCCCGGGCCACGCGTCCCAGGGACTGCTCCCACTTGCAGAGCGCGAAGTGCGTGCGCGGGTAGCGTGACAGCAACGCCCGGATTTTCTCGGTGGACACCCCGCCGGCCTCGCCCCATAGGCGCGGGTCGTCCCACGGGTCGAGCGCCACCACGTCGGGCTTGTAGCGGTTCTCGCGCGGGGCCGGCACCTCCACCTGAAGGTCGGGGTAGGCCGGCAGGTAGAGCGCCCAGAGGAAGGCTTTCATCCAGACGTGGGCTTCGCGCTCGTGTTTGTGCTTGACGAGGACGACCTGGGCCGTCTGGCCGTTCCCGTCGGCGGTCTTGAACGTGTACTTGCGGCGCAACGGCTTGTCGCGGGCGGGCATCGGGGGGAACGACGTGTTACTTTGCAAGGGCGCGGCGCGGCTTGTTGATTGTAAGCGGGGCAGCAACGGGATGTGCCTCGCGCGCGCTTCGCTTTTCGAATCCTCTCGAATCCTCTCGCTCCGTCATGAGAACGTTGCTCGCTGCTACATTTTTTGCGCTTGTCCTCGCGCTCCTGCCTGCCGCTGCGCTGGCGCAGGACGCGTCGCCGCCCTCCGGCGAAGCGTTGCGCCCGCCCTCGCTGCGCATTGGCGCGGGCGCGGCGCTGCCCGTCTCCGACGGCCTCTCCTTTTTTCACGGAGCCGGGCCGAGCGTGGCCGCCGGCCTCGACGTGCCCCTTTCCGACGCGCTCGACGTGACCCTCGACGCGAGCTACACGCGCCTGCTCCTCAACGACGAGGACTTCCTGGATCCCATCGAGCGCAGGCTTTCGCCGGAGTTTGGCGACGTAGACTTCGACCTCAGCGGCGGGGCAAACAATCTCATTGCGGGTACGGTGGGGCTGAAGTGGACCTTCGCCACGCCGGGCCGCGCCGCGCTGTACCTGAGCGGCGGCACTGGCCTCTTTTACTCGACCATCGGCGACATCGATGTCGAAGCGCGCGACGTGGACGGCAATCCTCTCGAAGGAGACGGCGACGCGAGCCTGCGGAGCGGCGAGGAAGGGGCCTCCTTCGGCTTCGACCTCGGGGCGGGCGTGCGCCTGCCGCTGGGGGCGGGGGCCGATCTTTTCGTGGAGCCGCGCTACGCACTTTTCCTGGACGACTCGCACTACTTTGCCGCCCGCGCGGGCGTGGCCTTCGACGGCCTCTTCGAGGCGGCCGCCCCGGTGCGGCAACGCGAAGCGCGCGCCGGCGGGACGCGTCGCTACGAGGTGAGCGCCGGCTACCGCGGCACGTTCTTCGGCGACGGCGACGAGACGGGGGCGAGCTACCGCCTAAGCGTGGCGCGGCACGTGTTCTCAAGTCGCACGGGGGTTGCGCTCTCCGGGGCGTACCGCCGCGCGGTGGACACCGATCTGCAAGAAGGGCTGAGCTGGACGAAACGGCGCGGCATGGCCGCCGACCTCACGTTTTTCGTGGACGCGCTTCGCTTCGACACCGGGTCTGCCTCGCACCACCTGCGCATCGGGGCCGGCCCGGCGGTGCGGCGCCAGTGGGGGGAGGCGCCGCGGTCGCTCCGCTTCGACGCGCCCGGTCGTCCGGTGGATGTGGAGCGCTGGCTCGATGCGAGCGACCGCGATCATGTGTACTCTGGACCCATCGACGGGCGCACGCGCTACCTTTTCACCGAGGAGTTCGACGAAACGCAGTGGGGCGGTGCCGTCGAGCTGGAGTACGCCCTCACCTTCGACGGCGTGACGGTCGGCCCGCGGGCGGGCTACTGGTACTACGGCGAAGGCAGCCCGGCCATGAGCTACGGCCTGCACGTCGGCGTGCCCTTCGGCGCGCTGGTGGAATGAAGCAACGCGGACGAACCCGAAGCAACGCGAGAAGGGCGACGTGGGGCCGCGCAAGCGCGTTTTACAAACGAACGGAGCGCCGGTGACACTACGCTGTCACGGGCGCTTCGTATCGTAGGAGCAGACGCAGCACGCAGAGCAGAAGGCCTGCGCGCCTTCCTCGCTTCCTTCTCCCGCATTCCCCCTGATCTCCCCATGAGCGCCCGACCGCAGCAAAACAACGGCACGCCGAAAAAAGTCAACTCGAAAAAAGTCAACCCGCTGAGCCGCCGCCCGAACCAGCGCCGCCTCGTGATGGCCGTGCGCGGCGCGGCGGGCACGGGCAAGAGCGTCTTTGCCGCCTCGCAAGGCGCGCCTCCTGCCCGGCGCCGACGGCTCCGAATTCGACGCCATCGAGGTCGAGCACCCCGACGAGCTGCCGCGCTTTATCGACTGGGCGCTCGACGGCGAAGGCCAAAAGCAGGGCTACGACGCCTTTGCGCTCGACTCCTGGGCGATGTACTTCGGCCGCAAGCACCGCGAGACCTTGCAGGCCGTGCGCTCCCGCACTGGCGACCCGACGGCTCAGCCCACCGCTGACGAACTGCAGAACGACCAGATGGTGTATCAGGAGGTCCTGCGCCGCCTCTGCGTGGACTCCGGCCGGCACGTCGTTATCACCGATCAGATCGGCGCGAAGGGCCGCGAGGACGCCGAGGAAAACGAAATGGGCCGCGTCCTTCCGATGACCACCGGCGGCCTCGAATACTTCGTGGACGTGATGGTGGAGCTGGAGGTGCGCCAGGACGGCTTCGAGCAGGTTCACGTCGCGCGCGTGGTCAAGTCCAACAGCCCGCACTTCCCCGTCGGGCTGGAGGTGGAGAACCCGTCGTTCGCCGACTTCCTCGCCCGCATGGACGAGGCGCCCCAGCCAGAGCCGTCCCCGGGCGTGCCGGCCACGCTGCCCGACACCGCGCCCGCCGCGCCGGAAGCGCAGCCCGAGCCTGTGGAGCCCACGCTCGACGACCTGCTGGCCGCCGCCGAGGAGCACGGCATCAGCCGCGCGCAGATTACCAGCGCGGCCAACCACTACTGCGGCACGGGCCATCTCGACGCGCTGGGTCCCGACCAGATCTCGGACCTGATGGACCGCATGACGGCCCGCTACGGCGAGGCCGGCAGTGATGCGTCCAGCAGCGACGCGACGGGGCGGGCCGAGGATCGCGATGCGCGCCCGTCGAAGGCCCGCGCGAACGGGCAGGCGAAGGACGCGGCGAAAGAGGCCGCCTGAATCTGGTCCACGTCGCCGGTATTCCGAGCCGTAGAGGCACGACAGGGCCTTGCGTCGTCCCCACCCGTGATTGCGCGAAATCGACGCCCTGGTGAACATGCTTTCGGCAGCGGGCTTGGCGAGTGAAGGTCAGCGTAGAGAAAGCAGCGTGAACGGCTCCCTCCTCGACGCTCAGCGCGCGGCGTCGCTTCCACGGGCACGGCGTCTGATGCAGCAAACACCTGTAGAAAGCCTGCCCCGGCATGAACGTCACCGGCATGAACGTCACCGGCATGAACGTCACCGGCATGAACGTCACCGGCGCCGCGCCGGAGGAGGTGCTCCAATCGGTCTTCGGCTACGACTCCTTCCGCTCGCGGCAGGAAGAAGTGATTCAACGCCTCCTCAGCGGCGGCCACGCGCTGGTGGTGATGCCGACGGGGAGCGGCAAGTCGCTCTGCTACCAGCTCCCGGCGCTCGTGCGCGAAGGGGTCGGCGTCGTCGTCTCGCCGCTCATCTCGCTGATGCAGGACCAGGTGGCCGCCCTCCGCCAGCAGGGCGCAAGAGCGGCGTTTCTGAACTCCAGCCTCTCGGGCCGCGCCAAGCGCCGCACGCGGCAGGAGGTCCGGGAGGGCGCGCTCGACCTGCTCTACGTGGCCCCTGAGCGCCTGATGACCGAGCGCTTTCAGAGGCTCCTTTCGGAAAGCGCGGTCGCCCTCTTCGCCATCGACGAGGCGCACTGCCTCTCGCAGTGGGGACACGACTTTCGCCCCGACTACCTCGACGTGGCGCGCCTGCGCGAGCGCTTCCCCCAGGTGCCCCCCATTGCCCCCCCCGCCACGGCCGACGCGGAGACGCGCCGCGACCTCCTCGGGCGCCTCCGCATGAGCCGCGAAGATCTCTTCGTCGCCGACTTCGACCGACCCGAGATCCGTTACACCGTCACGCTCAAGCGCAATCCCAAAGGGCAGCTCAAACGCTTCATCGAGGCCGAGCACGCGGGCGGCGACGCGGGCATCGTCTACTGCCTCTCGCGCAAGAAAGTCGAGAAAACGGCCGCATGGCTTTCCGAAAAGGGCCACGAGGCGTTGCCCTACCACGCGGGGCTTTCGTCGAAAAAACGGCAACGCCACCAGGATCGCTTTCTGCGCGAGGAGGGCCTCATCATCGTGGCGACGGTAGCCTTCGGAATGGGCATCGACAAGCCGGACGTACGCTTCGTGGCGCACCTGGACCTGCCCAAGAGCCTCGAAGCCTATTACCAGGAGACCGGCCGCGCGGGCCGCGACGGCCAGCCGGCCAATGCCTGGATGGCCTATCGCTACGCCGACGTGGTGCGCCTGCGAAAAATCATCGAGGGCAGCGCCAGCGCAGGCACCGAGTACGCCTGGACCAAGCGCCACAAGCTCAACGCCATGCTCGGCTACTGCGAGACGAGCGCCTGCCGCCGCCGCGTCTTGCTCAGCTACTTCGGCCAGGAGCCGGAGTTCGAGCGCTGCGGCAACTGCGACACCTGCCTCGACCCGGTCGAGACGTGGGACGCCACCACGGCCGCGCAGAAGCTGATGAGCTGCATCGTGCGTACGGGCCAGCGCTTCGGAGCCGGCCACGTGACCGACGTGCTGATCGGGCGCGACACGAAGAAAATCCGCCAGAAGGGCCACCAAACGCTCTCGACCTACGACATCGGTGATGAGCTGGACAAAGGCGGCTGGAAGTCCGTCGCGCGCCAACTTGTGGCGGCGGACCTGCTGGCGGTGGACGTGGCCGGCTACGGGGCCTTAAAGCTCACCGAGGCGAGCGGCCCGGTCCTGCGCGGGGAGCGGGAAGTGGAGCTCCGAAAAGACCGCCTGCCCGCTCCCTCATCGTCGAAGGCCCAAACGCGCACCGCGCCTGATGACGAACTGCCCGACACGCCCGGCGCGGAGGAACTCTTCGAAGCGCTGAGGCAGAAGCGCACCCAGTTGGCCAGCGAGCAGGGCGTGCCGCCGTATGTCGTCTTCGCCGACAAGACGCTCAAGGCGATGGTGGCGCACCGCCCGGCCACGCTCGACGCGTTCAACGCTCTCAGCGGGGTCGGCGACGTCAAGCGCGAGCGCTACGGCGAGGCGTTCCTGGGCGTGATCGCGGAGCACACCGGCGAGTGAGACGTGCGGTAACGCTTTTGCAACGAACAGCGGCACGATGCAACCGTGGTTTCCGTGGTTTTTTCTGCCGTATGAAACGTGAGCTGTCCGTACCTCTTCAGCAGTGCCACGCGCCGCCATGAGTAGTGAAGCCCCCGAATCGGTCAAAGTCGTTTTGGCCGATCCGCAAGCGGTGGCGCGCATCGGCACACGTGAGGTGCTGGAAGCCGGGGGAATCGCCGTCGTAGCCGAGACGGGAAGTGGGGGGGAAGCGCTTCACTCATCTTGTCCTCTTCCTGCTATGTCAACAACTACTCGCGTATTTCTCCTTCTCATCGTTCTTTTGACTACCACAGCCGTCACGGAGTCCGTTGCGCAGCAAGCGCCTGACCGACAGGACCAGCCCTCGGCGGTGTTGCTGGGGGGCTTCAACCTCGACCTCAGCGGCGAAAAAGAGGTCGGATACACGCGCATGGACCCGTCGCTGGACTTCTTTATCACGCCGCGGTGGGCCGTCGGCGCTCGTGCCGTTCACGCGACCAGCTACGGACAGGGTAGAGGAAACTGGTCCGTTTGGAGCGTAGGGCCGCACACCTCGTTTTTCCCCTTCGAGGGCGGACTCGCCTGGACGCTGGGCACGACGCGTCCCTACGCGCATGGTGGGCTTGCCTACACGCACACCGACCGCCGTGGAACAAACGAGATAAACACGTACCAGGGAATAGGGGGATACGCCGGCCTGGGACTGACGCACACCTTTTTCGCTGGCGTGGGCATTTTCAGCGAAGCAACGTTAGTCGGCGGGGAAAACTACACCTACGGCAGCGAACTGCTTGATATTCGTTTCGGCATTTCCTTCACGCCATGAGTCCGGCAGCTTTGCAAGCACAACGGCAAGTGCATTCGGGGCCCCGGTAGCAATGGGAGCTTTACCTTCGACGGTATCCGCTTGGAAGACAGGTGACTTCCGAAAGACTAGGCAACCGGGTTTATCGGTCACAACTCGTTCAAGATGATCGAAGCCCTTTTCCCATAGTGGCATCACGAGCCGCTTCGAGGGCTTCCGATTTTGTCTCGAACG
>PXTS01000026.1:18198-19022 GCA_003022485.1 Bacteroidetes bacterium QS_8_68_28
CGTTCCGCTACCCAACCCCAGAGTCGGATGCGCCCGCCCGGCTGTACCTCGCGCTCCACCTCGTTTCGCAACGCCGTCCGCACTTCGTTCTCGCGCACGCCGTGCTTCTCGATGGCGCGGTAGAAGTACGGAACGGCCTTCATGGTGGGCGAAAAGCGTTGCCGAAAACGAGCGACCTACGCCGCAACACCTTGACGTAGCGGAGGTTGCGCCGTATAGTATTAATGTGAAGCAAAAAGGCCGCCCGTGTCTTGAGCACGAACGGCCGGCGGCAGGTCACGTGAAGCGGCTCACTGAAAACGGTTCCAGCAAAGGTCGAAATGGTACCCGCCGGCATGCGCTGGTGGGTACCATTTCAAAAAGGCGCGTAGGAGCACACAAAACCATTGTCCATCTGAAATACTTTCTTCTCTGCCATGCCTGCAGCGACTCGGGCTACACTTCTTCTCGTCATTCTTCTAATTTTCGTTCCTCAGGCTGTTGCGCAACAGACGCAGGAGCGCGATCGCCCGTCCTCAATAGTGTTGCTGAAGGGCTTTGATGATTTCAATGGTGAGCTCTGGAGCCCTGCCCGCAAGCGTGTCCGCGAGAGACACGGGATTTCATACAGGAGGGGTCTGCACGCAACGCGAACTAAAACCCAAAAGGGAATGGAGTTGAGCCAGCACACAAGACGCTCCCCATCCTCTATCGTGGTCATGGAAGATACGGGACTTTCAAAAAGAGCTCAGTATATAGGGGAGGGGAAGGCAGTTATTGCGGAAACTGACACTCACAGGGCGGCCTCGGGCAACGATGGCGGCGTGTGGAATACGTGGGGCAGA